>SFLE01000050.1 GCA_004553495.1 Clostridiales bacterium | reverse complement strand
ATCCGCAACCAGTTGGAGGAGGATAGGATGGGTGAGCAACTGACAATGGGAAACTTCTAAGCCCGTTTACGGGCAGATAGTAACAAGCCTATGCAGATGTCAGATCGTACCAACGCCGCATGAGGCGTGGCTGGTAACATAGGGCTTCGCCCGTATAATTAATACCCCCGGCTTCGCCGGGGGATATTTATTCTGATTCTTCAGTTGATGTACTTGTCGATAGCGGTGTTGAGTTCCTCGATAAACTTATCGTCGCCGGTTTCTACGGCGTCGGTTATGCAGTGCTCAAGATGATCCTTGAGGATAACGCGTGCAGTGCTGCTCAGAGCCGACCTTACGGCAGCAAGCTGTATTAGAACATCGGTGCAGTCGCGCTCTTCCTCCACCATGCGCTTTACGGACTCGAGGTGCCCTATTGCGCGGGCAAGCCTGTTTATGACTGCCTTGCTCTGCGTGTGGGTATGAGAGTGATTGTGGTGCGGATGCTCGAGCTCCTTATGCTCGGATATATTCGGGCATGGTGCTTTTTCGTGACAGTGTATGATACCGTCGCCGTGGTCGTGGTAAAAGCCGTCGTCTGGTCTGTGCATAGTGCAGCCTCCGAAAAAATCATAATGACAACATAATACTTTAAAAGAACAAAAAAAGCAATCCCCCGAGCCATAAACGACTCGGGGGATTAAACTATATGCGTTATTTGCTGATTTTCTCCGCGGTATCCTTGAGAGCTTTAATTGCGATCTTGCCGCCGCGCTTTGCCATGCCTGCGATAAGATGCGGAGCTATCTTCTCGACCTTGGGCGAAACGAATTCATCGACCCATACGAGCTTTATCGCATCGAACTTGCACTTTGTAGTGCATATACCGCAGCCCACGCAGCGGTATTCATCGAGAACGACCGCACCGCAGCCGAGACAGCGCTCGGTCTCGCGCTTTAACTGCTCTTCGGTAAATGTTCCGCGCAGGTCCTTCATGGTGCTCTTTGCTTTGTCGGCTCCGGCATTCGCAGCTTTCTGTCTCGGAATAGCGTCATATCCGCCGAGTGCGACCGCAGCGCGGCTCTTGTCGAGCGAGGTGAAAACGCGCCTGTCACGACCGAGGTTCTGTGTCTGACCGGGATGCACATATCTGTGAATGGATATAGCGCCCTCTTTGCCCGCCGCTATCGCGTGTATAACAAAGGACGGCCCCGTAACGACATCGCCGCCGGCAAATACATCCGGCTCACCGGTCTGATAGGAGAGCTCATTTACTCTTACGCAGCCCTTCTTGTCGAGCTTCATCGCACCAAGGTCAATTCTGCCCCAATCAATACGCTGACCGATCGCGCCTATGACATTGTCAACATCGAGTATCTCATACTCGCCGGTGCCCACAGGTGCGCGTCTGCCGGATGCGTCGGGAGCGCCGAGCTCCATTTTTTCGACCTTCAAGCCCTTAACTGCGCCGTTTTCGCCGATTATCTCTGCCGGTGCGCGCAGGAGCGTAAGTTTGACGCCCTCATTAAGGGCATCCTCTATCTCCTCGGGATCGGCCTTCAGCTCATCGCGGCTGCGGCGGTAAACAAGCATAACATTCTCGGCGCCAAGCCTTATGGCGCTCCTGGCGACATCGACAGATACATTGCCGCCGCCGATAACGGCTACGGACTTGCCGAGCTTGGGAGCCTTGCCGGTGAGCGTTGCGCGCAGGAAGTCTATGCCGCCGTAAACGCCGTCGAGCTCTTCTCCGGCAATGCCGATGGGGGAGCTCTTCTGAGCACCGATCGCCATGTAAAATGCCTTGTAGCCTTGAGCTCTCAGCTCATTAAGAGTTACATCCTTGCCGACCTCGACACCGTTTTTAAATTCAACGCCGAGCTCGCGCAGTACCTCAATCTCGGAGAGAACGACATCCTTTTCAAGCCTGAAAGTGGGGATTCCCATGGTCATCATGCCGCCGAGAGTATCCTCTTTTTCAAAAACGGTCACGGGGTAGCCCTTAACAGCAAGGTAGTACGCACAGCTCAAACCGGCGGGACCTGCGCCGATAACGGCTATCTTCTGCGGGTACATTTTGCCTATCTGGTTGAGCATCGAAGGCACAAAGCGGTGCTCAGCCTTCATGTCCTGCTCGGCGATGAACTTTTTAATATCGTCTATAGCGATTGGATCATCAATGTCACCGCGTGTACACGCGTCCTCACAGAATTTCGGGCATACACGGCCGCAGATGGCAGGGAAGGGGTTCTCTTTTTTAATAAGCTCCAGCGCATCCTGATACTTGCCGAGCGCCGCAAGCTTTATATAGCCCTGAACTGCAATGTGAGCAGGGCAGTTTGTCTTACATGGAGCGGTGCCTGTCTCAACAACATTTTCGCGGTTTTCGCGCCAGTCCTCGTTCCAATGCTCCTTTGTCCATATCTTGTCGTCGGGCGTTTCCGAAACTCTTATCTCAAGGGGCTTTGTGGAGCACAGCTTCTGACCAAGTCGGAGCGCGTTCATCTGGCAATTTTCAACACACTGACCGCAGGCAACGCATTTTTCTTTATCGACCTGCGCACGGTAATTCGATTTCATTATGGTCGGATCATTAAACAGTCTGCCGCCGCGCAGCGACAGGCAGGAGCATTCGCAGCAGTTGCATATACCGGAAACCGTTCCGGTGCCGTCTGTATTCGACAGCTCGTGGATAAGTCCGTTATCCTCTGCGCGCTTGAGTATCTCGTATGCCTCCTGCTTAGTAATCTCTCTGCCGTGTCCGGTTTTTACATGAAAATCGGCAGCCTTGTCAAGCATTATGCACATATCCTCCTCAAGGTGACCGCAGCCCTCGCCCATAATGCGGCGCGTGCGGCGGCAGGAGCAGTCCGTAACGGCTATCTTCCAAGCGTTTTCTATGTACTTGCTGAGCTGGTCGGCTGGTACCGCGTGGCGATTGAGGTCAATGGACTTTTCAACGGGAATAACGCGCATAACGCCCATGCCGCGCGGCAGATTCGGCGTCATGAGCTTCATGTTCTTGAGAGTGTACTCATCAAAACAGCGGGCAATCTCGGGATGCGCTTCGACCTGTGCCTTATTGCCGACCATCATTTCCATGATGCCAGGTACCCAGCAGGGAAGCGTGTAGTTCTCAACACCGGTGTTCGGGTCGGTGTATATTACTACAACGCCCTCGTTACCAAGCTCCCAAAGCAACTTTTTGGTCTCCTCCGGCGATTTGCCGCATTTTTTTACGACATCATCGAGCGTGAGACTGTGCCTTACCTTACAGGCAAGGGCTACATCCGCCTGATCGTCCGTAACTACCTCGGCGAGGATGCGGTACTCCGGATCCGATGGTACATTTGGAATGCCGGTGCGCGCCTCAAGGGTAATCTTGTTTGCCAGTGCAAGTATTTTCGGTCTGAATGCCATGGTATTGCTCCTTCCTTTTACTTATTAACTCCATATGTATAAACACTTCTGTAATTAGAATATCATCTTTTGTGAAATTGTCAACAATTAGGCACTGCTGTGTGTGAAATTTATATAATTTGTACAGGCAATATTCAAATATACTCTATCTGAGGTGATCGTATGCTTGGAGTTTCGCTGGCAATGCTCCTCGGCGGAGTTCTGCTGATGCTCAGAATATCGCAGGGAGGTTCATTTCCGAGTCCGCTTTCGGCAGAGGAGGAGAAAAAATATCTGGAGATGTGGCAAAGCGGCGATATTGAGGCGAGAAATGTGCTGGTCGAACACAATCTGCGGCTCGTTGCGCACATAATCAAAAAGTACTACACTCAAACAAATGATGTTGAGGACTTAATTTCAATAGGAACGATAGGGCTTATTAAAGGTATAAATACCTATAAGCCGGATAAGGGCATCCGCCTCGCCACCTACGCCAGCCGATGCATTGAAAATGCTATACTATCGCAGCGGAACAATCGGCGATTGAGGTGGCGGAACGGGTGTCTTTTGAGGCAAAATGGCGCCTGCTGGCGAGAGTGGGAGTCCGCTGCTATATCCTGATTTCCAATGTATCAGGTGCGATAAAAGTAGCCCCGCTCCAGATTCTTCAATTTCCGGTGGTGCTGCCGCACAAGTTTCAGGACGCGGAAAAGTTCAATTTGCAGTTCTCAGACTTCTCAGAAATCACCGAAACAGCGGACAAGCTGCGCTGGCTTCGATACCAGAAAGGACTGCGGCAGAGAGACGTTGCAGACTACGCCGGGATAGACCGGAGCACCTATGTCCACTATGAAGAATACGGCAAAGACCTCTATCCGCCGGAGCACATGGAGAAAATCGCGCAGCTTTTTGAAGTGCCGGTCGATACGCTTCTGGATGACTACAATCTATTTCTGAGGAATGGTCAGGGCAACCAGATC
>SFLE01000028.1 GCA_004553495.1 Clostridiales bacterium | reverse complement strand
ACAAGCGACAGCTTGAACATCACATGGAAAATCTGACTGGCGGCACCCCTCCCGTCAGATACCTACCCTGTGTAGTCCCTTGTAAACTGTACTTTGCATAGATATAAACGACTGCACGGAGATACTGACCTTGATGCTCGGCGACAGACTCAGAAGTAACGGCGAAAATTCTCGGGCATCATCGGCGCCTATGCCGATTGGCTGCGGTCGGATGAGCGCATACCTATAGAAAGGCTTATAGAAACTCTCGGCGTCGCAATGAGTAAATCACTCGCATTTTAAGCACAAGAGCTCATGGCAGGTAGCTATGAGCTCTTGCGTTATGTTAACTTGAATATCTCCGCCGAATATGGAGGCAATGTCCCATTTACGCTGCTGCCGAGCAGGGGGACGGCGTTCGGTAAATGCACGGAGTACTCCTCTGCGCTGCGGTTGACAACGCAGACAACGCGCTCGTTTTCAAACTCTCTGCGTATAATGAGCACATCGGGCGAGGCAGCGGAGAACTCGGCATCGCCGCACAGGAGCGCCTTGCTGGAATTGCGTATGTGTCCGAGCTCGGCGTAATAATTATGTAAACCTGAATACGACGGCTCGAACGGTGCCCTGTCAAAAGGATCGCCGGATCCGTCAAGGCATTGCTCGTCGCCATAGTAAAGGCACGGAACGCCCGGAACGCAGTATTGTATGGCGGCGCACAGCTTTTGCAGCCTTGTTGCGCGTCCGGACTGCTCATCGCTGAGCCTGAGCGCAGCCTGCTGAGCGCGGCTCAGGTTTTTAACATTGTCAGTGTCCGCGCCGAGAGCGGTGTGCAGCCGCTCGACATCGTGCGAGGACAGCAGATTCATGAGCGCATAGTACAGCGGAGCGGGGTAGTTATATTGCTGCTGCCTGAGCGCATCGCGCAGCTCAAACGCGCTCAAACCTCCACGCACAAACGCTATCACCGCGGCTCGGAATGGGTAGTTCATGACCGAGTCGAGCGAATAGCCGAGGGCGTAATCGCGCCGCTTGCCGTAGCTTATCTTGGTAACGGCATCCTCCCACACCTCGCCGATGATAACGCCGTCGGGCTTTTCTGACTTGACGGCAGCGCGAATAAGCGCGAGCACATCGTCCGGCAGCTCATCGGCGACATCGAGCCGCCAGCCTCGCGCACCGCGCCTGAGCCACAGCTTAACGATGCTGTCCCGCCCGCTGACGATGTAATCCTGCCAGCTTTTATCCTCCTCGTTAACCTCAGGCAGATCCCTGAAGTTCCACCAGCAGCGGTAATCGTCGGGGAACGAGCGAAAGTCAAACCATTTGTAAAACGCGGAGCTTTTGCTTTGATATGCGCCGGTGCCGCCGTAGCTGCCATAGCGGTCAAAATATATGCTGTCCGCGCCGGTATGAGAGAAAACGCCGTCGTTTATAACGGATATGCCGAGCTTTTCGGCATCGGCACAAAGGTTTACATAATCCTCAACGGTGCCGAGTATCGGATCGACATTCTCGTAGTTCGAGGTGTCGTAGCGGTGATTGGAGCGCGCCTCAACAACGGGGTTTAAGTACAGCACCGTTATGCCGAGCGCCTTCAGATACGGCAGCTTTGCGGCGATGCCGCGCAGTGTGCCGCCGTAAAAATCATCTGGGGCGTAGTCGCGCTCACCGTCTCGCGGCTGCCACTTTACAGGCTCGCCGATGCTGCCGTGGAGCTGCGGCGTTTGACCGAGCGCACGGTGGTATTCTATGCCGCGCGCTGCCGTATCATCGTCGGAGAAGCCGAAGCGATCGGGGAATACCTGATACATTATGCCGCGGCGAAACCACTCCGGAGTCTCAAATCCGCGCTTAAAAACCGTCAGGCGGAAGCCGTCGCCGTGCTCAGGGCGGAGGTAAGCCTGGCTGCCGTTGAGCCTAAATGCGTAAAACAGCGCGGCGGGCTTATCCGGCGTAAATTCGGCTGTGAAATAGCCGCCGCTGTGCCGCATTGGGAGCTCGGCGCGAAAATCATCGCCCCAAACGATGAGTTCGGCGGAGTTCACGCCGCCGAACGCCGCGACGGAGAGCGTAAGGCAGGTGCCTTCTTCTATAGCGCCCGTTCTACTGCGATATTTTTCGCTGTAATCATCGTGAAACGCCAGAGGACTGAACCTCAGCGCGTCAGCAAGGACCTTTTCGAGAAATGCCGTGCGCGGCTGCATATCAAACAGCCAGTCGCGGTCGGGCTGCGCAATAAGCGCATCGCCGAAGCAGCGAATAACCGCTTTAACGGCATCGTCCATGCCGAGTCCGGCATCGTCCATCAGCAGTCTGAAAAGCTCCGACGGTATAAGCGCTGAGGTGTCGTAATTTATAAATTCGCATATCTTTTCCGGCGGATAGCCATAGTGCGAGCACCGCTCAAGGGCATCGTAAAATACAGCCGACGATATGAGATACGAGCACATGAGCTCGTTTACGCTATCGACCGGCACCCACCTGCCGCCGCGCCTTTCCACATCGTAGTTGCGCGGGCGGTGGTACTCGATGTACAGCCTGCCGTTTTGCCAGTGCTCGTCATAGCCGCCGTAGGTGTAAACTTTTCTTTTTAGAGCATCCATAGGTAAAGCTTTGCATATTCCTCGGAGGAGCGGTCAAAGCTGAAATCCGCCTCCATTGCCTGACGCACGAGCGAGCCCATGACCTCGGGCTTGCGGTAGCAATCGAGTGCGAGCATGATCGCATCCTTCATTTCGTGGGCGTTAAAATCAGCAAACGAGAAGCCAGTGCCCTCGCCGGTAAAGCGGTTGTAGGGCTTTACCGAGTCCTTGAGCCCGCCGGTCTCACGCACTATGGGCAGAGTGCCGTAGCGCATGGCTATCATCTGCGACAGACCGCACGGCTCGAAGCGCGACGGCATAAGCAGGAAGTCCGCTCCGGCGTATACCTTGTGCGATAACTCTTCGTTATATCCGATGAACGCGCACAGCCTGCCCTTATAGCGCTGCTCCGCCTCGCGCATGAACTGCTCATAGTCCCTGTCGCCGCTGCCGAGCATGAAAAACTGCATATCATTATACTGCATGAGCTCGTCGAGCATACGCTCAACAAGGTCAAAGCCCTTCTGCTCGGTCATGCGAGTTACCATGGCAAATATGGGCACATCGGCTCTCTGCTCAAGTCCGAACTGCTCCTGCAGCGCAAGTTTACATAATTTTTTGTTGCCGAGCCTGCCCTTATGGTATCTCGCGGGCAGGGCAGGGTCTGTGAGAGGATTGAATACCTTGGTGTCGATGCCGTTTATGATGCCGGAAAGCTCGTTTGAGCGGGCGCTGAGAATTCCCTCGAGCCCCTCGCCGAAGTAGGCTGTTTTTATCTCGTCGGCATAGGTGGGGCTTACGGTGTTTATCCTGTCTGCAAACACGCAGCCGGCTTTGAGAAAATCGGCGCAGCCGTTCAGCTCAAGAAACTCCGGCGTGTAGTATTTATCCTCAACTCCGAGCAGATCCTGAACATAGTCGAAGCCGAATTTTCCCTGATACGCAATGTTATGTATCGTCAAAAGCCAGCGCAGCCCCTCCTGCATCGAGCCATTGTACTGCGTCTTTGCGAGCATGGGCAGCATGGCGGTGTGCCAGTCGTTGCAGTGAACTATGTCGGGGGTAAAGCCGAGGTTCGGTATGGCATCGAGCACGGCGCGCGTAAAGAAGGCGTACTGCTCGCCCTCTGCCATGCCGCCGCGGTAGATCTTATCGCCGAAGTAAAACTCGCTGTCAACGAGGTAGATGCACACTCCGTCGAGCTCAAGACGCTCGATCCCGCAATACTGCGTGCGCCAGCCGAGGTTTACATAAAAATCAAACATATGCTCAACTTTGTCGGCGTATCTATCTTTTATGCAGCGATGATACGGTGTTATCACCCGCGCATCGAAGCCGAGCCTTTTGAGCGACTTCGGCAGCGTTCCGACAACATCGGCAAGCCCGCCGGTCTTTGACAGGGGAGCGCATTCAGCCGCCGCGAGCAGAATGTTGGGCAGCTCGCTGCGTCCCTTTTCGTTAAGGATGCTCTTAAATTGCTTCTTCATTTTTCTCAGCCGTCCTTTCCGGAATGTATTCAAAATATACTGCCGACAGCGGCGGCAGATCTATTGCAGCACTGTAGGGGAGATCGTCAAAGCCGGTATCGCTGCTGTGGATAAGTTCTGCATTATGTAAACCTGAACCGCCGAACCGCTCGTCGTCGCTCGAGAGTATTTCGCGCAGCGTGCCCGCCTGCGGGAGCCCTATGATAAAGCCGCGGTTTTCGTTGGGGATGAAATTGCAGGCGCACACGAGATAGCTTTCGCTGCCGCATCTGCCGGAGCGCAGAAACGCTATAGAGCTGAGCGATTTTTCGTTCACATTCAGCCATTTGAAGCCGTCCCACGAGTTGTCCACCTGATAGAGCGCGGGGCAGCCCTTATACATATGATTGAGTGCGGCGCAGTATTCCCGCAGCTTCTTGTGCATTGGGTAGTCCAGCAGCAGCCAGTCAAGCTCCAGCTCGAAATTCCATTCTATAAACTGACCGAACTCCGAGCCCATGAAGCACAGCTTTTTGCCCGGATGGGCAAACTGGTAGCCGTACAGAGCGCGCAGAGTTGCAAACTTCTGCTCATAGCTGCCGAACATTTTATTGAGCATGGACTTCTTGCCGTGCACTACCTCGTCATGCGAATATGCGAGGATGAAATTCTCGGAGAATGCGTACATCATCGAGAATGTGAGCTTATCGTGCAGCCCCTTGCGAAACAAGGGGTCAGCCGAAAAGTAATCGAGGGTGTCGTGCATATAGCCCATGTCCCACTTGAAGCTGAAGCCCAGTCCGCCGACGGAGGGCGGCATCGTGACCATTGGATAGGCGGTCGATTCCTCGGCGACGGTAATAGCGCCGTGGCAGCTTGACAGAACGGCGCGGTTGAGCTTCTGCAAAAACTGCACGGCGCCGAGGTTTATGCTGCCGCCCTCTCGGTTCGGGGTATATTCTCCGTCCTTCCTGCCGTAGTTGAGGTACAGCATCGACGAAACGGCGTCAACGCGTATGCCGTCTATGTGATAGCGCTCAAAGAAAAAGCAGGCGGAGGATATGAGAAACGACTGCACCTCGGGCATATCGTAGTCAAAAATGAGCGTTCCCCATTCCGGATGCGATGCCATGCGCTCCTCCTTGCACTCGAAAAGCCGTGTGCCGTCGAAGCTTGCAAGCCCGTGCTCGTCGCGCGGGAAATGCGCCGGTACCCAGTCCATGATAACGCCGATGCCCGCGGCATGGAGAATGTCGATAAACTCGGCAAACTCGTCGGGCGTTCCGTACCGGCTCGTCGGCGCGTAGTACCCCGTGACCTGATAGCCCCATGAGCCGGGGTAGGGGTACTCCGTGAGCGGCAGAAGCTCGATGTGCGTGTAGCCCATGTCAGAGCAGTATTTTGCGATCTCCGGCGCTATGCGGGCGTAGTTTACGCCATCCTCGGGCGTTTTCCACGAGCCGAGGTGCATTTCGTATATCGACATGGGGCTTTCAAAGCAGTTCCGGTGAGCGCGCTGACGCATATATTTTTCGTCGCGCCACTCGTGCGAGCCTGTCCACACGCGCGATGCCGTGTTCAGTCCCGTCTGCGACCACTGTGCAAAGGGATCTGATTTCCACACGATCCTGCCGCCGCGCTGAGTTACGCAGTATTTATACAGCTCGCCGTTTTCAAGACCTTCCACAAAGCAGTGCCATATGCCGCCGCGCATTTCCATCGGCGTTTTTTCCGGATTCCAGCCGTTAAAATCGCCCACGAGCGACACAGCCTCGGCATTCGGAGCCCAAACGGAAAAGCGGTGCATTTTTATCTCGTTTTCGTAATGGCAGCCGAGCAGCAGCCATGCCTTTTCCGCGTTGCCGGTGTTAAACAGAAAAACATCGTCCTGCGGCACATATTTATCTATCAGTTCGGAATAATTCATAGCATTTCTCCGCACATAGTGTTTTTTATTATTATAAGGCACGCCCGCGCAAATGCCAATAAGTTTTTTGCTTGCATCGGCTGCAAAAACATAATAAAATGAGAACATAAATGACGGAGGTGCGATATGTTTGCGTTTAACCACTTTAACTTCAATGTGCTCGACCTTGAAAGAAGCATAAAGTTTTATGATGAAGCACTGGGGCTCAAGCCCGTGCGCGAGAAAAATGCCGCCGACGGCAGCTATAAGCTCGTTTTCCTCGGCGACGGAGTTACCGGCTTTACGCTCGAGCTTACATGGCTGCGCGACCGCGACACCGCGTATGACCTCGGCGAGCAGGAGTTCCATCTCTCTTTTGCGACGGACAATATTGAAAAGGCGCACGAAAAGCACGAGAAAATGGGCTGCATCTGCTATGAAAATACCGGTATGGGAGTGTATTTCCTCGAAGATCCCGACGGCTATTGGATAGAGATCATCCGCGCAAAATAAGTGCCGAAAGGCTTGAACACCGTGCGGGCGGGAGCACCGTCTGCACGGTGATTTTTTTGCGCAAACGCTTGACAAAATGAGCTTTTATGCGTAAATTAGTGTTTGCAAATACTAATCAAGAGGTAAAAACAATGCAGTTTAATTCAAATATGATGTGGGAGGCGTGGGGCAGAACAAACGCCCTGTACACGGTGTGGTGCGCCTCGGCAGGGCAGAACCCATACAGGATGCTCGTGCTTTATGCGATAAACGCGCGCGAGCCGATAACGCAGAAGGCGATAGCCGATAACACGGGGCTTTCAAAGCAGACCGTCAGCACGGTGATGCGCGCTCTCAAAAGCGATGGCTATGCCGAGCTCACCGCCGGAGGGACGGACAGGCGCGAAAAGTATGTGCGCCTCACGCCCGAGGGCAAGGACTATGCGGATAAGGCTCTTGCACCGCTGTATGAGCTTGAAAAGCGCGTTTTCGATATTGCCGGAGCGGAGCGCATGAAGCAGATGACGGATGCCATCGCGCTGTTTAACATAGTTTTTGAAAAGGAAATGGAGACCCTGAAAGGTGAATAAAAAGTTTTTCTCATATGTGATCCCGTCCGTTCTGGCGTTTGCACTGTCGGGAGTTTATACGATAGTCGACGGATTTTTCGTCGGTCAGAGCCTTGGCGATACGGGCATCGCGGCTATAACCATAGGCTATCCGGTCTCGGCGCTGATAGGCGCGATAGGCACCGGCATAGGTCTGTCAGGGGCAATAAGGTTCACTATTCTGAACGCGCAGGGCGAGGATACAAAGCGGCAGGAGTGCTTTTCCGGAACGGCTCTTCTGATGCTGCTCACGAGCATCGTGCTTACAGGGCTGCTGTTTTTCCCCGCCGAGCCCATAATGCGGCTGCTCGGCGCACGGGGTGAAATACTCAAGTTGTCCGCCGAATATGCCCGCGTGATCGCCCTCGGCGCCGTTTTTCAGCTTTTGGCTACCGGTTTTGTGCCGTTTATCCGTAACATGGGCGGGGCATCGTTTGCAATGACGGCGATGATACTCGGATTTGCAACGAATATCTTTCTGGACTATGAGTTTGTCTGGTTGTTAAGCTGGGGCATGGAGGGAGCTGCGCTGGCTACCATCATCGGTCAGGCGGTGACTATGGTCGCGGCGATAGCTTATTTCATAGTCAAGAGAGTCAGAGCGCGCCTTCCGGCGTTTAAAAAGCTTGCTGATTTGTGGAAGAATGTGCTGCGGGTAGCCGTTTCTCCGTTCGGACTGACATTTTCGCCTATCGTTACCATGCTGCTCATGAACCGCTTTCTGCTGCTTTACGGCGATGAGTGCGCCGTTGCGGTATACGGCTGCATAGGCTATATCATTTCCATAATCTATCTGCTGCTCCAGGGCGTGGGCGACGGCAGCCAGCCGCTTATCAGTAATTATTACGGCGAAAAGGACGCGGATGCGGTGAAGAAAACGCTCGGTCTTACCTATAAGACCGCCGCCGTTGTGACCGTTATATGCATGGTAGGAGTGTTCCTCGCACGCTCGCATGTGGGCGTGCTGTTCGGCGCGTCGGCTGACACAAATGCCGGAGTTGTGCGGTATCTGCCGTATTTTCTGGTGCCTCTCCTGTTTCTTGCGTATGTGCGCATAACCACATCGTATTTCTACGCAACGGAAAAGACTATTCTTTCCTATATCCTTGTGTATGCCGAGCCCGTGTGCACGCTCCTCATGCTGCTCATCCTGCCGCCTATGTTGGAGCTTACCGGCGTGTGGCTGGCGGTCCCGACAGCGCAGACCATAACGTTTGTGACGGCGCTTGCTGCAAAAAGGAAAACAGATGCTACGGCATCAAAAAACCGTGCATGACCGAGGTCATGCACGGTTTTTTCATATCTCCTCAATATCCGTCACCGATACCTCGAACGCCGTTTTTTCAACGGGTTCGCCGCCGATGAGTTTTATGTAGCTGCGGCTCTGTATCCGCCCTTCGAGCGACACCGTGGTACCCGTGTCCCAGTAGGATGCCTCTCGCGCCTTGAGACCCCATGTTATACACGGCAGATAGTCCGAGCGCCCGTATTTGCGGTTTACCGCCAGCATCAGGTCGCATATGTCCCTGCCCATAGGCGTCACGCGCAGGTTAGGCGGCTTGCACAGCGTGCCGGTGAGCCGGATGAGGTTTACATCCTCGCCCGAGCAGGGGTACAGCTCCTTTGCAAACACCGTTATAACGAGCTTTGCGCCCTCGCCGCTTTTGTTATTAAACGACCGCAGCTCGCCCACGACGCATAGCTTTTCGGGCTCGCAGGCATCTATAGCGGACAGAAGCTGCTTGCGCGCGATTATGTTTATCGTGTCCGTCGCGCCGGAAAGACGGGCTACCTCCAGCGCGAATGTGTAGAATGTTTCGCCGCGTCCCGCATGGGAAAATACCGGTGCGGATGCCATAACGCCGGTGAGCTGAGCGAAGTTGTTGCTTGTGTTTTCATCCATATGTCTGTTCCGGTCCTTAATTAAAATAGTTTTTGTTAGAGTATATTAATGACAAATGCTTGAATATGCAGCGGCTTTGCAATATAATGTTGCCAACATCAAATTGAAAGGAAACAAACATTATGGATATAAGAGAACTGCTCAGATACTGCGATCACACCCTGCTGAGAGTTGACTGCACCGAGGCAGAGATAAGAAAGCTGTGCGATCAGGCGATAAAATACCAGTGCGCATCGGTTTGCATCCCGCCCTGCCATGTGCCCGGCGCAAAGCGCTATGTTGGCGACAGGATGCGCATATGCACGGTCATCGGCTTCCCCAACGGCTATATGTCCTCGGCTGCAAAGGCGTTTGAGGCTGCCGACGCAGTGGCAAACGGAGCCGACGAGATAGATATGGTCGTAAACCTCTCCATGGTCAAGGACGGCTGCTGGGAGGATGTTGCCGAGGATATAAAGGCCGTGCGCCGCTCGTGTCTCGGCAAGGTGCTCAAGGTCATAATCGAGTGCTGCCTGCTCACCGATGAGGAGAAAATGCGCCTTTGCACCATCGTTGCCGAGTGCGGAGCCGACTTCATAAAGACCTCCACCGGCTTCAGCAAGGGCGGAGCCACCCGTCACGATGTCGAGCTCATGCGCCGCTGCAGCCCCGAAAATGTTCAGGTCAAGGCAGCCGGCGGCATAGCAACGCTCGAGGATGCAGAGGACTTCATCGCCCTCGGAGCGACCAGACTCGGCACCAGCCGCATAGTGAAGCTCGCCATGGAGCTTGAGCGCGAGGGCGCAGACCCCAACGGCGGCGAGAGCTACTGAGAAAGGTCGGTGTGCAATGCGAAAACCCGGCAGAACGCTTAGCATCATCGGACTCATAGTCTCCGCAGCTCTGCTTGTCGCGGGCTCATATTTCATAGCTCCGAGATCCCAGAGCTGGGCAAGCATATGGAGCGTGCTCACCGGCAGCGCCGCGGCGTACTTTGCGTATTATGCGTTCCACGGCAGAAACGACGACTGAAAAAGCCTTCGCATAAACGAGCATAGCGCAAGCCCGGGGATCGACAGCAAAAGCCAGAAAAATGTGAACAGGGGGCATATCTGCCCCTTTATGTTCATTGCCATGCCGGAGTAGTCCCATATGCTCCATCCAAGCGTTATGTTAACCAAACATCCGACGCAGAACTCGATTGCCGTTATTGCCAGTGCGCTCAAAACGCATTTTGACCAGAACGGTATGGCGGCGGCGCTTATAAGATACATCACCGTAAAACACGCGCCGCCGCAAAGCAGCATCGTCCAGTGCGTTCTGCCGCGCCAGAGTATTTCGATCATACCGTATAACTCTGCGCCGAGCGCATAAATAAATATAAGCTCCAAAAAATATCACTCCGGAGCTATTGTCTGCATTTTCGCCTTAAAAAATCCTTGACATAGGAGGAAAGTGCTGATATATTAATAGAGCTGAAAACAAAGTAGGTACGGCATCCCCGACCTCACCGAACCGCCTCGGGCGCGTTCCGGTCAATAGACATCGCCCCGAGCGGGTGCTGTTTTTGCGCGCGGATGCTGTCAGGCATCCGTTTTTTGCATTTATGGAGGTGTTTTACAATCGCAAGTGTGAATCATGAGATCAACGAGGAGATCATCGACAAGGAAATTCGCGTTATAGGCGACGATGGCGAGCAGCTTGGCATCATGTCCGCCGAAGCAGCCCTGAAGATCGCAGAGGAGAAGGAGCTTGATCTTGTAAAGATCTCGCCCATGGCAAAGCCGCCCGTCTGCAAGATAATGGACTATGGCAAATTCCGCTTTGAGCAGTCAAAGCGCGAAAAGGAAGCCAAGAAGAACCAGCGTGTCATGGAGGTCAAGGAGATCCGTATGTCACCCGGCATCGGCGAGAACGACCTGAACACGAAGCTCAAGAGCGCACTCAAGTTCCTTGCTGACGGCGACCGCGTCAAGGTTTCGATTCGCTTCCGCGGCCGTGAGATGGCGCATACTCACCTGGGTGAGGTCATTCTGCGCGATTTTGCTGCCAAGTGCGAGGAGATTGCAAACCTCGATAAACCGCCCAAGCTCGAAGGGCGCAATATGTCCATGTTCCTGTCTCCGAAGTCTGCCGCGGCAGTCAAGAAGGCGCAGAAGGAGAAGGAAGCCGCCAGAAAGCAGGCAGAGGCCGTAGCGGCGGAGGAAAACAATTAATCAGGTTATTACAGACAAATTTCTGATAATAGCAGCATACGGAAGGAGAAATAACCATGCCTAAACTTAAGACCCACAGCGGTGCTAAGAAGAGATTCAATCTCACCAAAACCGGTAAAGTAAAGCGCGCTCATGCGTTCAAGAGCCATATCCTCACCAAGAAGGACACCAAGCGCTGCCGTCGTCTGCGTTCCGGCGCGATCGCCGATGTTACCAACGAGGCAACCATCAAAAAGATGATCCCTTACAAATAATTAAGGGCTGACTGTTACTGATAGGAGGAAATGACAAATGGCAAGAGTTAAGGGCGCAATGATGACCCGCAAACATAGAAATAAGATCCTTGGTCTGGCAAAGGGCTACTGGGGCAACAAGTCCCGCCACTACAAGATGGCTCAGGAGCAGATGATGAAGTCCGGCCGCTATGCATATGTCGGCCGCAAGCAGAAAAAGCGCGACTTCCGCCAGCTCTGGATCACCCGTATCAGCGCTGCATGCAAGGCAAACGGAATGAACTACTCCACCTTCATGCACGGACTGAAGCTCGCAGGCATCGACATGAACCGCAAGATGCTCTCCGAGACCGCTATCCACGATCCCGCAGCTTTCACCGCACTCTGCGAGAAGGCAAAGGCAGCAAAGTAATTAAAGCAACTGAATTTACTAAACCCCACCGCTCGATAAGCGGTGGGGTTTGCTTATTTGTTGCGCCTGACGGACCTCTTTTTAAGCTGCCAGTACCTTGCCGAGCACACGCAGGGGAAGGTCGGGCGAAATTTTTATATCGGGGTAGGCTGGGTTGAGCGAGTGCAGCATGAAGCATCCGTCGCCGGCGACGAGCTGCTTGAGATATGCGCAGCCATCGTAAAGGAAAATGCCGATCTCACCGGACATGAGGTCGCGCTGCTGCCGCACCCAAACGGTCTGACCGTCGTGGAATTTCGGCTCCATACTGTCGCCGGCGACGCGCACGCCGAAGTTCGCGCCGTCCGGCACCTCGGGTCCGACCTCGGTCATCTCATAATCGTCGCTGTCGAGAAACTGACCGGTGCCGGCGGATACCGCGAGAGAGTACAGCGGCAGCGACCGCACCTCGACTATCTCCGGCAGCACGGAGTATTTTCCGCTTTCGCGCAGAAGAGAGATGTAGTCGAGCGCCTTGCGCCTGCCTATGGCGTTCAGACCGGAGAGAAGCCCGCCGGTGTCGCCTCCAAACGAGCCGCCTATATCATCTATCTCCAGCGCGCGGCAAAGCGCGAGAAATTGTCGGGCGTTAGGCAGCGTCGCGCCGGTCTCCCACTTTGATATTGCCTGATTTGTCACATCTATCCCGTCTTTCGCAAGCATGGTGGCAAGCTCGCTCTGAGACAGCCTGAGCTCCTTGCGCCTTGCGCTCAAAACATCACCGATACTCTCGTGCATCGTTCGTCTCCTTTCGTTTTTCTCTAATCTAATAGCATTATATAGCTGCAAGATATAAAAATCAAGAAAAATATCTAAAACGGATAAAAAATATATTTACATATCCGAAACGGAGATGTATAATTAGCTCACTGTCTTGAACGGAGATGAGAGCGTGGACAGGGTTATACTTCATTCGGATATAAATTCGTGCTATGCAAGCGTTGAAAAGCTGTATGACGGGCGTCTTGGCGGCAAGCCCTTTGCCGTTTGCGGCTCGCGTGAGCTGCGCCATGGGATAATCCTTGCCAAGGATGAGATGGCGAAGGCAGCCGGAGTAAAAACCGGCATGGCGATATGGCAGGCGAGAAAGCTGTGTCCGGAGCTTGAGCTGGTTGAGCCGCATTTTGAGCGCTATGCGAAATATTCCGCGCTCGTTCGGGAGATATACGCCGAATATACCGACCGGTGCGAGCCGTTCGGGATCGACGAGAGTTGGCTCGATATAACAAACTGCCTTGCATGCCCCGATCCGGTCAGGACTGCCGAGGAGATACGCAGCCGCGTAAAGCGTGAAACGGGGCTGACGGTAAGCGTTGGTGTGTCGTGGAACAAGGTTTTTGCAAAGCTCGGCTCAGACTATAAAAAACCCGACGCCGTGACGGTCATTGACAGGGACAGGTACAGACAGATGGTGTGGGCTCTGCCGGCATCGGATATGCTTATGGTCGGGCGCAGCACGCGCCGCGAGCTCGGCAGGATGGGAATACAGACCATAGGAGAGCTCGCCCGCACCGATCCGGAGCTGCTTACCGCGCGCTTCGGCAAAGGCGGCATAACGCTGTGGAGGTATGCAAACGGTATGGACGATTCCATCGTGCGCAGAGCGGGTGAGGAGGAGCCGCCGCAGTCGATCGGCAACAGCGTAACGCTGGCATACGACATTGAAAACGAGGATCAGGCGCGCAGAACGCTCATCATGCTTGCCGAGAGCGTGTCGGCTCGCCTGCGTGCGCAGAAGCTGCGGTGTCGTACAGTCGAGGTGGCGCTCAGGTCCGAAAAGCTCCAATGGGAAAGCCACCGGACACGCCTGCGCTATGCGACGGATATAACTACCGAGCTCGTGACGAGCGCGCTCGGCATCATGTGCCGATGCCACGATTTATCATCGCCCCTGCGCAGTCTCGGACTCCGTGCCCTCGAGCTCGTCCATGCCGGCGACGATGAGCAAATGGATATGTTCGTAGATTATGTAAACCTGAATAAACAGCGCGGCATAGATGCCGCCATGGATAAGATACGCGGTAAATACGGCGCGGGGATGATACGGCGCGCCTGCCTGCTCGGCGACACGGCGGCGGAAAATCTCGCGTTTTGCTCCCTGCCGGATTGAAAGAGGCTCGGCAAAGTGTTATAGTAAGAAAAAAACACCGGAGGGTGCGGAATGACGGAAAAACTATATTACATTGACAGCCATATGAAGGAATTTACCGCCGAGGTCACCTCGTGCACCGAAAACGGCGGCAGATATGAGGTGGTGCTCGACCGCACCGCGTTTTTTCCAGAGGGCGGAGGACAGCTCGGCGACAGCGGGTACATAGGCCATGTGCGCGTGTTTGACACACACGAAGGCGCAAACGGAGATGTCAGACATTATGTAAATCAGCCTGTGGAGTGCGGCAAGGTGTATGACTGCCGTATAGACTGGGTGACCAGATTTCGCAGGATGCAAAATCACTCCGGCGAGCATATTGTGTCGGGGCTAGTGCATAAGAAATATGGGTACAACAATGTCGGCTTCCACATGGGCAGCGATGTCGTTACGATAGATTTCGACGGCGAGCTGAGCTGGGAGCAGCTTTGCGAAATAGAGCGGGAGGCAAATCGCACCGTTGCGGCAAACTACAGAATAACCGCGACATTTCCGAGCCCAGAGGAGCTCGAAAAGCTCGAATACCGCAGCAAAAAGGAGATAGCCGGACAGGTGCGCATAGTAGAAGTGGAAAACACTGACATCTGCGCCTGCTGCGCGCCCCATGTCTCGACAACGGCAGAGGTGGGCACCGTCCGCATCCTCACCTCCGAGCACCGCCGCAGGGGAGGCGAGGGAGTGCGCATAACCATGCTGTGCGGACTCGATGCCTATGATAACGAGGTTATCATCAGCCGCAACAACACGGAAATATCCACCCTGCTGTCGGCAAAGCGCGATGAAACGGCGCAGGCGGTGCACCGTCTGCTGAACGAGAACGAAAAGCTCAAGTCGAGGTCTGCCGAGCTGTGCAGAGCCCTTGCCATGATGCGCGCGCAGGAGATAGAGCCGACCGACGGCAGCATATGCCTTTTTGACAGCGTTCTGGACGAGCCGTCGCTCAGACTGCTCATAAACGAAGCGGTGAAAAAATGCGGCGGCATAGCCGCGGTGTTCTCCGGAAGCGATGAGACCGGCTTCAGATACATCATTGGTAGCCGTACCGTCGATCTACGCAAAGCGTCTAAAAGCATAAATGCGGCCATATCCGGCAGGGGAGGCGGCAGTCCCGAGATGATACAGGGTAGTTGTATAGCATGTACAGAAACTATTAAAAATATTTTTAGTAATTTCACGTTTTAGACACAATATGCACAAATGTCTAACAAATAACGGGCGAAAAGTGCACAAAATGTCAATTTTGGCGTCAAAATGCAATTGACAATAATATGACATTTTGATAGAATGTACAGGTACATAAGAGGCAGAATACTGCCCTTGTAATAACACAGGCAAAATAATTTTTATGGGGGGTTATCCGTGAGAGACCTTAAGCATCTGATTTACTTTGAGGATCTGCTTCAGGAAGCCAACAACGAGTTGGTAAAGCAGGCAAAGGCAGAGGGCAAATATGCACTCGGCTACACCTGCTATTTCATGCCCGAAGTACTTCTCGACCTGCCCGGCTGCTTCTCCGTTCGTCTGAGAGCACCGCGCTGCACTTCTCCCGACATTGCGACCTACTACATGTCCGCTCGCGTATGTCACTATGGCCGCAGCCTTTTCGAGCGTGCGCTCGAGGGCGGCTTCAACTTCCTCGATGCCCAGATGGCAACCGAGACCTGCACCGTCACCTGCCGCTTCCAGGAGCACATCAAGCCCAAGCATCTTGACTCCGTCAAGGACATGGACGTCATCCAGAATGACAAGTTCTTCTGCGAGTTCACCGATGTTCCCTTCAAAAACACCGAGGCTGACTATGAATACTACCATGATCAGCTCAAGGCTCATGTCCTGACTCCGCTGCACGAAAACCTCGGTATCGACGTCTCCGACAAGGCGCTTAAGGAGGCCATCAAGCAGCACAATGAGGTCTGCAAGCTCATAAACGAGATCGGCGATTACCGCAAGCTCGAGAACCCGACCATCACTGGCTACGAGTTCCATGTCATCCAGCTTGTTTCCCTCGTTTGCCCGAAGTACCTCATTCTGCCCTACCTGCGCGAGACCGCAAAGGAAATGAAGACCCGCAAGCCCGACGAGAAGTGGCCGTTCCGCTGCAAGGTCGTGCTCGCAGGCTCCGAGAACGACGACCCCGATTTCACCAAGCTCATCGAGAGCTGCGGCGCAGAGGTCGTGTGCGACCGTTACTGCTACGGCGCAGTTGAGACCCGCAAGCCCATCACCATCGAGAAGGGCGAGACTCCTCTGCAGGCTATCGCACGTCATTACCTCAGCACCTCCAACTGCCCGCGCTTCATGCCTCAGGACGAAATGCGCGCAAGAAAGCAGCGTCTGGCAGACCTGGTTAAGGAGTACAACGCCGACGGTATCATCGTCGTATCCAACAAGTTCTGTGAGTACTGGAGTTACGAGCGCGTCATCGACACTATTGTCATGAAGCGCGACTTTGGCATCCCTGTCTGCTCGATCGAGAAGGAGTACATAAATACCGCATCCGGTCAGCTGCGTACCCGCTTCCAGGCATTCGTTGAATCTGTCGAGATCAAGAAGATTCAGGAGGGCAAGTAATTATGGATTTTAAGAAAGCTGTAAAAGATTTTTGGTATGGCAAGCCCCATACCGCTGAAGATGGCGGCCGCCGCCTCGGCGAGAACTACCTGCCCAAGACCGGCCTTTACAAGCACAGAGAATGGCGCGGAGTGAAGGACACCTTCTACTACTTCCATAACATTTGGATGTATAACTACCTGCACATGGTAATGGATGTCATGAAGTACGGCGGCCTTGTCAACTTCGCAAAGGGCGTATGGCGCTACCGCTGGGTAGGCCAGACCTATCTGCCCGTTCTTCACTGGTTCGATCGTGGCCTTGAGGGTATGCGCGGCGAGGCTCTGCGCGGCTCGGCATGGCACTACCGCGCAATGGTCAACGCGACCATCTATCAGTTCATGGCAATGTTCAATGCCGACACCAGACTCCACGGCGGCAAGAAGAATGACGCATGGTATCACACCATGTCAATGAAGGAAACCGTATGGGGCGGTATGTTCTACGGCTGGCGCGATAAGTTTAAGGCAGTTGCTCTGGAAATGATCCCGTACTTCGTAACCTGCCATGTTAACTCTCACACCGTTCACAACTACATTGACGCGGTTCAGTCCATCGGACTGCCCGGCGACCCCTGCCCAATGTGCCAGGCTGAGGCCGGCCTGTTCGTTCTGGACGATGTTCCCGACTACAGCCCGTTCATGATAACCTGCAACGAGGCCTGCGACGGCTCCGTCGGTACCGCTATTCTTCAGGACTGGTTCAACGATAAGCCTCTGTATGCTCTGCAGATGCCCATGATCTTCGACGATCCTCTGGCAAACAAGTTCGTCCAGAAGGACATCGAGAAGTGCTGGAAGTTCATCGAGGACCAGACCGGCGTTCCCATGAACTTTGACCTTATGTGCGAGTACATCGAGCGCCAGAACGAGCTTCAGAAGTTCGAGTGGGAGAAGTGGGAAGTTGCCGCAAAGACCAATTCCTACCCCATTAACGGCGTTGCTCAGGCACTGTATCGTATCTATCAGTCCCAGTTCGGCGATCTTCCTATCTGGCACGAGGTCGACGGCCATGTCCGCAAGATCATGGAGCGTGCCGTCCGCAATAAGACAAATACCTTCCCCAACACCCGCCACAGAGTCATCGCATGGTCCTGCGCACCTCTGTACTACTCCAACTGGTGCACTTGGGCATACAATACCTGGGGTCTGAATGTTGTCATTAACATGGACTCTCTCATGTTCGATATGACCATCCGCACCGACAGCTACGAGAATATGCTCGAGGACGTTGCTCAGTATCATATGTGGGCTCCGATGCGTCGTATGGCAGTCGGCGGCATTCACCACATCTTTGAGCTGTGGGATTACATGGAGCGCTTTGACTGCGACATGGTCGCAATGTATGACCAGCTCCAGTGCAAGGGCATGCAGGGCGTACACGGCCTGTTCGAGGACGAGTTCCGTGACAGAAACATCCCCGCATTCTGGATTCCTCACGCACTTCCCGACAGCCGTACCGTTTCCCGTGCCGAGATCCGTCGTCTGATAAACGACTACATGACCACCGTTATGCACGAAGAGCCTCTGGATCCGTCTCTCCTCGAGCTTGACGACGACTTTACTTGGTAATAGGGAGGAACAAAGAATATGAAAAAGTTTATCAGAAGAGCGCTTTGCCTCGGCGGCGTTACCTATGCAGCATTGTTTGTAGTATTTTTCTTTGACCTCGACGGTAAGCTTCTGTTCAACGTAGTTGAGCCCTTCCTGAAGAACCACTACGATAACATGGAGCGCAAGGATATGCTCACCACTCCGTACGACATGGATAAGTTCCCCGACTACAAGTACAACGAGATCCACTGATCCGGGAGCATAAACACTAATAAAAACACACTGCCAACTCTCCGGCAACGGAGAGTTGGCATAGCAACGAAAATAATAGTTAAAGAATTGTTTATTGGAGGCAACACTAATGAAGTATTTTGGCGGTTGTGACGTAGGCTCGACCTACACTAAAGCAGTCATTCTGGACGAAAACGGCAAGATGGTAGCAGATACCACCATCCGCAGCAAGATCAATTCCGAGGCATCCGCAGTAGCGGCAATGGCAGAAGTATGCGAAAAAGCAGGACTGAAGAGCTCCAAGGATCTTGCATACCTCATCGGT
>SFLE01000027.1 GCA_004553495.1 Clostridiales bacterium | reverse complement strand
ATGGTAAAGGTAACCATCAATGAGAACCTGTGCAAGGGCTGCGGTCTCTGTGCAAGAGCTTGCCCCAAGGGTTGCATTGAACTTTCCAAGGCAAAAATCAACGCAAAAGGCTATCACCCGGCAGAGGTTGTAAAACCTGAGGAGTGCATCGGCTGCGCATCCTGCGCACGCACTTGCCCCGATGTGGTGATCCGTATCGAGAAGGATTAAGGAGGAAAATAGAAATGGCAAAAACTCTTATGAAGGGTAGCGAAGCTATTGCAGAGGCAGCCATCAGAGCCGGCGCTCGTTATTTCTTCGGCTATCCCATCACCCCGCAGACCGAGATCCCTGAGTATATGTCCGCTCGTATGTTCGATCCCGATGTAAACGGCTGCTTCCTTCAGGCTGAGTCCGAAGTCGCGGCTATCAACATGATCTACGGCGCAGCCGGCACCGGTGCCCGTGCGATTACTTCCTCCTCCAGCCCCGGTATCTCCCTGAAGCAGGAAGGTATATCCTACTGCGCAGGCGCAATGCTCCCCTGCGTTATCCTCAATGTCATGCGTGGCGGCCCCGGTCTGGGCAACATCCAGGCTTCTCAGGGCGACTACTTCCAGGCAGTTAAGGGCGGCGGCAACGGCGACTACCATCTGCTGACCTATGCTCCTTCCTCCGTTCAGGAAGCAGTTGACATCATGATGTTTGCTTATGACAAGGCTGAGCAGTACCGCATCCCCGTTCTGTTCATCGCAGACGGCATCATCGCTCAGATGATGGAGCCTGTTGAGATGCCCGAAATGGTCGATTTCAAGATCGATCCCGAGAAGAAGCCCTGGGCCTGCACCGGCTGGAAGCCCGGCGACGACCCTGCAAAGCGCGGCGTTATCAACTCCATCTACATAGACACCGAGTCCCTGTCCGTTCACAATGCAGAGCTGCAGGCAATGTACGCTGAGGTCACCAAGAACGAGCAGATGTGGGAAAACTACAACTGCGAGGGTGCAGAGTACATCATCACCGCATTCGGCACCGTCGCTCGTATCGCAAAGTCCGCTATCGATCAGCTCAAGGCTGAGGGCATCAATGTCGGTCTGGTTCGCCCCATCACCGTATGGCCCTTCCCGTACGAGGCTGTTAAGCAGGCTGCCTGCGCTGACGGCGTAAAGGCAGTTCTCGACGGATGCCCACCACCGACGAGATCGTTGCAAAGATCAAGAGCATGAAGGAGGGTAAATAAATGTCCGTAGTATTTGAGAGAACTAAACTCCTTACCGACAAAACTTTCCATTATTGCCCCGGCTGCAACCACGGTATCATTCATCGCCTGGTAGCAGAATCCATCGAAGAGCTGGAGAAGGAAGGCGTTATCGAAGAAGGTAAGGTCATCGGCGTAGCACCTGTTGGCTGCTCCGTATTTGCATATGATTACTTTAACTGCGATATGTATGAGGCAGCACACGGTCGTGCTCCCGCAGTCGCAACCGGCGCAAAGCGCGTTGTCGGCAAAGACACCCTCGTATTCACCTACCAGGGCGACGGCGACCTCGCTTCCATTGGTACCGCAGAGATCGTTCACGCAGCACACCGCGGTGAGCACATCTGCACCATTTTTGTCAACAACGCTATCTACGGCATGACCGGCGGTCAGATGGCTCCTACCACCCTCGTTGGTCAGAAGACCACCACCTCTCCCAAGGGTCGTGACGAGGCTTGGTGCGGCGCACCTATCCGCGTTGCCGAGATGCTCGCAACTATCCCCGGCTCCTACTACATCGAGCGCTGCGCTGTTAATACCAACGCAAATATCATGAAGACCAAGAAGGCCATCAAGAAGGCATTCACCTATCAGATGCAGGGTAAGGGCTTCTGCCTTATCGAGGTCCTCTCCACCTGTCCCACCAACTGGGGTCTGAGCCCGATCGAGGCTATGAAGTGGCTGGAAGAGAACATGATTCCCTACTATCCCCTCGGCGTAAAGAAAGACAAGGAGGCCGAATAATATGAAAAAAGAGTTTATATTCGCAGGCTTCGGCGGTCAGGGTATGCTCCTGATCGGTAAGTTCCTTGCAATGGCTTGCATGCTCGACGGCAAGCATGTCTCTTGGCTGCCTTCCTACGGCCCTGAGATGCGCGGTGGTACCGCAAACTGCTCGGTCATCGTTTCCGACGATCCCGTTGCTTCCCCGCTGGTAGATATGGCTGATGTTGTTGTCGCCATGAACCGTCCTTCTCTGGACAAGTTCGAGTCTCATGTTAAGCCCGGCGGCGTTCTGGTCATCAACAGCTCCCTCATCGACCGCAAGGCAGAGCGTGACGACATTCAGGTCGTTTACTGCGACGCAAACCGCATAGCAGAAGAAGTTGGCAACCCCAAGGGCGCAAATGTCGCTATCCTGGGCGCACTGCTTCAGAAGGCTCCCGTTGTTGACGATGAGAAGATGAGCGAAGCCATCCGCATCGAGCTCGGCGAGCGCAAGGCAAAGTTCCTGCCCGGCAACATGAAGGCTCTTCAGGCAGGCAAGGAAGACGCTGCAAAGCAGTGATCCTTTAGCTTAATTTTAAAAGGTACAGTCTCCGGACTGTACCTTTTTTTATGAGATCATTTCTCAGTATTTCCCCCGCGCAAATAACATTTCTCTACAGCGCCGAGTGACACGCTTCGGAGAATTACATAAGTATAATAAATAATATCTTATGTAAACTGCGGAGGCAACAATGAGCGTGAAAGGTTCGATCGCGTCGATAAAGACCGCGATCATGAAAAGTTCGGACGAGAGGACGACGCCCGAGGTGGTAACAGCGGCGTGGGCGGTGATACACTTTGTTGGCGGCGTGATGCTTGCATCTGCGCGGCTGCTCGGAACGGCAGGGCCGTTCGGCATGGCAGCGGTGACGGCATCGGGAGCGGGGCTCAACGGAGTGTGCACGCTTGCCGGAGCAGCGATTGGCTACATAATCAGCACCGGATTTTCCGGAAGCATACGATACCTCGCGGCAATAGTATTAGCGTACACGATATCGTTTGCGTTTCAGGATACCCGTGCCGCCGAGAGCCGCGTATTCCCACCGGCAGTTGCTGCGGTGTGCGCTCTCGGAACTGGGATACTCGCAAGCTTCACGACCGTTTTCAGTCAGGCTCCGGCAGCTGCTGTCATAATGCTTGAAACGGTGTTCGCGTTCGGCGGCTGCTGGTTTTTCCGCGAAGCACTCGACGGCAGTGAAAAAACTACCGAGTCCGAGGAGCTCAGCCATGCCGCAAGTGTTTTGATAACAATTGCGATACTACTCATGGCGCTGTCACGGATAATGCTGTTCGGTGCCATATCGCTCGGTAGGTTGCTCGCCCTGCTCATGGTCATGACCTGCACGCTTCGCTGCGGCATAATGACCGGCTGTACCATAGCCGCCTCATTTGGCATCGCCATGGATCTCGTGACGGGCGGCGTGCCGTTTTACACGATGGCGTATTCGTTTGCGGGGCTGCTGTCGGGCGTGTTCAACCGCCGAGGCAGACTGCTGTTTATAATGGCGTTCATTGCAGCAAACGCTGCCGCGGTAGCGGGGACATGGACTGTGCAGCCGCAGACTGACTCGCTTTTTGAGGTGTTCTGCGCATCGGTAATATTCATTCTGCTGCCATCGGGCTTTTTGAGCCGCACGGGCTCCGTAGTTCAGCCGATAACCTACGGCAGCGGCGAGTCAGGACTCAGGCGATATGTCTCGCGCAAGGTGATGGGGCTTAGCGTTGCCTACGGAAGCCTGTACGAGATAGTGCGGCGCAATGTCGAGCAGCCGTATAACGATGCCGACCCCGCCAAGGTATTTGACCGCGCCGCCGACAGCGTTTGTCTCAACTGCAAGGAGAAAAACCGCTGCTGGAACCGCGATTACCTCGACACGCTGTCCTCGCTCAACGACGCGACCGGCGAAATGCTCAGACGCGGAACGCTCGAGCTCGGCGATCTGCCGCGCAGATTTACGGAAAAATGCAGGATGCCCGAGGCGTTTGTAATGGCTGTAAACGGCGAGCTGCGCGCGTCGGCTTACCGGCGGCAGTTTGCCGAAAGCCTGCGCGAGAGCCGCGATACGGCGTGGGGGCAGTATGCGGATATGTCGAATATCCTCAGCGAGGTATCAAAGGAGCTGGCGGGCACAAACGGAGCCGACCACCTCGCCGAAAGGCGGCTCATACGCTATCTGCTATCGCTCGATATTGATGCCGATGCCGCGGTATACCGCGATGCACGGGGCAGGCTGCGCGCCGTTATCGAGGGCGGCTCACTGAGCAAGCTCACGCGGCAGGATGATTACCTCGACAAGCTCTCCGGAGTGCTCGGCATGCGCCTTTGCCGCATAAAAAGCGGCGGAAGCGAGGCAAAGCTGATCCTTATGGAGGCAGAGCCGTTAGCGGTGTCGGTAGGCATAGCCGCCATGAAGAAGAAAGGCGAAAAGGTCAGCGGCGATAAGGGTACATATTTCAAGACCGATGCCGGAGTTTTGTGCGTTATCCTTTCCGACGGCATGGGCTGCGGACCCGACGCGGCGGGGGAGAGCCAGGAGGTAATCGAGATACTGGAGCGGTTCCTGCGCGCGGGCATAGACCCCGCTGTTGCCATGAAAACGCTGAACTCCGTGATGCTGCTGAAGTGCGGCGATAACTGGGGCTTTGCCACGGTGGACCTTATGTGCGTCGATCTGTTCACCGGCGAGACCTGCTTTTATAAATACGGCGCTGCGCCGAGCTATGTCGCTGGCAGCAAGGGCATACGCCGCATAAAGTGCGAAAACTTTGCTCCCGGACTCAGCGGCAGCGCGGGAGCCGCGCCCGACACCGTGCGGATGCGCCTGAAGCCGGGCAGCACCGCGATAATAGCCTCCGACGGTGTGGTAGGCGATGCCGACGACGCGTGGCTGCGCGATATTTTATCCGCCGGCTGCGACGATATGAAAAAGCTTGCGCGCGAGACCCTGCGTGCCGCAGAAAAAAACTGTGATATGACCGATGATATGACGGTGCTCGCCGTCCGTGTTCAGGAGCGTTCGTGAGGTATGGAAATATGGAAAAACGGCTAAACTATACTCAGCGAACAAAAAGCGGGGAGGCGGCAGATGTGGTAAAGGGCGTTGCAAAGCGGGTGATCGTTGTAAGATCACCGGATCCGAAGGTGTTTGAGGAGGCAATATTCATTGTCCGCGAGGATTATATGAACTCCGCCGGCATAAGCCGCACTCAGCTCCTTAGTCAGGCAAAGCAGGCAGCCGGAAGGTATGTCGGCTCGGTAAAGGGTCAAAGAGTAAAGAAACCGGCTGCAACGGGGCTTGTTGCCGTGCTGTCGGCGCTTCTCGGCAGCGGAGCGGCCGCAGCAGTTATGTATTTTATAATGTGAACAAATTCCCGCCCAGCAATATGCGAAGCGGGAATGATTTTTTGTAGAAAAAAATCACTTTATTTTTTCTTCCTGTCGGTGTAATATATAATCAGATGATTAGCGATTGCTAACTGAGGTGATAACATGACTGAAAAGACATTCAAGATAAGCGGCATGCACTGCGCGGCGTGCTCGTCGAGCCTCGAGCGGTTCATGCAGCGTCAGGAGGGCGTTCAGAGCGTATCCGTAAACCTCACTACCGAGAAAATGGATATCGTGTATGACGATAATCTCGATGTTCCGAAGATATGCGAGCTTGTTTCGCGCCTGAGCTTCGGCGCGGAGGAATATATCTCCGCCGATGCGCTTGCAGCCGAAAACCGCAGAAAGGAGCAGCAGGAAAAGCAGGCGGAGCTCGACGCGATGAAAAAGCGCGTTATCATGTGCATCTGCTTTGCAGTGCCGCTTCTGTATGTGTCGATGGGGCACATGATAGGTCTGCCGCTGCCGGAGTTCATGATGCCGCACCATGCGCCGCTGACATTTGCGCTCGTGCAGCTTCTGCTGACTCTGCCCATAGTTATCGGCGGCAGGAATTTCTATATTAACGGCTTCGGCAGCCTAGTAAAGGGTCACCCGAATATGGACACTCTCGTTGCCGTGGGCACATTTTCCGCCCTTGCTTACGGCGTGTATGCGCTCATTAAAATAGCCCTCGGTGATATGAGCTACGCTGAGAACCTGTTTTTTGAAAGCGCCGCGGTCGTAATAACGCTTGTCATGCTCGGCAAATACCTCGAAGCCCGCAGCAAGCGCCATACCTCCGATGCCATCCGCGCCCTGACGGAGCTTGCGCCCGAAACTGCGCTCGTCACCCGCCACGGTGAGACCGGCGAGGTTCCAGTGTCCGAGCTGCGCGAGGGCGATGTAATAACCGTTCGCCCCGGCGAGAGATTTCCGTGCGACGGCACCGTCACCAGCGGCGCATCGAGCGCCGACCTCAGCATGCTCACCGGCGAGAGCCTTCCCGTAACGCTCGATGTCGGCAGCACCGTCACCGGCGGCAGTATAAACGGCGAGGGACTCATCGTGTTCACAGCTACCAAGGTCGGCGGAGACACCGCGCTTGCGCAGATAATCCGCATGGTCGAGGATGCTCAGGGAAAGAAAGCACCCATCGCAAAGCTTGCAGATAAGGTCGCGGGAGTGTTTGTTCCGGTCGTTATGGCGATAGCCGTTGTTGCGGCGATAATTTGGGCGCTGTGCGGAAAGGACATTGAGTTTGTTCTGAATGTGTTTGTATCCGTGCTCGTCGTAGCCTGCCCGTGCTCACTCGGACTGGCAACGCCGACGGCTATAATGGTCGGCACCGGCAGAGGAGCTGAAATGGGCATACTGTATAAAAGCGGCGAGGCGCTTCAGGCAATGGCATTTGCCGACACCGTTGTTCTCGATAAAACCGGCACCGTCACCGAGGGTAAGCCCAAGCTCATGAGCATTTACTCGGTCTCGCTTCCGGAAAACGAGCTTCTGGGCATATGTGCGGCGGCAGAGACCGGCTCGGAGCATCCGGTAGCCAAGGCGATAACGCAGGCGGCGTTTGAGCGTGAGACAGACCTGCCGGAAGCTGAAAACATCACCGCCGTACCAGGACGCGGCATAAAAGCCACCGTTTCGGGAAAAACGGTACTCATCGGCAACGCTCTGCTCATGCAGGAAAACGGCGTTGAGGTGAATGCCGCAAAGGAGCAGATTGAGCTTGAAAATGCCGGCTGTATGCTGATGTTCGCCGCCATAGACGGAAGCTTTGCGGGACTCTTCGGCGCAGTCGATACGATCAAGAAAGATAGTCCGGATGCTATTGCAAGTCTCCATAATATAGGTATAAACACGATTATGTTAACCGGAGATAACGAAAAAGCAGCCCGCAGCATTGCGGATAAGGCGAATATAGACAAGGTGCTTGCGGGCGTTCTGCCCGAGGGCAAGGCAGGCGAGATCGAAAAGCTGCGCGAGGGCGGCAGCAAGGTGTGCATGGTGGGCGATGGCATAAACGACGCTCCGGCGCTTGCGTCCGCGGATATAGGCGTTGCGATTGGCAGCGGCACCGATGTCGCAATAGAGTCAGCCGATGTTGTGCTCATGGGCTCGGAGCTGAGCGGACTTGTGACGGCTTTGCGGCTAAGCAAGGCGGTCATACGCAATATAAAGCAGAACCTGTTCTGGGCATTTTTCTACAACAGCGTGGGAATACCGTTTGCAGCCGGTGTGCTGTATGCCTTCGGCGGACCGCTGCTGAGTCCGATGTTTGCCGGCGCTGCGATGGCGCTGAGCTCCATATCGGTCGTTTCCAATGCGTTGAGACTGAAGCGGTTCAAATAAAAACTAAAACTACGGATAACTTATCCGTAGCTTTTTTATTGACAAAACATCTACTATGCATTACAATATAGCCAAGTACTTTGCAAAGCAAGATAGAGGTGAAGCTCCGATGATACCTTCACAAATGCTTAAAGGCACCCTTGAGGGGTGCATTCTCGCAATAATTTCGCGCCGTGAGACATATGGATATGAAATAGCGCAGACTCTCGGCAGCTTCGGCTTTGGGAAGATAGCCGAGGGCACGATATATCCGCTGCTTCTTCGCCTTGAGCGCAGCGGATTTGTTAGTACCGATTACCGAGCCTCGGAGCTCGGACCTAAGAGAAAGTATTATAAGCTTACGCAGGCGGGAAGTGAGGAGCTGGAATTGTTCACAGCAAGCTATCGCGAGCTCGAAAAGGCGGTAAACGCGGCACTGAGAGGAAAAAGTAATGAAGAATGAAGCAAAAAAGCTGAGAGATGAGAATAACGAGCTTGAAAAGAAGCTAAAGGGCGCTCTGAATGACATACTGACCGACATTGTGGTTTACATAAGAAGTTACGGCATAAGCGACCTTGATCAGGAACTCGTGCGCCGTGATATAACGCAAATGCTGATCGACGGGCAGGAGCGCGGCGAGAATGCTGCCGATGTGATAGGCGATGACTACAAGGCGTTCTGCGACAGCGTTATGGCGGAGATACCGAAACTGAGCACAAAACAGCGTATAATGACCTCGATAAGGGATATTTTGCCCGCTTTGATGACGCTTTTTGCGATATGGGCAGTTTTTGCCGTCATAAAGCAGGCGGTGAGCAATGAGGCGTGGTACATAACGCCGCTGAGCGTTTCCGATGTCATTATCGGCGCGTCACTGCTTATCGCGGCTGCGGGGATAGTGGTTTACATAACAATAAATTCGTTTGACGCCAAACCCGCCGGACTTATATGTATGCTGCTGCTCATAATAGCGTCGGCGCTCGCAGCGGCACTGCTTCTGCCGGAAAAAATCATATTCTCCCCGCACATCGCTGCGGATATGGCCCTGCTCATCGTTCTGTTTATTGCCTACAAGCTCATAGACAGAAAGCTGTAAGCGTCTTAGTCTAAATGCTTAAAGCTCCTGCAAATACTTTTGTATTTGCAGGAGCTTTTCTGTCAGTTAAGTGTGTCGGCGTTTAGAGTGAATAGCCGCGCGACAGCGTTTTTTAGCTCCGCGTGCTCCGGCGCGGTGAGCTCGGGGTCAGCTTGCAGAAGCTCATGCGCAGCCGTCTGAGCGGTTTGCAGAACATTCATGTCGGAGCACAGGTCGGCAATGTGCATGGCGGGCAGTCCGTGCTGCCGCGAGCCGAAAAAATCGCCCGGACCGCGCAGCTTGAGATCCTCCTCGGCGATCTTGAAGCCGTCGTTTGTCTGAGTCATCACCTTCAGGCGCGACATGGAGACCTCGTTATCCGTGTCCGAAACGAGCACACAGTAGCTCTTGTGCTCGCCGCGTCCGACGCGTCCGCGAAGCTGGTGAAGCTGACTCAGTCCGAACCGGTCGGCATTCTCTACTATCATAAGCGCGGCATTCGGCACATCAACGCCTACCTCTATAACCGTCGTCGAGACGAGAATGTCTATATCACCGGCAACAAAGGTTGACATAATGTCGTTCTTTGCCTTTGCCTTCAACTTCCCGTGAACGCAGGCGACGCGCAGATCGGGGAAATACCGCTGAAGCTCGGCTGCATACTCCTGCGCAGACTTCATATTGGGCGGCAGTTCCTCATTTTCCTCTATCATCGGACAAACGACAAACACCTGCCTGCCTTCGCCGACAAGCTTGCGTATGAACGCGTTAAGCCTCGTGCGGTAGCTCTCGGTAACTGCAAATGTGTCCACCTTCTGCCTTCCGGGAGGCATTTCGTCGATAACGGAAATGTCGAGGTCGCCGTATATCATGAGCGCAAGCGTGCGCGGTATGGGCGTTGCCGACATGACCATTACATGGGGCTTGGCGCCCTTGGATATAAGGCTCGAGCGCTGGTTAACGCCGAAGCGGTGTTGCTCATCCGTTATGACGAGTGCGAGTTTTGAGTACTCAACATCATCGGAAAATAGGGCGTGCGTACCTATTATGAGGTCAATTTCACCGCTTTTGAGCGCCGCCTTGACCTCGCGCTTCTGCTTTGCGGCCATGGAGCCGGTGAGCTTTTCAATACGGATGCCGAAGCCGCCCAAAAATGAGCTGAGCGTGTCAAAATGCTGCTGTGCAAGTATCTCGGTAGGAGCCATGAAAGCGGAGGTATACCCGTTTTTCCATGCATACCAGATAAGCGCCGCGGCAACGAGCGTTTTACCGCTGCCGACATCGCCCTGAACGAGGCGGTTCATCGCGCAGCCCGAGCCCATGTCCGAAACTGCATCGTCAACGGCGCGCTTCTGAGCGCCGGTCGGCGTAAATGGCAGGGAATCGTAAAACTCGTCAAGTGACACTTTGCGCATCGAAATGCCGTCGGCTTTTTTGTGGCTGCCCTTCATTTTGCCGAGCGCGCAGGCGAGCAGGAACAGCTCCTCAAAAACGAGCCTGCGCCTTGCAAGCTCAAGCTCCTCAAAGCCGGCGGGGAAGTGGATGTTCTCATATGCGTACATCGACTGCGCGAGGCGGTATTTCTCCCGCACCGCCTCCGGCAGCACCTCCGGCAGATCGGGACCGCAGGCATCAAGCGCCTGACGCATGGCGTTCATAATAAGCTTCTGTGAAAGACCGGTAGTGAGCCGGTACACGGGAACGATGCGTCCTGTAACGCCCGCAGGAGCGTCCTCGCGCTCAATAACGGGGTTTGACATGGTGCGCCTTGAGCCGATGCCGATGATTTTGCCATAGATATTGAGACTCTCGCCGCGGTGAATATGATCCGTGACATACGGTTGGTTGAAAAATGTTATGTCAACCGCACCGCTTTCGTCCACGACGCGGAACTTCACAAGATCCATGCCGTGCCGGATATGGCTGAGTCGGGGCGAGTCTGCAACGATGGCTTTTATGCACACCGTTTCGCCGTCGCAGGTCAGCGCTATCGGCTTAAAGTCGCTTCTGTCCTCGTATTTTCTCGGAAAATAGCAAACAAGGTCATAAACTGAGAATATGCCCAGCTTGTTAAAAAGCTGGGCTTTTTTCTCGCCTATGCCCTTGCAGTATCGAATATCGGTGTCAAGATATTTCATTTCGTTAAGCTCGATATTATGTAAACTTACTCTACCATTTTTACCGTGTAATCGGTCGTGTTTGTCAGTGTGAACACCTCGATAAGACCGGTAGTGCACAGCACCTCGTTGTCCTTTGTTATCATTATCATGTCAAAGCCGCCGTTATCGCGCCAGTATTGAAGCGCGGCCTTTTGACCGAGAATGAACATCGCGGTAGACAGACAGTCGGCAAGGGTGCCGTCCTCGCAGATTATGGTCACGGAAACAAGGTCGTTATCGACGGGCTTTCCGGTGCTCGGGTCTATGAGGTGGTGATATTTCGTGCCGTCACTGCCGATGAAATAGCGCTGATAGCTGCCGCTTGTAACTATCGCGGTCTCGCCTACACTGAGCGTTCCGACATAGGCGTTGGTGTTGTTCGGATCCTCCACCGCAACGGTCCAGTTTTCGCCGTTGGGCTTTGTACCGAGGGTCTGAACATTGCCGCCGAGCGAAACTATGCCGCTGGTAACGCCGTTTTTGCGCATTGCGTCTATCGCATATTTTGCCGCGCAGCCCTTTGCCACCGCGCCGAAGCTTATCTGAGTTCCAGCGGGCATACGCACCGAGAAGTTTGCCTCGCCCTCAAAATCGTTTATCTCGGTCTTGCCGAAGCCGAGGCTTTTGCGAAGCTCCTTGAGCTCATCGTCGTCCGGTATGCGTCCGGTCTCCTCCTTAAACTCGCCCCATGCCTTGTAGATGGGGTATACGGACAGGTCGAGCGCACCGCCCGAGAGCTTGTAAACGCTGAGCGCGGTGCTCAGCATTTCGTTCACCTGCGGGGTGACGATAACATCGTTTCCCTCGGCGTGGTTTATCTGATAGGCATAGCTGCCCTCGTTATCGGGGTCGAGCACATCGTTGAGAGAGTTTATAACGCCTACTGCCGCGTCGATGCCGTCGGAGGCATTTTTCCCGTAGGCGGTGATGTTCATGATGGTGTCCATCGCAAATATCTGCTTCTGCACGGGCTCGTCGTTTGTGCAGGCGCACAGCGGCAGAACCATAAAAACGCACAGTGCAAATGCAATTATTCTGCGATGATCAAATAAGCGCTTCATATATCATTCCTCGGCTGTTTTTATTTATTTTATAGTATAGCATATAAAAAACCAAATGAAAACCGAAATTTTGTGAACGAACAGTGGAGGAAAAACACAATAACTATTCGTAAAAAGTGGAAACAAACACAATATATAGTGCAAAACGCGAAAATGCTTGCGTTTACAGAATATTTACAGCAAATATGCCGGATATACGGTTGCCAGTGTTGACATAATTCGACTTCCGTGTTACAATTTGATTACAACCAGTGTTAAACATGGAGAGTGTAAAATGAAAAAACGACTGATAAGCTTAATGCTCGCGGTCATTCTTTGCGTGAGCCTGATGCCGGTTTCGGCTGACGCTGCCGGAATAAGCGGCGCAAAGACGACAACGGCGCTCAACCTCAGAAGCGGCGCGGGCACGAACAAGAGTATAATCATGACCATGCCCAAGGGTGCGGAGGTCATAGTTGGACTTACGCAGAACGGCTGGTGCAAGATCGTTTATAACAACACCGCGGGCTATGCCTCCGCGGAGTATCTCACCGCCGTGAGCAAGGTCAGCGGCAATTTCGGCACCGGCACCGTAAACGGCAGCGATGTCCGCATGAGAAGCGGCGCGGGTACGAATTATTCCGTCATGGGTGCATATCAGAAGGGCACGAAAATGTCCGTAGTCGGTGCATCCGGCAACTGGTATGAGGTAAGCTATAACGGCAAGACCGGCTACATAAGTGCCGATTACATGAAGCTCACCGTCGGCGGAACTCAGCCCTCGGCTCCCTCGGCAACTCCTTCGACCCCGACGACCGGCGGCTTCAAGGGCTCGGTCATCGGTACAAGCGTTCGCATGAGAAGTCAGCCGAACACGAACTGCAATGTTCTGGGCTACTACTCCAACGGCGTTACCATGAGCGTCCTCGGCTCGGTCAAGGACTGGTACAAGGTATCGTATAACGGCAAGACCGGCTACATCTCCGCGCAGTATATGCGCGTTACTCCCGATGAGAGCTGCACCGCCAAAAGCGGCACCATAAGCGGCAATTCCGTCCGACTGCGCATGGGTCCCAGCACCGATTTCGCCGTTCTCGGCTCGTTTAATAAGAATACGAGCGTAAAGGTCACCGGCAAGACCGGCTCGTGGTACGAGATCAGTGTAAACGGCAAGTACGGCTACATGAGCGCGGACTACATAAAGCTCGGTTCGTCCGTTTCGGAGCCGACCGAAAAGCTCGACAATGTCGGCATCGTCACCGGCAACGGCGTGCGTATGCGCAGCGGCCCGGGCACGAGCTATTCCACCATCGGCTACTACAATAAGGGCATACAGCTCAAGGTCACCGGCAAGACCGGCAATTGGTACGCCGTGAGCTATAACGGTCTCAGCGGCTATATGAGCGCCGATTATGTCCGCCTGAGCACCGGCAACGCGGTCGCCGACCAGATAGTTGCCACTGCAAAGCAGTATCTCGGAACGCCCTATGTCTACGGCGGCTACTCCCCGCGCGGCTTCGATTGCTCCGGCTTTATTTACTACCTCTATGGGCAGTATGGCTACAAGCTCATGCGCGGCGCAACCAGCCAGTATAACAACAACGGCGTTTCGGTCGCCAAGAGCGACCTGCGCCCCGGAGACCTCGTGTTCTTCTCCGACAGCGTTGACCCCATCGGTCATGTCGGAATGTACATCGGGAACAATCAGTTTATCCACGCCTCGTCCGGCAAGGGCTGCGTGTGCATAACCTCGCTGAGCGCCAGCTACTATCTCAACCACTACACCGGCGCAAAACGCATCATAAACTAATAAAAACCGCCCTTTGGAGGCACTCACTTAACGACAGTTCAAATTAACTGGTTTTAGTGGCGTCTTCAAGCGGTGCCAACAGAAAGACCACATCTTTGGAGTAAAGTCCTTGGATGTGGTCTTTCTTCATTTTATGATAGCTACTATCAGAGCTGCAATAGAGATTAGCACAGGAACAAGGAATTTGCCCCATTCAAAAGCAAGATGTCGGCGGTATTTTGCGATCTCTTGTTTTTTACTGCTTATTTGAATGAGAGGGTAACGCCCGTATCGTGCAGCACAGCCACAAGCGCTCGTAGGTCTCGCGGTCAGACAGGTCTGCCTGCATGATCTCCTCGCACTTTTTGATGCGGTACATGAGTGAGTTGCGGTGGACATAGAGCTTGGCCGCGGCCTTTGTCATGTCGCAGCGCTCAAAGATATAACAGCACATCGACTGGTAGTAGTCCGAGGAGTTTTCCTTGTCAAAATCGATGAGCCGCTTAAGCTCCGGCACGACAAGACTCTCGGGGTAAATATTGTCGTAGCCGTGACGGAGAATTATCTCGGCGAAGTAATCAAAAAACGAATGGATGCAGTTGCGGCCACCCTGCTCGATGCCGTGTTCCAACGCCAGCCGCGCCTGCTCGATGTAAGCGTCACGTTTCTCGAGATCGGCAAAGGTGCCCGAAGCGCCGCAGATAAACGCGGCCTTGGCCGAGGCCTCGGCTTTGATATCCGACAGTATCTTTTCACGCATCGCATCGTCATTAATGTTTTGAAACAGCATGTACATGTCGTCGGACTTGTTGACATACAGCATGTTCGGGTGGAGTATCTTGATGCTGCTGACGATGTTTTGCAGCCTGCCGACACTTATCTCGTCGGTATGCATTGCAACGACCATGTAGCCCGGGTTAAGGCCGACATTTTTGTAAAACGCCGTACTCGTCAGAAGCTGGATGGGCGCGTCGGTGTTTTCAAGAAGCACACGGGCAGCGATCAGCCTGTCGGGCGCAGAGCCCATGGGCTGGCGACGCATCTTGCCGCCGAGGTATATCTCGACCGCGGTCTTGACTGCACCGTTGAGCTTGAGTGCAAAATCCAGCTTTTCCCGCTCACGATACATGACCGAGCAGCAGCCTTCAATGCTGTTGCCCAGATACACCGAGCATGTCGTCTGCGGATACTCAATATTTACGCCCCAGGTGACATCGATAGGCTCGCCTGCGGCAGACATTTTGTCGGTAAAGCCCTCGCCAAAGTAATAGTCGATAACGGTTTCGGGAGCGGCAGCACCTGTGGTGATGAGCGCTTGCCAGAGCGGGTCGGGGCAGGGGTAGGGGCCGCCGTATGCAATCAGATGAAAAGCAATGTCGGTCACAATGACCGGCATGTTGTAGCGCATGTAGATCTTCTGAAGAAAAATATTCAAGTCATCTGTCTGCGGTATGAGCTCCATTATATATTTGTAGACATCGTCGCCGGCATTCTTGTCGATGTACCTGTTTGCCATATAAAAACGCCTCCGTTTAACGGTTTATCAAGGGAGCTTTGCTGCATCGGCTGATAAAAGATTAGCAAATTATTATCGATTTTTCAAGTAAGCTGCACACAATTTGTATGATTACAAAAATACAGCGTTAAAAGTTTTGCAAAATTAACAGTGCATTTAGACAAACTATGTGATATAATTAAAATATTGCGGGTTCTTAATGCCAAAACCGCAACAAGATATTGTCACTAATTTAACAGATTATAACCAAATATAAGAATTTACTGTCAAAGCAGCACCAAAGCTTGTAAAAAAGCGACGGTGCTGCTTTTATTTCCCTCAGATATTTCCTGATTTTTCTTTGTGCAAATGATAAATCACAATTGACACTTTTTTGGCGAAATGCAGTTGAACAGAGGCAAAAAAGCATGCTAAAGTCTTAACAAAGGCAGCACGGTGGAGCTGTTTCGACGGGAACGGCAGAGAGACCTTAACGCTGCGGCACTTGCAAGCGTCAATTTCAACCAGATAAAAAATGTATAAAGGAGTTTGAAACAATGCAAAAAAGCGGACTCGTAAAAAGCAGCAAATACGCATGGGTCGTATTGATACTGCTTGTACTCATGCAGTTTGTATATGCCGGCATCACGCTGAGCACAGTTACCCTGTACATGGAGCCCATCCTCAATGCACATCCCGAGGTGTCCCGCACAGCATATGCTCTGACCATCACACTTAACGGCGGCGCAAACGCCATAGTAAGTATCTTCTTCGGCAAGCTCGTTGATAAGTTCGGCCTCAAGAAGATGATCTCGTTCTGCTCGATCCTGATGATTGTCGGCGTTATTCTGTACGCAAACGGCACCGTCATCTGGATGTTCTACCTCGCAGCTATCCTTCAGGGCATCTCCCTTTGCTTCTGCTCGGGCGCATCCTGCTCGATCATATTCAGCAAGTGGTTTGCCCACTCCACCGGCACCCTGCTTTCCGCGACCGCTATCGGCTCCGGCCTTGCAGGCGTTATCTTCAGCCCGATAGTCTCCAACTGGATCAACACCATCGGCTGGACCACCTCCCTCTACATCAACTGCGCTATCGTTGTTTTCACCGCCATCGTCCTCATAGTGTTCCTCAAGGACAGCCCTGAGAAGTACGGCGTAAAGCCCATGTGGAACGACAAGGTCAAGATCGCCGACGAAAGCGGCGCGATCATCCCCTACGGCGTAACCTCCAAGGAAGCATACAAGTCCGTGCAGTTCTGGTGCGGAACTATAGGCATCGGCCTGTTCGGCCTCATCATCTACGGCGCAATATGCAACATCGCAATTTTCTCCTCCGACCTCGGCTATGACGGTGGCGTGATGCTGTCTGTCATGTACGCAGCAAACATTGTGCTGCAGCTGCCGTTCGGCATCCTCGCCGACAAGCTTGGCATCCGTACCTGCATGGTCGCGTACTCGATCATGGCTATCGCATCGGTGTTCATCTATGCTACCGCACCTGCCATCGGCATGATGTATTTCGGCACCATCCTTCTCGGCGGCTCGTTCTGCATCCTCAAAGCAACCCTCCCCGTTTACACCCTGCAGATCTTCGGCAACCGCGCACAGGGCCAGATCATGGGCATCATGATCGCCGTTATGAACTGCGGTGTTGCCTTCGGTATGCCCGTACTGAACGCTGCATATGACATCACCGGCTCTTACAGCGGCATGTTCAAGCTCTTCGGCTTCCTCGGCATCGTCCTCGCTATCATGATCTTCGTCGGCTGCAAGCCCATCAAGAAGGTCGTTGACGAGAAGAAGGCCATCGAATCAGGCGAGAAAGCAAGCGCAAACGCATAAACACACACCACAGGCTGTCGGCTCATTCGAGCCGACGGTCGGGACGACGATGTTTAGCAAACAAGAAAAAAGAAGCAAAGGAGCAAATCAAAATGGAAAAGAAAGATTACAGCCCTCTTTTTACCCCGTTTAAGATAGGCAAAATGGAGATCAAGAATCGCCTCGTGCTTTCTCCTATGGGCCACAACGCATCCCTCCCTTATGGAGCAAAGTCCGACTGGGAGATCGATTACTTTGAAGAGCGCGCAAGAGGCGGCGTCGGCATGATAATCACCGGCTGCACTCCGCTCACCGAGAAGATCGCACAGGGCTCCCACGAGGGCACCCTTGATAGCGACATCCCCATCCCCGCATACACCGACCTTGTCGAGAGAGTCCACCGCTGGGGCGCAAAGATCTGCCTCCAGATGACCCCGGGCACCGGCCGCAACGGCTACCCCAACGAGTTTGGCGACAAGCTCATCTCCTCCTGCGAGCAGCCCACCTTCTTCAAGCCCGATGTCCTCACCCGTGAGATGACAAGGCAGGAGATCAAGGATCTTCAGGAGACGTTTAAGTACGCAGCAGGCGTTGCCCGCGACGCAGGCTTTGACGCTATCGAGATCCACGCCCACGCAGGCTACCTCATCGACCAGTTCATGTCCAAGGTGTTCAACCACCGCACCGATGAGTACGGCGGCTCTGCCGAGAACCGCACCCGCTTTGCCCGTGAGATGGTCGAGGCCGTCCGCTCCGTAGTCGGTCCGGACATGCCTATCCTGTTCCGCATCGCTCTTGACCACGGCTGGGAAGGCGGCCGTACCTTCGAAGAGTCCAAGGAGCTCGTCGAGTGGCTTCAGAAGTGCAGCATCGACGCATTTGACGTTGACGCAGGCTCCTACGAGCGCCTTGACTACATCTTCCCGCCCTCTTACCAGGGTCCTGCCTGCATGAGCTATGTCTGTGACTTTGCAAGAGAGAACATCTCCAAGCCCATCCTTAATGGCGGCACTCATGACCCCGACACCGCACTTGATCTTATAACCTCCGGCAAGGCAGACTTCGCCATCCTCGGCCGTGCGCTCATCGCCGACCCCGATATCCCCAACAAGCTGCTTGCAGGCCACCGCGAGGATGTACGTCCCTGCCTGCGCTGCAACGAGGACTGCATCGGCCGTATCTGGAACCGCCGTACCAAGATCTCCTGCTCTGTCAACACCCAGGTAGGCGAGGAGAGAGCGTTCAAGATCGAAAAGACCAACGACCCCAAGAACATCGTTATCATCGGTGCAGGCCCCTCCGGCCTTGAAGCTGCCCGTGTTGCCGCACTCAAGGGTCACAAGGTCACCATATACGAAAAGGACGGCCACCTTGGCGGCACCGCCCGTGTCATTGCGACATCTTCGTTTAAAAACTACATCCGCGCCCTGTTCGAGTACTATGCAGTACAGATGGATAAGCTCGGCGTCGAGATCCACCTGAACACCGAGATCAAGGCCGACGACCCCGTCCTTGAGGCTGCCGACTGGATCTTTGTCAGCACCGGCACCGTTCCCGTGTGCCCGCCGATCCCCGGCCTTGACGGCAAGAACGTTTTCAATATGTACGAGGTACATAAGGATCACGGCCTTGTCAAGGGCGACAACATCGTCATCTGCGGCGGCGGCGAGTCCGGCTGCGACGGCGGCTATGAGCTGGCGCTCGACTACGGCAAGAACGTCACCATCGTTGAGATGGCAGACATCATGGCAAAGGACGCAATGTTCATCAACCGCGACTGCATCTGCGCAAAGATGACCAAGCTCGGCGTTCGCCTGATGACCAAGACCAAGGTGCTCAGCGTCGACGAAAACGGCGTCACCGTCGAGAAGGAAGACGGCAGCACCGAGTATCTCCCCGCAGACACCGTCATCAACGCTCTCGGCATGAAGCCCAGAACAGAGCTTGTTGACGCACTCAAGGCAAAGTACTACACCAAGACCATCGCCATGGGCGACAGCGTGAAGATGGGCAAGATAGGCACTGCGGTACGCAGCGGCTTCTTTGCGGCAATGAGCATCGATCGCTGAATATGAAACTGTTGTCCATGCCGGCTTCCGGCATGGACAAATCAAAAGAAAGGAGCAGAAATCGTTATGAGAGATCTCATCCCTTATGAATTAGAGTACCTTTTCTCCTACGCAGCAGACTGCGACCCCAATTTTGAAGTCTACGACCCCTCGATCTTCGGCGGCTTCCGCCTTACAGGCTACATCGTAGGCGGCTGGGTAAAGGGCGACAAGATAAACGGCAAGCTCAAGCCCTTCGGCGGCGACTGGTGCCACGGCACACCCAACGGCACGCAGAATGTCAATGTCCGCGCAACCATCGAGACCGATGACGGTGCAAAGATCTACATGCCCTATCAGGGCAGAAACGACATCGGCGGCTACGAGGATGTTCTTAAATATAAGAAGTTTATCTTCCCCGAGCAGGTGCGCAATGCGATACATTATCAGCTCGAGACCGACGATCCCCGCTACGAATGGCTCAATCACACCTTCTGCATCGGCTTCGGCGTTGCAAAATTCACCGACCCCGTTGTCGTGCGCTACGATGTTTACGCCGTTCGCACCAAGAAGTGAGAAAGGAGATAAAACATGGCTAACGATTTGAACAATTTCCGCTGATATCGACCTTGAGTGCTGGGGCTTTTACCCCTCTGTCGGCGGCGGTGTTCGTGTAAACTCCGTTCCCAAGTCCGGCGAAGTGTTCACCCAGACCGAGATCATCGGCGAGGTTGTCCCCGGCGGCGAGGTCACGCAGCTTCTGCGCTACAACGGCGTTTTTGAGCTCGACGGCCGCATAACATTAAAGCTCAATGACGGCACTCTGGTCTATGTGCCCTACACCGGCAAGGCCGATTTCTGCACTGTCGACGAGATAAAGGAGTTTGCAGCAGGTAATATCGAAAAGGGCGTTGATGTCTATTTTGCAAGCCCCATCGAGTCAACAGACCCCAAGCTTGACAAGATGTTCGTTTTTGCAGTCGGCAAGCTCGATAACGCAAAGAAGCCCGGCAAGCTCATGCTCGACATTTACGAGTATGAGTGTCTGCCCCTGTAAGACAAAGGAGGTACGATATGTTTGATCTTCATGGCAGAGTAGCAGTCATCACCGGCGCATCTAGCGGTCTTGGCCGTCAGTTTGCGCTCGCACTGGCAGGTCAGGGCGCAGATATCGTCCTGCTTGCACGCCGCATGGAAAAGCTCGATGCGGTCGCACAGGAGGTAAGGACAAAGGGCGTTAAGTGCCTGCCCGTCAAGTGCGACATCTGCGAGCTTGACGATATAAAGGCAGCCGTCAAGGCCACTATCGACGAGTTCGGCAAGGTCGATATCCTCGTCAACAATGCAGGCGGCGGCCCGTTCTATCCCATCACCGAGACTCCCGATGATTTCTGGCAGCACGGTCTTGACCTTGAGCTCACCGGCGTGTTCCGCTGCATCCGCGAGTTCGGCAAGGAAATGATCAAAGCCGGCTACGGCCGCATCATCAATAACGCATCTCTGTTCGGCCGCATCGGCACGGGCGAGATCGCCATCTCCAACTACTGTGCAGTCAAGGGCGGCGTTGTAAACCTCACTCGCGAGGTCGCCTGCGAGCTTTGCAAGCACGGCATCACCTGCAACTGCGTGTGCCCGGGCTTCTTCCCCTCGGAATCCAACAGCCCCGAGGCAATGGAAATGCTCGGACCGTGGATAAATTCTCGCGTGCCCATGGGCAGAGCCGGCGTTGACGGCGAGCTGGACAGCACGATAATTTATCTGGCAGCGGACGAGTCGTCGTATGTAAACGGCGCGATCGTGTCCTGCGACGGCGGCTGGACCTGCTGCTGATAACAAGTTAAATTCAGAAAGGATACAATCATGGATCTTAAGCTTAAAGATAAAGTCGTTCTCGTTAACGGCGCAACCGGCGGCATCGGCAGAGCAGTGTGCTTTGCACTCAAGGCAGAGGGCGCAAAGATAGCCCTCTCCGGCCGTGACGCAGATAAGGTCGCAAAGCTCGCAGCTGAGCTCGAGCTCGGCCCCGACAGACTGTGGACAAATGTCGCCGATGTAACTTGCGAGGAGCAGGTCAAGGCATTCGTTGACGGCGCACTCGCTCACTTCGGCCACATTGACTCCGTCGTTCCCAACGCCGGCTACGAAGGCAAGTGGGAGTTTAATAATCAGATGAGCAAGGAAAACTTTGAAAAGGTCTTCAGCATCAATGTCCTTGGTGTGATGTACATGCTCAAGTACGGCGGCGATGTTCTTGCAAAGCAGGGTCACGGCTCCATCGTCATCACCTCGTCCATTGGCGGCGTTGTCGGCAGCCCCGGCATGGCCATCTACTGCGCATCCAAGCACGCAGTCCAGGGACTTATGAAGTCCGCTGCCCGTGAGCTCGGCCCCCAGGGCGTCAATGTCAACAGCGTTAACCCCGACGGTGTCGACACCAACATGCTCGCTCGCATCGGCAAAAACGCACTTGGCGACGCGATGAGCCCCGAGGAGCGCTACGCAGCTCTCGTTTCCGGCACCTACGATAAGCGCGCCGCAACTCCCGAAGAGGTCGCATACCTCATCCTGTACTACATCTCCCCGTGGGCATCCCACATCTTCGGCACCAAGACTGTTATCGACGGTGCAAACGGCGACGGCGAGACCGTAAGACCGTAATTATCTGTATACATTTCTCCTTTCAGATCAGATGTAATTTTCTCAGATCTACCCTCCCCAAACCGAGGGGCCCTTCCTCCCCTCAAACGCCGTCGGGTGCATACGTCGGCAGTAATCCCCTAAAAGCGTACCGGCATCGATTTTCGATGTCGGTATGTTTTTGCTTCTTTTTGGCGATAGCTGTTTTATAATGGCGGCATAGACAAAAAAGGAGAGAGCAAAATGACATACAAGGAAGTGCTGGAGCAGGCGCGGTCATGATTTGCCGCCCCGTGCTCGTGAGCTACTACGGCGGCGGCACGGAAGGCATAAGAGTTTACATCCAAAAGCTCAAGGCCGAGTTCTCCGACGCAATGTATATGTGCGGTGCCCGCAAGGTGTCTGACATAGACGGCAACATGATAAGACTCACAAAATAAAAAAAGAAGCAGTCAATTGGGGGCGGTTTTTTAATATATGAAGGGACGGAGCATTGCTCCGTCCCTTCGGTCATTCTTCGATTTTTACGATATTGATAGCTGCCTCAATCAGAATGTTTATAAGCTCGTTGCGTGAGCGGTTTGTTTTTGCCGAAAGG
>SFLE01000026.1 GCA_004553495.1 Clostridiales bacterium | reverse complement strand
CAACCGTATGCGCAGGCTCTCCTTTACCCTTTGCGGCCACGAGCTGCAAATCAAAAGCGATATGGAAAATGCCCTGAGCGTGCCGGACAGATCCGTAACCGTCAAGGATGATTGCTACATCCTTCCCGACAAGACCGTCTGGCAGTTTCGCACACAAAATATCACCGTGGAAAGCGATGACCGCTGGCAGCAGATAACGGCGCACAATGTAACCGAGCTGTATAACGGCTACCAAAAGCAAGAGGAAATAAATAAAGAACTGGCAGAAGTCAATCGAAAGCTCAGGAAGATGTACGCTCGCATGGAGGACGACATAAAGGAAAAGGAGAGCCTCGATCTGAAGGTCTATATTCACGACACCATAGGGCGGAGCCTCCTGACCATTCGTGACATCATCGGCAGCGGCGAGGACACCGAGAGAAAGCTCGAAGCCCTGCAAAACGCCGTCGGTATGCTGGCAAGCAACCGCGTCACCTCCGTCGGCACGATGCAGGAGGTGCAGCAGACCGCAAAGCAGCTCGGCGTAGCCGTTGAGGTCGAGGGCTATCTTCCGCGCGATACCGCCGCCGAGGAGCTGACCGTTGCCGCCGCCAAGGAGTGCGTGACAAACTGCATTAAGCACGCGGAGGGCAATAAGATGTATATCCGCATTGCCGAGCGCAATAATTGCCACGACATTACCATAACCAATAACGGCAGAGTGCCCACGGGACCGATAAGAGAGGGCAGCGGACTTTCCGCGCTTCGCCACAGCATTGAAAGCCACGGCGGCGAGATGCATATTTCCCATGAGCCGCGCTTTGCGCTTCTCATCACGATTCCCGCAAAGGAGAATGAGCTATGATAAGCACCATACTTGTAGAGGACGATCTGTACATCCAAAAGCACTTTACCGATCATCTTGCCGCAGACGGCGGGTTTAACCTCGTCGGCGTGTTCTGCGATGCCTTTGAAGCGGAAAAGCACTGCGACGCCACGGTAAAGCTCATCCTCATGGATGTGCAGACGCAGCATAAGCACTCGGGGCTTGCCGCCGCGGAGCGCATCAAAAAGACCTTTCCGAAAATCAAGATAGTAGCCGCGACCTCGCTTGTCGATCCGCAGGTGCTGCAAAGAGCGAAAGCGGGCGCAGCCGACAGCCTGTGGTATAAAGACCACGGTACAGAGGAATTGATGAGCGTGGTAAAGCGCACCCTGGCAGGCGAAAAGGTCTTTCCCGACTCCTCACCCGCCATCGAGATGGAGGGCACGATGTCCGATAAATTTTCGCCGCGGCAATTGGACATACTGCGCCTTTATATAAAGGGCTTCACCTATCAGGAGATAGCCGATAAGCTGGGCATCTCCAAAAACGGCGTTCGCTGGAATTTGGACGATATGGTGGGAAAAGGCGGGTTTGAAAACCGAGAGGCGCTCGTTGCGACAGCAATTGAAAATAAGCTCATGGTAACGACTTTGAAGGACGAATAAATGCAAAGTACCCCTTGACCGCGCAGGTCAAGGGGTTCTTTGCGCAAAAAAGGCAGAATTATTTTGAAAAAACATTTTTTTCGCTCCGTTACTGGCACTTGTGCCAGTGACAAGCCTTAAAAAATCCGTAGAATAATATATGTATAAATATCGTTGTGTATAGACAAGGCGGTGGTGAAGGATGAAAAAGATCGTGCTGGATATTCAGAGCGATATCCATGCGCAAACCATGGAGCGGATGCTGATGCAGAAGCTGGACGATTGTCAGGTCGTGATCTCCGAATCGCCTGATACGACCGCCGAGTGGTGCAAAACGCATCGGCCGGACGTGCTCTTAATGGAGGTCAAGGCGTATTCACCGTGGATGTTCAAAGAACGAATGACGATCCGCGACAAGGTAAAGCGGAACACGGAAAACTGCCGTATCATTCTTTTCGTCGATGACGACACGGACGGGGAGCTGACCGAGCAGGTGCGGCAGGCAAAGCGCGAGGGACTTATTGACGCTTTTCTCTTCGGCTCCGTGTCGGAAAACTACTTTGCCTCGGTCATCGACAGCGTTTAAAAAAACGGCATAACTATATAGAAAACCCTTCAAAAATATTTTGAGAGAGGAAATGATAATATGACAAAGACGATCACACGAAGGCGCGTCGTCAGCGTCCTGCTGGTGCTTATGATGCTGCTCTCGCTGCTGCCGGGCATGGAGCTTCATGCTCACGCCTTTTGGGAAGACTACGACAACGGCACAGATTGTGAATACTGCGACCACTACCACTGGGCTGAGAATATGTGCGACGGTTGCGGGTTCTGCACCGCTGACTGCAACTCCGACTGCTTCGTTGAATTCCACTGCAACGATTGCGGTGAGTGTCTGTTCAATACAGCCTTTTGGTGCGATCAGTGCTACAAGTGCGCGGACTGCATGGAGGAAAAGCACTGCTCCACCTGCGGCAAATGCTACATCGGCGAGGATGACCAGCTGTGCGGCGAATGCCATAAGGGTCCCTGCTGCTCCATAACCATCTGCGACACCTGCGGCTTCTGCGACGACTGCGCAAACGATGACAGCGACCCGATGCACTGCTCGCTGTGCGACAGCTGCTTCGGCGCGGTGGACGAGTGCGTGGACGACGATGATACCGGCGTCGTCCACTGCATTGATTGCCACACGGCCTGCGAGCAGTGCGAGGAATGCCTGCTGAACCAGGAGTCCTGCGAGGAGTGCGGTCTGTGCCTGGAGTGCTGCAGAGATAACTCCGATGCCGGCGGCTGCCCGGACGGCGAGACCTGCGTGGAAAGCGCCGAGTGGGACGAGCACATCTGCCCGGGCTGCGACGGCTGGGTCACGGATAAGGAAGACGAGGATGAGTTCTGCGAAACCTGCGAGCTGTGCAAGGAGTGCTGCGAGGGCAACTCCGACTGCTCCGAGGGAATGTGCGCAATGGATACGGACTACGCAGATCACTTCTGCGAGGACTGCGGCCTGTGCTTCTGCGACAGCGACCCCTGCGAGGACGGCTGCGATCAGCGCTGCAAGGACTGCTGCCGGGATGCCGTGAGCGCTATGGGCTGCGATCATGACGACTGGTGCTTCAGTGACTCTGATTTTGAGGATCATCTGAAAGCAGAGCATTCCGGTGCCGGGCATACCCACATCGCTTCCTCGTCCTGGTCAGCCGACAAAACGCAGCACTGGCACCCCTGCCGCTATTGCGACGGTAAAAAGCTGAATGCCGCCAACCATGAATATGACGCCAAGGGCGTGTGCAAGGTCTGCGGCTACATCAGCGGCAGCTCCATCGTTATCACCCGCCAGCCCAAGGGCGTCAAGTGCAAGACCTCCATCTACGGCAGCGGCGATTATAAGGAAGAGCCGGAAAACGGCCTGCTGTACAGTGAAAATAACTGGGTCACCTTCTCCGTTTCGGCAAAGAGCCTGAAGGGCGACGAGCTGACCTATCAGTGGTATCAGAAGGATAATTCGAGACCGACGGCGGCACCCTACAAGCTGCCGGAAACAGATTACTATGTGGGCGTGAAAACCCCCACGCTGAGGCTGTCGGTTTCCGCCGAGGCCTGCATGGATGACTTCTCCTACTTCTGCGTCATCGGCAGAAAGGGTGACCCTTCGGACACCATGAAAACGGCGGAGGCAAAGCTGACTGCCACCCATGCCTACAGCCATAAGCAGGCAGGTGTGCCTGTGCCCACCGACGACAGCGAGAGAACGCCGAAATACAATGTCACTTGGGTCGATAAGAATGGGGTCACCCATAACGGTGCCGTGGGCGGCGACCCGAAATGCGACGGTCACAAGCTCCCGTGCCTGTTCGAAGCGGGCTATTACGAAGCGCATTATATGACCACCGGCTCCAAGGAGCGCATCTTCCCGCATACCTTTGAGCATGAAAAAAGCTATGACGCGGTGGGCGGCGGCAGGGTTGATATGCTCGTCTGCACCGTCTGCGACTATGTCGTTTATGTGAAGAGCCATGTCCATGATTACGGCTGGAACTGGGACTGCACCGGCTTTAGCAGTATCTATGAATATACCTTCAACATCGGTGGCTCGACCAAGACGGTGGAGCAGCTCATCCTTGAGTCCGGCTATGCCCACCCCGAAAAGTGCAAGGTTCCCGGATGCGAGGAGTTCATAATGGTTCCCCATAGCTGGGGCCGCTGGAATGTGGTCAAAAACCCCGACACCACAGGCGGCAATGGCGGCATGGAGTCCGAATGCAGCATCTGCGAGTACACAAAGACGAAAATCGACAAGGACAATGACAGCGAAGAGATCGATCATTGGACAAAGGACACCGCCCTTGTGACGGTGAAAAACGGCCGGGCAACCCGTATGATCGTCGAGCCCGGCGATAAGATCAAGCTTTATCCCGAGGAGAGAGACGGTCAGAAGGCCATCGGCTGGAAGGTGGAGTATCTCCGCGAATACAATGAGTATGACATCATCAGCGGTACGGGATTACCTGTTACTAAAAATTGGAATGCCAACGAGGCGAAGACCCTGTTCAAGCTGGTGACCAACGGCTCCGCACTCGAGTGGGGCTGCACGATCCCGGCGTTCAGCGCCAGGCTGTGACCACAGCGGCGGCACCACGGTGCTCAATGCGAAGGCACAGGTCTGCGACCGCAAGGGCTACACCGGCGACACCGCCTGCGCGGACTGCGGATTTATAATTGAGGCAGGCCGGGACATCTACCCGCCCGCAAACGCCGGTCATACCGGTACACTGCAGCCGCTTTACTACTACGGCACGCTTAACTCGGCCACCACGGACCCGAGCCATGGCGGCAAACGCTATAACGCCAGATCGGGCGATTGCCGGCACCGCGCCTATGAGGGCGACTACCGCTGCTCGGATTGCGGCGGCACCGTTAAGGGCGAATCGGGCGACTTTAAGCATAGCGGCCCCTTTGAGCTGCGTGATGTAAGAGCGGCGACCTGCACCGAGAAGGGCTATTCCGGTAACCAATACTGCACAGCGTGCGACAGGATCTCAAAGAAGGGCTCCGCTACCCCGTCCCTCCACGAAATTGCCGGCAACTACAAGCTGGTCAATGAGGTTAAGCCCGGATGCACCACCACAGGCTATAGCGGCGACTATCAGTGTACAAAAGGCTGCGGACAGATTTTCCGCTACGGTCATGTTATCGATAAGCTCAGCCATGATTGGGACGGCGGCAAACCGGCAACACAGGGCAAGAGCGAAGGGGTTCTCTACACCTGCCGGCGCGCCGACTGCGGCGAAACGAAGTTTGTGAAGAATCCCGCTGCGACCGAGTATGCAGTTACCGTCACAGGCGGTACGGCGTCTGCATCGGGGAATGCCATTACCTCCGCCGCTGCGGGCGTTGAGATCACCGTCACGGCGATAATTCCCGATGGCAAGGTCTTTGACAAGTGGGTCGTGAAGTCCGGCGGCGTGACTCTTGCCGATGCTGCAAGCGCCGTCACCACCTTCACCATGCCCGCAAACGATGTTGCGCTTGCGGCAAGCTATAAGGACGCACCCGTTGCGACCTATAGCCTTACGACACAGGTAAACGGCGGTCACGGAACGATCTCCGCGAGCAAGACAGGACTTGCGGCAGGCTCGACCGAAACGATCATCTTTACTCCCGACGCGGGCTATGAGATCGACACGGTCACCGTAAACGGCGCTGCAACGCCCGTGCTTGCCAATGTTCTGGATGTTACAATGGATGCGGATAAGACCGTCATCGTGACTTACAAGGCAATCGGCAGCACTCATACCCACAGCTACGGCACGGATTGGAAATATGACGGCGACAATCACTGGCATGAGTGCGAGTGCGGCGACAAGGCCGATATTGCGGCTCACAGCGCCAGCGAGTGGATCGTTGACACGGCAGCTACCGAAACCGCCGACGGCGCTAAGCATAAGGAATGCACCGTCTGCAAGATGGTTCTTGAAACCGCAACGATCCCCGCAACAGGTAGCGCTCATACCCACAGCTACGGCACGGATTGGAAGTATGACGGCACCAATCACTGGCACGAGTGCGAGCACACAGCTTCCAGTGGGTGATCGACAAGGCCGCTACCAAGGAGGCCACCGGCATCAAGCACGAGGAATGCACCGTTTGCGGCGCCAAGCGCAGCGAAAACACGGTCATCGACAAGCTCCCCGACGGCGGCAACACCGGCAATACAGGCAACGGTGATAATAACACCGATAAGCCAGGAAAGGACGACTCCGCCAAGTCTCCTCAGACCGGTGACAGCAGCAACCTCATCGGTTGGCTGGCTGCTCTGTTCGTCAGCGGCGGCGTTCTGACCCTGCTGGTCGTAAGCGGCAAAAAGAGAAAGGAATCCGATGCTGAATAAGCCGGCGCTTCCGAAATCGAAATAACCTAAACACAATAGGCGGTGACGGATCATTCCGTCACCGCCTATTTTCCTGAAAGCGGACTTGCAGCAAGTCTCTTTCCGAAAGGCGGCAACCACGGCGTTGCCGCTTTTCGGAAGGACTACATAACACTACGATAAGATAAAGGAGATAAGCTGCCATGGCTGTTTCAGAGAGAATTTCCTTCAGCGGCCTGCTGCTGCCTCTGCAAGAAGGGTACACCTACAGCTGTGACCGCCGTACCACGGACGGCATGGATTTGACTTCCTGGATGAAGTCAGAATATTGAAGTAAAGCAAGGTGAAGCTGACCGATGAGGAACAGCTCCTCATCTACCGCCACTATTACGCCGGCATTTCATGCACCGACCTTGCCGAAATTTACGGCGTATCACAACAGGCAATCAGCAAGCGGATCGCCAAAATCAGAGCAAAGCTCAAAAATCTTTTAGAAAATTAAAAAACTTGGTTGTAGCCCCCTCAACTTTTCGGCATGGAAAGTGAGGGGGCTTTCTCTATAGCCTATGCCCGTTCTTTGAAAACCGAATAGTACAGCGCATGTCGGTAGGTCTTGAGGATCCCGAGGACATCATCGCGAACCTCGACCGCGCGCTGAAGCTTATTGAGTCATAACTCTTTCTCTCCTTAAACATAAAAAGAGCTCCCGAGACCGCATGGTCTCGGGAGTGATTTTTTCCCTTATGCTCCGAAATAGACGAACATGATAACGAGGTAGGCGATGTAAAGTCCGCCGATGAGCCAGCCTATCCACTTTTTGAACTTGCCGCAGGCAAGCGCGGGTATCATGGCTGCGCAGGTGACGACAAGGCACGCAGGAATATCCAGCGCCATGCCCTGATTTTCGATGCCGAGGGGCTTGCCCTGAAGCAGTGCGCACAGCGGCATGATTAGAGTCAGATCCATGATGTTTGCGCCGATGATATTGCCGACCGACAGCGAGGACTGCTTCTTCTTTATCGCCGTTATCGTCGTCACGAGCTCCGGCAGCGAGGTGCCGATGGCTATCATCGTTGCGCCGATGACGGCATCGGGAACGCCGAGCATGGATGCAAGCTCCGAGCCGTTATCTATGAGCAGCTGAGCGCCGAGAATGATGGCGGCAGCGCCTATGATGAATTTTGCGATGTTTCCCGCCACGCTTTTGCCGGTGGCCTTCGGGCGTTCGTCATTATCGGCTGCCTCGGTGCCCTGATCGCGCTTTGCGGCGATAAGGCTCTCAGCCATGAATGCTACGAACACGAGCATGATCACAGCGCTCTCGACTATGGACAGCGAGCTGTCGCGCGTGAACGCAAACAGAAGCGCGATAGCGCCCATGAGAAGGCACGCCTTTACGCCGAACTGTCTTCTGGGCATATTGCACGCCATGCACACAAGCGACAGGCACATTATAAGTCCCGTGTTTGCCGTAACGGAGCCCACGGCGTTGCCGACCGCTATATCGGCATTGCCCTCAAATGCCGAAAACACGGAGACAAGCATCTCGGGCATGGTCGTTGCAAAGCTGACGACGGTAGCTCCGATTATGAACTTCGGAATGCCCGACGCCTCGGCTATCCATGTCGCCGCATCAACGAAAAGGTCTCCGCCCTTTATGATAAAGATAAGTCCTACGGCAAACAGCACGAGGACGAGAAGCATTGTGCTTCCTGTAAAATCAATTCCCATAAACGATTCCCCTTTTTCTTTACTTCTTCACTTCAGCATAAAAAAATAAGACTTTAGACACGATCACCGCGTGATGTGCTAAAAGTCTCATTACCTCGGAAATCAGGTGCGTGACCACCGGCAATATTCGCCGGGGTATGTTGGTCACACTTTTACAACTACTCCCTTTTAACGAGGGTAGATGTTATCATAAATCTCCCCGCTTGTCAACGCATTTTTTGTTTTTCGGACGGTTCGTTCGTCTTTGTACCCCATGTTCATGTTTATACACCAATTCCACGCCCGAAAATGCTTTAAGTTGGTTTTTTACACATCTATTGTGCAAATTTCAAGCTGTAAATAATGTTTTTGAGCTAAAACCGTTACTTTTTTGGCACCGCAAAGCTTTTATGCTTGCAGTTCCGTAAATCATGACAAACTTTAAACGAATGCCGAAGTTTTGTTTGTAATTTTTTAATCATTTTGTTATCATATTGTATGCTAAGTCACATTATGTAGTGTATTTTTACAGAATCGACTTGCAAATTTATAAAATCTTTATATGGAGGCATAGCATGAAGAAAAACAATCTGAAGCGTTTTCTCGCTTCCCTTTTGGCTGTTCTGATGCTTGCATCGGCCACGGGTATGTCCCCTGCCGTGTTTGCAGCGGGTGAGGACATTCTGCCCCAGACCGAGGGCGGCGAGGCCGTCCAGCCTGTTGAGCCTGTGCTCAAGGAAAAGTCCGACACGCCTGTCGAAATTCGCATTGTTGATGGCACAAATGTCAAGGATGCGCTCGCAAAAGCACTTCTTGCTAATTACAACGAACTCACAGAAGAGCAGATAGCGGCAATTGATTGGCAGTATGAGTGCAAGGGTTACCTTAAAGGAGATCCTTTTAAAGTTGCTATATATGGCCCTTCATATGGTTCAATTAATGGATTTGAATCTTACAAATACTACGAAAAAGATGGCTGGGGTCACAAAAAGGGTGATATTCAAGATACCTACATTCATACCGCACTTGCAGATAAAAAGAGCGACAGCACTTTTAAGGTTTGCATAGGCAGTGACACCGACAATTTCCGCGAAATCACTAAGGTCGCCAAGTACACGAGCACCATCGTTTTCAAAGAAAACGCGACCATTACCTACAACATGGACGCAAATAAAATGAAGCAGCAGATTTTTGCTAACGCCATTGATTGGGAAAAGTCTGTTCTTCCCGCCAAAGACACTCTCAACTTTGATGACTTTGAATATCAATACAAGGCGCTTCCTGTTGCCCTTGAAAAAGTGAACGACAAAATTGATCTCGACAGTATTAGGGTAAATGTTGACATTAAAGGGTACAAAGGTGTAACAGACCTTACCACCTTTGAGCAGATGGGTGCAGGCGATCAGGTCATCCGTGTAAAGTTTAACGGCTCCGATGACTACAAAGCAAGCGGATACTTCGTTAATGAAGAGTTCAAGGTAGAAAAGGCTAATGTTAAGGTCAGCATTACCAGTGCCTTCAAATTCATGAGAGCCGGTGAAAAAATCGACATCACCAAATATGTTACTACCAATCCCGCCGACCCCGCGCTTGAACTTTACGTTGTATATGTCGGCGTAAACACGAATCTGGAGAGCACCGTATATCTCCAGCTGAGCGGCGAAAAAGAAAAGTTTGTTAACGGCATTAACGCTTTCCTTAATTACTTCGATCTTCCCGACTTGAATGAGGGCATAACTGTCGGCGAATTTAAGGAAGCACTCAATAAGGCACTTGAAAAGGTTGATAACAAGTTAACCGAGTTTTTGGTTAATCAGGCGCTCAAGAAGTATGGCCTTACCTATCAGAATCTGAAAGACCTTGTCGATGCACTTAACCAGATCAAAATTGCCGATAACCTGCGTTTCGCTATCGGTTCTCCTGCTCACGCCGGTCAGTACTTTGCTACCGCAATTGCAGTAAACGATAACTACAACACCGGCATCAGTCTCCCCGCTTCCGTAACGGTTCTCAAAAACACCGGTCTTAAGCTTGAGCTTAACCCCATGCTCAACAGCAACGGAAAGCGCAACACCATTACCGTTTCTCAGGCAGAAGAACTCAAGGCAAGCAATGCTCTCTGCACGCTTACCAAGAGCGGCGATGATCTTGACTCCACCTCTGCGGGTGCGATCCACTACTGGTTCACCGGCGTGGGTAAAATCTACGCAAAGAGCGAAATGCCCACCGCTCCCGGACGCTACATCGTGACCGCAAGCGTCCGCGGCGGCGACTTCTTCGCAATGCCCAAGACCTTCGTATTCACGATCGTTGCTGACCCCACTCCTGAGGTCACTCCCGAAACATAATTAAATAACGCACTGCCGGTCGGGGTCTCCCCGACCGGCTTTTTTATCACCGCTTGATTATTCGCCGCACATATGCTATTATTCGATATGGGGATGAGGTTCTCCCTCGGCTCTGCCGGAAACGCGATCATCGCTGATGACTTCTGCTTTATGCAGGGGTCTTTTTGTTTTTTTGAGGTAAAAAAATGCTCAATTGTCTTATGGTCGGCATCGGAGGGCTCGGGGCTTGACGAGCGGTATATCCTGCTTTTGAAAACCGGCATATGCGGCGGCTTTACTACATTTTCGACATTCGCGCTCGAGTCGGTCACGCTTTTTCAAAGCGGCCGTCCGGCTGCCGCCGTCGCATATTGCGCGCTGAGTCTTGTGCTGTCGATAGCCGCCGTTTTTCTTGCGCAGTCATTGGCGGGATGATGCATATTAAGGCACCGTCTGCACAAAATACCTTCGTAAACAAATAAACGGAGGTATTGATATGCGAAAATACATTGCAGCATTTGCGGTGCTTTTGGCGCTGTGCGCCGGCATAATGCCGGCTATCGCGGACAACTCGGCTCCCGTTGCGGAGAACTTCGAATTTGAGACCTACCGCGAGGTATCGTTCGGCGGTCAGCTTGCCGCGGTCGATCCAGACGGCGACACGGTGAGCTTCGAGATAACCACTCAGCCGAAAAAGGGCAGCATCGAGCTCGGCGAGGACGGCAAATTCGTCTACACCCCCGCCGAGGGCAAAAAGGGTAAGGATTATTTCGGCTATCGCGCGATAGATGCCGAGGGCAACCGCTCACAGGAGGCTACCGTCATAATCCGGCTCGTTAAAAACAAAAGCGTGAGCTATGTCGATATGGACGGCAATGCAAGCTATTGCAGCGCCGTAAGGCTCGCGCAGTGCGGAGCGTTCACCGGCAGCCAGCTCGGCGGCGAATACTACTTTGAGCCCGAAAAGACGCTGAGCCGCGGCGAATTTCTGAGTATGTGCCTGTGCGTTACGGGTGCCGACACCCTCAAGGGCGTTGTGAGCACCGGCTTTACCGACGACGGCAGCATTCCCGACTGGCAGAAGGCTTATGTCGCAAGCGCGGTGAAGGACGGCGTTGTGAAGGGCAGGTGCTCAGACGGCGGCGTATACTTCGATGCCGAAACTACCATAACCCGCGCCGAAGCCGGAGTTATGCTCAGCAGACTGCTCCGACTTTCGGATGTGAGCTATCTCGACACGGGCGACGCCGTTCCCTCATGGGCATCGCAGGCCGCCGCAAATCTCGATGCCTGCAACATCATGAGCTACACCAGCGCCGACTCCGCCGCGCTCACGCGCGCGGAAGCCGCCGATATGCTCGCAGCGGCAATGACGATACTCGAAAACAGATAACATTAGATCAGCGGCTCCTTGAGCCGTTGATTTTTTATCTGCTCGTCATTGAGGACGGCATATGCAAGCTTCTGTCCAACGGGCAGAGCAGCATACACGATCTTGCGCCGGAAAATACGATTTTCACGCTGAGCCTGTCAAAAACGATAAGTCCGGCGCTCAGAACCGCATATATTGCGTCCCCCAAGCGGTACCGCGCGGCTATCGACGAGGCGCTTTACAGCATAAACCTCTCGCAATCGGCGCTGCTGACGGAGCTTGCCTCACGGCTGATAGTCTCGCGAGAGCTTGACATGCTGCTGGAAAGGCGGGCTGAGGGCATAGAAAAGCGCAACGAATTGGTTGACATAATATTAAGCGAATACACCGTTCGCGGCGACCGTCACGCGCTCAGCCGGTGGCTCGTGCTGCCGGATGGGATAAGCGGCGCGCAATTTGAACGCGAGGCTGCAAGGCGCGGCGTTGCGGTGTACGGAGCCGAGCACTTCGCAGTTGGCAAAAGCATACCGGAAAACGGCGCGCGCCTTGCGGTGTGCGCACCGGACAGCTTGCAGCAGCTTGAGGATGCGCTGCAGATAATTAAGGGCATCCTGAAATAATTGTTTTGCATACAATTTTGCTATTGTGTGCAGTAAGTGGTGGTATTATAATTAAGCCACAAAGCAAAAGGAGGTAAATCAAATGAAGCAATATGTCGTTGACGCGTTCACCGACAAGGTGTTTGCCGGAAATCCGGCGGCGGTGTGCGTTATGGATAAATGGATAAGCGATGAGCTCATGCAGAAGATAACCATTGAAAATAACCTCTCCGAAACGGCGTTCTGCGTCAAGGAGGGCGAGCATTACCATCTGCGCTGGTTCACTCCCGGCGGCGAGATTGACTTGTGCGGTCACGCGACTCTCGCAACGGCTTACACGGTGCTCCGCTTTGTTGAGCCCGAGCTGAGCGAGGTGCATTTTGACACTCTCAGCGGCGAGCTCATAGTTTACCGCAAGGGCGAGCTCCTTGAAATGGTGTTCCCCGCCTACGAGCTGAAGCCCGTTCCCGTGACCGACGCGATGACCGAGGTCATCGGAGCAAAGCCCGCAGCGGCGTTTATGGGACGCGATCTGCTGTGCGTTCTCGATAGCGAGGACAAGGTGCGCGCCTGTGCGCCGGATATGGCAAAGGTCATGAAGCTTGACGGCCTGCTGCTGCACATTACCGCAAAGGGCAACGACTTTGACTGCGTATCGCGCAGCTTTGCGCCGAAGTGCGGCGTACCCGAGGATCCCGTGTGCGGCTCAGGTCACTGCCACATAATCCCCTACTGGGCAAATGCGCTCGGAAAGACCGAGCTCACCGCGTATCAGGCATCAAAGCGCGGCGGCGTGCTGTACACCAGAGTCGAAGGCGATAGGGTCGTTCTGGCGGGCAAGGCCGCTCTGTTCAGCGAAGCTGAGATATATGTTGACTAAACGAAAAACCGGAAGGCTGAGCCTTCCGGTCTTTCTTATTTTGCAGTTAACTTTTCCGCCAATTCTTCGTCTGCTGCGACGGATATGGTGGTGTAGTCTGTATAAATCACCTTGCCCGGCATTGCGCCCGACGGCTTGCGGACATTGCGAACCATTGTGAAGTCCACATCCGTTTTGCCGCCCTCGCGCGCCTGAGAGTAGTAAACGGCAAGCTGCGCCGCCTCCTCGATCGTTTTCTCGGGCGGTGCAACGCCGTCGCAGGAGATGATGACATGGCTGCCGTGTACGGTTTTCGTGTGCAGCCAGATATCCGTGCGGCGGGCGGTCTTTGTGGTGAGCTCGTCGTTTTGGGCATTGCTCCTGCCGACGAGTATCTCAAAGCCGTCGCTTGAAACGAACCGGCGCGGTCCTTGCTTTTTATGCTTGCGCTCCTTGGCTGCGCGCTGCTTTTTTACATATCCGGTCTGCACGAGCTCGGCTTTTATCTCGGCAAGATCGTCCTCGGTTTCGGCGCGCTCTATCTCGTCGAGCACGCTGTTAAGGTACTCGAGCTGCTTCTCTCCGTCGGCAATGAGCGCGGTGAGGTGCTGCTCGGCGGTCTTGAGCTTGTTATACTCCTTGAACATCGCGGCGGCATTGCCCTGCGGCGTTTTTAATATATCGAGCTTTATCGTGCGAAGCGGGCAGTCGGGCTCATAATAATCCTCGACCGTCACCTTATCCTCGCCCTTTTTGACGCGGTAGAGATTTGCGGTCAAAAGCTCGGCATCGCGGCGGATCTCGTCGCGTTCGGAGCTCTTTTCAAGCTCCTGCTTTTGCAGGGCAAGCTTTCTGGCAAGGCGGTCGCGCGCGATTTTGACCCCGTGACTGAGCTCCTTTGAGCGGCGGCGACGGCGCTCGAGAATATCGCGCCTTGAATAATAGGCATCCAGGAGCTCTGAAAAGCTTGAAAGGCTGCGGCTTTCATACACACCCGCATACTGCTTCAGCTGCATGAACGAGTACTCTTTTGGCTTTCCGTTTTCCGTGAGCAATGTCGGGGTGAGCTCACCGGCTCTGACGCTTTCAAGAAAAGCGTCTATCACCTCGGGCAGGAACGCGGCATCGTCGCCGCTGCGGCATGCAAGCTCTCGGCATACGAGCGGCGATAGCCCCGAAAACGCATCCTTAATGCATTTATCCGCGCTTTTTTCCCCTCCGGAGGCAATGCTCTGCGCTATCTCTTCCCTCGTGAGGTCAAATATAAGCGGCTTTTTCTGCTTGGGAGGGAGCCTGTATATCATGCCCGGCAGGAGTCTTCGCTCGGCGTCGCCGCCGTAATCCATGCGGCGCAGGCAGTCGATTATTCTGCCGTCGGCGCCTACGAGCACAAGGTTTGAGCTTCTGCCCATAAGCTCCACGGCAAGGCGGAGCTCAACGCTGTCGCCAAGCTCATTTCTTGATGTTATGTAAACCATTGCAAGGCGTTCCCAATCGGGCTGCTCTATGCGCTCGATCCTACCGCCGGTTAGGTATTTTCTCAGCAGCATACAGAACATCGGCGGCTCCTGCGGATTGTCAAAGCTCATTTTCGTCTGCTGCAATCTGCCGCTGCCGGCGCCCGCATCTATAAGAATGCGCATATTTTCGCTGCCGCCGCGCACCGATAAAACGATCTTATCGCGCTCGGGCTGCTGCACCTTGTCTATCCTTGCGCCGGTCAGCTTCGGCTCAAGCTCGGCGATTATGCCGGATAAAAGTATTGCATCAAGCGCCATCGCTATCCCCCACGCATATTGCGTAAAGCTCGTTTATCCGCTGCGTTTTCCCCTGCAAATACAGCCATCCGAACAGTGCCTCAAGTCCGGTAGCGGCATGGTACTGAGCAATATCCGCCTTATGCGGAACGGAATTTACCTTAGTGTTCCTGCCGCGCTTATAGATATATGCCTCCTGCTCGGTGATCACGGGGAGCAGCCGCTCCGCCGCCTCCGCCTGAGCCGGAGCATTAACTATGGCAACGGTTTTCTTGTGCAGGTCGGTAACCTTCTTATTTCCGCCTGCACACAGCATGGTGCGCGTTAAGAGCTCGTACACCCCGTCGCCTATATGGGCAAGACCGAGCATACTTATCTCATTTATATCGCCCGATTCCATCTTCGGGCAAAAATAATCCTTCATAACTGTCTCCGTAATATCAAAAAGGGCGGTGTATTATGTAAACCGCCCTTTCGTTTTATATATCGTCTATCTCGTCGGCAAACTCCGTCTGCACCCTGAGGGTCTCGGTCGGTGCGGTGCCCTGAGTGGTCTGCATTTCGAGCCACTGATCGCGGGTTATGAGTATCTGCCTCGGCTTTGAGCCCTCGAAGGGACCGACGATGCCCATTTCCTCCATCTGGTCAACGATGCGGGCTGCGCGCGAGTAGCCGAGCTTTAAGCGGCGCTGGAGCATGGATACCGATGCCTGCTTCGTGTCGAATATCACATCGACCGCCTGCGGCAGCAGCTCGTCATACTCGGGTCTTGCGTCGGACTCGTCATCGTCGTCGGCTCTGCCTTTACCGGAAGCACCCTTATCCTCGGCGGCTTTCTCGATCTGAGCAATGACCTCTTCGCTGTACTGCGCCGTGGACTGGCGCTTTATAAACTCAACTATGGAATCGCGCTCTTCGTCGCTTACGAACGCACCCTGAACGCGCAGGGGCTTTCCGCAGCCGATGGGGGCATACAGCATATCGCCCATGCCGATGAGCTTTTCCGCGCCCGCGTTATCGAGGATGATGCGGCTTTCAAGCGCGCTTGAAACGGCAAACGCTATGCGGCTGGGGATGTTCGCTTTCATAAGGCCGGTTATGACATCCGCCGACGGACGCTGGGTTGCAATGACAAGGTGCATACCGGCGGCTCGACCCATCTGGGCGACGCGGCAAATGCTCTCCTCGACATCCTTGGATGCGACCAGCATGAGGTCTGCCAGCTCGTCGATAACAACGACGATGTTCGGCATCTTCGGCTGACCGTTTTCCTTGAGATGGTCGTTATACGCGTCGATGCTCCTTACGCCGAGCTCGGAGAATAGCCTGTAGCGCTTGAGCATTTCGGTGACTGCCCACTGCAGAGCGCCCGCAGCCTTCTTGGGGTCGGTCACAACGGGGATATACAGATGCGGAATGCCGTTATAAACGCCGAGCTCGACCATTTTGGGGTCGATCATTATGAGCTTGACCTCGTCGGGATCGGATTTATACAGCAGGCTTATTATGAGCGAGTTCATGCACACCGATTTGCCAGAGCCGGTAGTACCGGCAATGAGCAGGTGCGGAAGCTTTGAGATGTTTCCGACTACTGCCTGTCCCGCAATGTCCTTGCCTATTGCAAAGCTGAGCTTTGATTTGGATGTCGCAAAGCGCGGGGAGTCTATTATATCGCGCAGGTAAACGGTGCTGATTATCTTATTCGGCACCTCGATGCCTACGGTTGATATCTTATCGGGGATAGGCGCTATGCGAACGCTGACAACGCCGAGAGCGAGAGCTATATCACCGGCAAGGTTTGTAAGACGGCTTAGCTTTACGCCCTGCTCGAGTTCAAGGTCGTAGCGCGTTACCGTGGGGCCGCGCGTTGTGTCAACTATCCGCGCGTTCACGCCGAAGCTCTTTATGGTGCTTTCCAGACGCTCGCGGTTCGTGCGCAGCTCATCGTCGGAGTTTGCGGCAACGCTGTGTCCCTTTTTAAGCAGGAATATGGGCGGCTTTTCATACTCGCCCTCGCTGGTCGCAGACTCTATGGCGTTTCTTATAGCCTCGGTCTCAGCCGCGACCTCGGCAGCGGTGGCCTTTTTGCTCGGGGGATCGGACACCGCGGCGGTCCTAACGGCGCCTTCGCCGGACATTTTGACCGTTGAAACGCCGGCAAGCGCCTCAGCCTCCTCAATGCTCAGGGGCTCGACATCGTCCGCCTTATTTTCCGGCTGCTTTGTCTTTTTGGACGAAAACAGACCGGTCTTTGCCGGCGCCTCCTCCTTTACGGTGGACTCGGCATCGCGCTTTTTGTTAAACGCGGGCTCATCGTCGAGCGGAATATCTATCGCGCGGCGTTTGGGCTTTTTGACCGGCTCGGTCTCCTCGACGGGGGCTTCCTCCGGCTCATCGTCTTCGACGGGCGCGGGTCTTGTCTTTTTCTTTGCAGGCTTCTCCTCGGGCTCAGTGCGAATGAGTTCTATGAGCTTTGCGGGGGTTATGCCCACCGACGACAGCGCGAAAATCGCAAGCACGAAGAACAGGATTATCGCGGCTCCGTATATGCTGAACGCCTTCTGGAGGACGAACGCCAGCAGTCCGCTCAGAACGCCGCCGCACTGCATCTGCGTGCCGCCGACATACAGCTCCTTAATGGCTGCAAACACATTATCGCTGTTGTCGATAACGACCTTTCCGAGCAGCGGGTCAAGGAGCGAGCCTATCAGCAGCGGCAGCATGAGCGCCGCAGTGGTGCGCCATGCGGCGGGCTCATCGCGGTGAAAGCCGAGGGTGTACGCCGCCAGCAGGAACGCCGGTGCGCATATCCAGAAGCCATAGCCGAAAAGTCCCTTGAGCAGAGAGCACAGCCAGCTCACCACAACGCCGTCGTGCGCGAAGATGCCGATGACCACCAGCACCGCCGCAAACGCCAGACAAGCAGCCGCAATAATGCGCCGCGCGGGGTTTTCCTCCCGTTCGGGCTTTTTCGGAGCGCTCTGTCTGCCGCCGGAGCTTTTCTTTCCGGTTCCGTTTGTTTTTTTCTTTGTTGCCGTTTGAGCCATTTTTCAGGTTCCCTGCCTTTATCAGAATATAAGTGAAAGTATTATCGTGAGAACACCCACTATCCAGCAATAGTAGGAAAATCCGCCGAAACGGGTCTTTTTGGCGATTATTTTAAGAATGCCGATGGACAAAACGCCGGACACCATCGCGGCTATCATGCCGAACAGATACGCGGGAATGAGCGAGACATCTATTCCGGTCTTTACCGCGTCTATGAGTTCCAAAAGCGTTGCGCCCAGCACCGCGGGAATGCTCATAAGCAGCGAAAACTTCACCGCGTAGCTGCGGTCGTGCCCCGTGGCAATGCCTGCGGTTATCGTTGTTCCCGAGCGGGACAGACCCGGAAGAGTTGCAACACACTGGCACAGGCCGACGATGAGCGCATCGGTAAACAGCATATTCTTCTCCGTCTTGCTGCCCTTGGGCATTTTATCCGCAACGAGCAGGATGCAGCCGGTTAGCACGAGGGCTATGCCGACATAAATCGTCGAGTTTGAAAGCACCTCTATGTATTTATGCACCGGCAGGATAAGCACCAGCGGCAGCGTTGCGACGATTATCAGCATGAAAAGCCGTGCCTCGGGAAACTTGCGTCTGCCGCCGTTTGCATCGTATGTCCTGCCGCCGAGCAGATCGATCGTCTGACCGAGCATTGCGCGTATATCGCTCCAATACATAAAACAGATGGCGATGAGAGTTCCGAAGTGGAGCAGAACATCGAAAAACATATGGCTGCTGCCGAGGTCGGACATATTGAAAAGGTTATGCAATATAGCCAGATGACCCGAACTCGAAATGGGCAGGAACTCCGCAACGCCCTGCACGAGCCCGAGGATTATGGCATCGAGTATGCTCATAGATCGCTCTCCTCAGTGATTTTACGATATTATGTATACTTAACTTTAACATTTTACCATACTATATACCAAATAACAAGACCTAAAAAGAACACGCTCAAGGCGTGTTCTTGATCTGTTCATGCAGCCAGTCGAGGGCATCGGAGAGCGTGCCTATTCCGTCTATCAGCCCGCAATGCACCGCCTCCTCGCCGTAAATGACGCTGCCGACATCGTTTGCAAGCTCATCCGTAGCCATCATAAGCTCCGTATATTTCTCGCGGCTGACATTGGAGTGTCCGGTGACAAAGCCTACTATGCGCTCCTGAATGCGTGCAAAATAGTTGTATGTCTGCGGAACGCCTATGACAACGCCGTTTAGCCGCACGGGGTGGATGGTCATGGCGGCCGAGGGCGCTATAAGGCTGTGCTTTGCCGCAACCGCCAGCGGCACGCCGATGGAGTGCCCGCCGCCGAGAATGAGCGATACCGTCGGCTTCTTCATTCCGGCTATTAGCTCGGCTATGCCGAGCCCCGCCTCAACATCGCCGCCGACTGTATTTAAAAGTATGAGCAGTCCCTTTATCTCCTCTGACTCCTCAACGGCGGCAAGCAGCGGCATTATATGCTCATACTTTGTCGTTTTCGTATCCTCGGGCAGGATCTGGTGCCCCTCGACCTGACCTACGATGGTCAGACAGTGGATAGTACCGGCAGCGCTCTGCGCGCTCGAGCTGCCAAGCTCCTTTATCTCCTCCAAAAAAATCACCTCATACCTATTTTGGCAGGTACGAGGTGATTTATCCTGTTTTTATGCTTTGTATGCCGCGAGCACGCCGAGATATGTCATATAGCAGTCGAATTTCGCCACGACCTCAAACGGAGAGTGCATACTCATAACGGGAACGCCCGCATCGATGGTGTCGATATTGCGGTTTGCCATGTACTTGGCTATCGTACCGCCGCCGCCCTGATCGACCTTACCGAGCTCGCTCATCTGCCACACTACGCCGTTTTCGGCAAACAGCTTTCGCAGATATGCGACCACCTCGGCAGATGCGTCGCTCGTGCCGCTCTTGCCGCGTGCGCCGGTGAACTTGCAGATGCCCATGCCATAATTGAGTTTTGCATCGTTGCGCTTTTCGCTGACCTCGGGGTAGTTGGGGTCAAACGCCGCGGTGACATCGGCGGACAGGCAGAAGCTGTTTTCAAAGCAGCGGCGCAGCGGGACATTCTGAGTGCTGCACAGCTCCTCCATGAAGCACTCGAAGGCGCTGCTCTGCATACCGCTGACGCCGTCGGAGCCAGTCTCCTCCTTGTCCGCAAGGATGCAGACGCAGGTCTTTTCAGGAGCGGCATCAACATCGAGTATCGCCTTGAGCTCGGCATATGCGCAAACGCGGTCATCGTGACCGTAGCCGCCTATGAGCGAGCGGTCGAGGCCGATCTCGCGGACATCGAAAGCCGGTACCGCGGTGAGCTCGGCAGACAGGAAGTCCTCCTCAACGATTCCGTAGCGGTCGTTGAGAATGCTCATAACGGCGAGCTTTACGCGGTCGCTGCCCTCATCGGCATAGGGAACGCTGCCGATGAGAATGTTGAGACCCTCGCCGGTGATGCCCTCTTCCATGCTCTTTTTCATCTGTTCCTTGCCGAGGTGCGGCAGGAGGTCGGTTATAACAAACTGCGGATCGGATGGATCGCGCCCGATGGTAACATTTATGACCTCGCCGGACTTGAGCGCAACAACGCCGTGCAGTTCAAGAGGAATGGTCACCCACTGGTACTTTTTGATGCCGCCGTAGTAATGAGTCTTGAAGTATGCAAGCTCATCGCTCTCGTAAAGCGGATTCTGCTTGAGGTCAAGGCGCGGGGAGTCGACATGTGCTCCGGCTATAACGCAGCCGTTATCGAGGCTCTTTTTTCCGATGACCGCCAGCATGAGCGCCTTGCCGCGGTTGTTGCGGTAAACCTTGTCGCCGGCTTTGAGCTCCATGCCCGCCGTGTACTCGACAAAGCCGGCATCCTCGGCGAACTCTATGGCGGTCTTTACCGCCTCGCGCTCGGTGCGGGCATCGTTGAGAAAGCTGATGTAGCCGCGGCAATAGTCCTCCATTGCGACGCGCTGCTGCGTGTCCATGGTGTCGTAACCGTTTTTCTGCTTGTAGAATAATTCGTCTCTGATCTCACTCATTTTTCAATACTTCCTTAAATAATTTTTTGCATTCTCTTTTAAATTCGGTCTCTGTGCCGTTATTGCGCAGGACATATTCGCATTTCTGCTCGAAATACTCGTTGGGATACTGCGCGGCAACGCGCATGAGCGCATACTCATAGCTTATGCCGTCGCGCTTCATTATACGCTCGATGCGTATCGTTTTTTCGGCGACTATGCCGATAACAGCCTTGCATCTTTTGCCGAGCCCGCTCTCAATAAGCGCTATCGCATCGACAGCCGCTATTTTCCCGCCCTGCATCGCCCATTCGCGCAGCTTTTTCTCGACCTCTACGCTTATGTAATGATGCGTTATGGAATTAAGATCCGTAAGAGCCGCCTCGTTTGAAAAAACCGTGGCTCCGAGCGCCTTGCGGTCGAGTTTGCCGTCGACTACCGTCCCGGGAAATACTCTGTCTATCTCCGACAGCATCTGCGTATTCTCTTCGACCATCTCATGGTACAGGGCATCGCAGTCGATAACGAGCGCTCCCATGCTCTCAAGCTCGCGCAGGGCGGTGGTCTTGCCGCAGCCGGTGCCTCCGGTTATGCCGATAACGGTGAGCTCATCAGCAAGAGCCGCGGCTATGTCCTCCTCGGGCAGCGCACCCTGACGCAATATCTTAAACGGCGTGCCGCTCATGTCGATTATGGTGGACTCTCTGCCGATGCCGCACTCGCCGCCATCGACCACCGCAGCGATCCTGCCGTTAAAATATCCGAGCACATCCTGCGCCGTAACGGGGCTTTTTTCGCCCGACGGATTTGCCGAGGGCGCGGCAAACGGCAGCCTTGCCTTTTTGAGTATCGCCTGTGTGAGCGGATGGTCCGGACAGCGAAGGGCTACCGTTTTCCCTCCCGCGCGCACTATATCTGGCACTATATCCTTTGAGTTTAAAACTATCGTCAGCGGTCCGGGCCAGAATTTTTGCATGAGCACTCTCGCCTGCCTGGGAACGGAGGTGCAGTACCTCGTTACCGATGCGCCCTTATGCAGCATGAGCGCAAGCGGCTTCACCTCGGGTCTTCCCTTTGTCTCATAGACCTTCTCAACGGCTTTTTCGTCAAGCCCGTTGCAGGCAAGACCGTAAACCGTTTCCGTCGGAACGGCGACGAGCTCGCCCGAGGCAATGAGCCTTGCAGCCTCGTTTATGCCGTTTTCATTCAAAATTTTTGTTTCCATCAGTTCTCCGTCTGCCTTTTAAGCTTTTCCGCCTGCTCTGCGGTCACGAGCGCGTCGATTATCGGGTCAAGCTCGCCGTTCAAAACGCTCTGGATGTTGAAATTCCGCACATCGCCGGTGAGCCGGTGATCGGTCACGCGGTTCTGCGGGAAGTTATATGTGCGTATCCTGTCCGAGCGGTCGCCTGAGCCGACCTGACTTTTTCTCTCGGCTGCAATCGCCGCCGCCTGCTTCTGCTGCTCGGCTTCATACAGCTTTGAGCGCAGTATTTTCATCGCTCTGTCCTTGTTTTTATACTGGCTGCGCTCGTCCTGACACTCGACCACAACGCCGGTGGGCAGGTGCGTTATGCGTATGGCGCTCTCTGTCTTGTTGACATGCTGCCCGCCGGCGCCGGACGAGCGATATGTGTCTATCTGAAGATCTGCGGGGTTTATCTCGAACTCGACCTCCTCCGCCTCCGGCAGCACCGCTACCGTAGCCGCCGAGGTGTGTATCCTGCCGCCGGACTCGGTCTCCGGAACGCGCTGAACGCGGTGACCTCCAGCCTCGAATTTAAGTCTCGAATAAGCGCCCTGACCTTCTACGACAAAGCTCATTTCCTTTATGCCGCCGAGCTCGGTCTCGTTCAGATTAACTATGTCTATCTTCCAGCCCTTGCTCTCGGCGTACATCGAGTACATTCTGAACAGATCGTGCGCAAACAGCGAGCTCTCCTCGCCGCCGACACCGGAGCGGATCTCCATGATGACATTGCGCTCATCGTTTGGGTCCTTCGGCAGCAGCAGTATCTTTATCTCCTCTGAGAGGCGCTCCATGCCCGCCTTTGCCTCGGCATACTCCTCCTGTGCAAGCTCCTTGAACTCGGGATCCGCCACAAGTTCCTCGGCTTCCGCCATAGCGCGCTCGCACTTTGCGTACTCCCTGTAAGCCGTGACGATGGGCTCAAGCTCCTTCATCTCGCGCACGCATTTTGTGTATGCCGCGGGATCGGCGTAAATATCGCCGTTTTCCATTCTCTGAGCGAGCTCGGAATATCTGTTTTCAAGCTGTCTGAGTTTTTCCAGCATCGTAGTCTCCTAAGTTTTTTATAATGGAGTATAATATCACATTTTTATCCGTATGTAAACGAAAAGCCGAATTGCACCGTATGTTCCTGTCGCAGTTTTTCGGAGGTGTTTTGCGCAAGATGGCGCACAGATGCGCAAATATCGACGATAAGCGTGTAAATTTTACTCGCTCTTGCAAGAGAGGTCAACTTGTGTTATAATTATGAACAGTTTATGACTGCTTTTGCGGTCAAAAATCGGAGGAATTTTATGTACTGTTCTAAATGTCACAGAGAATTGCCCGACGGCGCGGTCTTCTGCAGCTATTGCGGCACAAAGCAGGATGCCTCATCCGGTCAGGACGAGACCACCGTGCTGAACGACTCTCAGCGCGGCCATGACGGCTACGGTCAGTCTAACCCTCAGGGCGGCTATTCTCAGCCTAATAATTACGGAAGCTACAGCCAGTCGAACAATTACGGAAATTACAATCAGCCCAACGGTCAGAGCTACGGCGGCTACGGTCAGTCCGGTCAGGGCGGATACGAGCAGCCCAAGGGCTTCAGCTATGATCAGGGCGCACAGTTTTCAAATCCCCGCCCGAACTACGGTCAGGGTGCCGGTCAGTACGGTCAGACGGGCGCATCCTTCTCCGGCTCAGGCAGATATGGCGGCGCAGCCACCGCGACCGCGACAAAAAGCAATCCCAAGGCAAAGCGCATAATCGCCATCGCTGCGATAGTCGTTGTCGTGGCCGTCGCCGCACTGCTCATATTCGGCAATCTCGGCTCAGGCTCTAAGGCGGCAAGCCCCGAGTATCTTGCCATATTCACCGATAACGGTCTCGAAGAGCCCACCTACTCGCCCTCCGGTCTCAAGACCCGCTCCTTCGCAAAGGTTATTGATAACGCCACCGTCGGCACCATGATCGAGGCATTTAACTTCGGCTACAAGGGCGACGAAGTAGTTGAGCTTGTGAACACACTGTATGTTGACACGACGTACTTTACCGACGAAGATACCGAACTCTTCATGGCTTCAATGGAGGACGAATTTGCTGAAATGGCAATGAGCAGCTACTGCAGCTATACGGCGAAAGTCGACTCGGGCTACATTGTTATTCAGATGACTGTGTCAGACCTTGACAATGCCGCGGCTCGCTCGCTGCTTTACGATAACGGCTTCATTGACTATGGTCTGCTTGGAGACGAAGAGCAGCCTCTTTCAATGAGCAAGACCGCAGACAATTTCCTCGGGCAGGGATACATCGAAAGATAAACACCTTGAATAGCAAAAAATCCTGTCACGGTCGTGACAGGATTTTTTGGTACGCCCGACGGGATTCGAACCCACGACCTTCAGAGTCGGAGTTATGCGGTCGTACACGAACTTATTCATCTATTTGCTCGAGCCGTTTCGCTATATGTTCAAACGTCTCAATGGCGTCATCAAGATTTTGCTTTTCATCCGTGTACAGCAGTATCTCGTGCAGCT
>SFLE01000009.1 GCA_004553495.1 Clostridiales bacterium | reverse complement strand
AAGACGGCGCTTTTCTGTTGTGGATCAGAGCGAACATTTCACGGCGAAGCCGCCGCTGAAGAAATAGGTGTTCGTCCAAACCTTGTTTGGTGGACCCGAAGGGATTCGAACCCTCGACCTCTCGGATGCGAACCGAACGCGCTCCCAGCTGCGCTACGGGCCCATAAACTGAACGCTTTTGTATTATAACACACTTTTCAAAAAAGTAAAGAAAATATTTGTTGATTATATTCACAATTTGAGTTATAATACTTCCGCGGCTTTTGACAAGGCTGCACTAGTTGGGGAGCCAGCGGTGCCCTGTAACCTGCAATCCGCTACAGCAGGAATGAATTCCCAACATAGGATGTGTCATGTATCGTCTGACTCCGGTAAGCAGCGATGACGAGCCGGTCTCGCGCAACGGAAGCCCGTGAACCATGTCAGGCGGGGAACCGAGCAGCATTAAGCGGTGTCTTTCGTGTGCCGTGAGGGTGCCGGTTCTGAGCCGGCTGCCGGCGTAACGGGTATATGGCATTATTCAAAGTTGGGTGTGCAGTCTTGTCAAGAGCCGCATTATTCTATCCGCAGTTTGAAAATGGGATGAGTCTATGTACAGAGCTTTGTATCGAAAGTGGCGGCCCAAGACCTTTGACGAGGTCGTCGGTCAGCAGCACATAACCGAAACACTTAAAAATCAGATAGTTACCGGCCGGCTCTCGCACGCGTATCTTTTCATAGGAACGCGCGGCACGGGCAAGACCACCTGCGCGAAGATACTCGCCAAGGCGGTAAACTGCGAGCATCCCGAAAACGGCAACCCCTGCGGCAAGTGCCCCGCCTGCCTCGGCATCGAGGACGGCAGCATAATGGATGTCGTCGAGATAGACGCGGCGTCGAACAACAGCGTGGACAATGTCCGCCAGTTGCGCGAGGAGGCTGTCTTCTCGCCGGTCTCTGTCAAAAAGCGCGTTTATATCATCGACGAGGTGCACATGCTCTCGACCTCTGCGTTCAACGCCCTGCTGAAAATTCTCGAGGAGCCGCCGGAGCACCTTATGTTTATCCTCGCAACGACGGAGCTCAACAAGGTTCCCGCGACCATACTCTCCCGCTGCCAGCGGCACAGCTTCAAGCGGCTTGACACTCAGCTCATCGCCTCTCACCTTGAGCACATCGCCAAGTGCGAAAGCCTTAACCTCGAGCCGGATGCGGCAATGCTCATCGCCGGACTTGCCGAGGGCGGTATGCGCGATGCGCTGTCGCTGCTTGACCAGTGCTCGGGCAGCACTGATATAAACACCGACGCCGTTTATGCCGTGATGGGGCTCACCGGCAACCGCCGCACCGCTCAGCTTTTGGACATGACGGTTAGGAAAAACACCGATGATGCGCTCAAGCTGTTTACATCGCTGTGGAACGACGGCAAGGACCCCGCAACGCTGCTGTACGAGCTCAACACCCTGCTGCGCGACTGTCTGATGCTGTGCGTTGCGCCGCGCTCGGGCGCGGATCTCATCTCCGGCAGATTCAGCCGCGACATTCTCTCTTCGTTCTGCAAAAAGCTTACGAAGGCAGAGCTCATAAACCGCATAAACACCGTTTCCGAGCACATCGCCATGATGCGCGACTCGAAAAGCGCAAAGCTCACAGCCGAGCTGTGCATTATCGAGCTTTGCGACCCGAAGCTCACCGAGGGCATCGACGAGCTGCGCGCGCGTATATCCCGCCTCGAGGAGGATATGAAAAACGCCCCGCGCACGGTCGTTAAGGCGGAAAGCCCTGTTTCTGACGACGATGAGGAGGAGTTTCATTCAACGCTCGATGAGGCGATGTACGACGAGGAGCCTCCCGCGCAGCATGAAGAGCCCGCCGGAGAACCCGACGAGCTTGACCCCGCGGACTTTGCAGAATACCAGCCCGAGGACGATCTGCTCGACAAGAAAAGTCCCGCGAGCCTTAACCCCGACGCGCCGCCGGAGGCGGAAAACGCCCCGCAGGACGCTCAGGCGCTGCAAAACGCGATTTTGGAAAAGGCGGAGGAGCTGCTGCCGTTTTCCGTTATGACGATACTCACAAATCCCCTGCAGGCTCGCTTTTCCGTTAGCTACGACACGCTGAGTCTTGAAGCGGTGCCGGGATTTGCATACAACGCGCTCAACAATCAGAATATACTCATGCGCCTGAGGGAAGCGGCTGGCGCGGTCACCGGCAGGAGCCTGAAAATTACTCTTACCGAGCTGCTGCCGGACAGCGATAAACCAAAGCGCGATATTGAAGAATTAAGAAAATTTAAAGAAACAAGATTTGTCTAAGGAGGAAACAAATATGGCAAAAGGCGGATTTCGCGGCGGTATGGGCGGCGGAAATATGATGAAGCAGGCTCAGAAGATGCAGGAAGAGTTCATGAAGATGCAGCAGGAGCTTGAGAACAAGGAGTTCGTATCCACCGTCGGCGGCGGCGCGGTAAAGGCTACCATGATCGGCACCCGTGCGCTCAAGAGCATAGAGATAGACCCCTCGGCAGTCGATCCCGACGATGTCGAGATGCTCCAGGACATGATCGTTGCAGCAGTCAACGAGGCCATCACCCAGAGCGAGGAAGCCACCAACAAGGCTATGAGCAAGCTTACCCCGATGGGCTTCCCGTTTTAAATCATACTGATGTTTAAAATGACAGGACCGCGGTCCTGTCATTTTTTATGTCTTGCTGCTGATAAATTTCTCTTCTGCCTCGGATTGGGCGCTGGATAGAATGCGTATTGCGTCGAGGCTGCGTCCGTCCTTGAGGGCGATGAGCGCATCCGTTATGCGGTTGAACAAGAAAAAGTATAGCTTTTCGTACATGGTGTAACCTCCCATTTGTTCGTCATAATTTCGCATATTTGCGGCTTTTGACGCTTGTTTTTCGTCATTTAAGCGTTATAATTATGCTGCTTTTGCACACAATAATAAATTACAGCTATAATTTTGTCAGCAGCCGATGTGGAGGAAATTCTTGTGATATATGACGATAAAGTTCGCTATACGCTTAGAATAGACCGCGAATTGCTTGATAAATTCGGTTATATCGCCGAATACGAGGGCAGAACGAAAAACCGCGAGATCGAGCAGATGATAAAGCGCCGCATCGCCGCTTTCGAGAAGGAGTTCGGCGAGATAGACCCCTACGGAGACAAATAAACCTGAATAATGCGAAAAAGGCAGGACTGCGGTCCTGCCTTTTTATGTTTGGTATTAGTTTAATTGCATTGCCACAGTAGCACACTGCGGAGTTCCTCTCCTTGGCTTCCCCTTGAGGGGAAGGCTTTTTAGAGTTATCTCAACGCCCCTCAATGCGACTCTGCAAAGCCGCCGTCGGCGCAGAGCACCTGTCCGGTTATGAAGGATGCCCCATCCGATGCCAAAAACTCGACCGCGGCAGCAACATCCTCGGGTCTGCCGAGCCTGCCGAGGGGAGTAGCCTCGGCGAGCATATCAAGGGTCTCCTGCCCGAGCACCTGTACCATATCGGTGTTTATAACGCCCGGTGCGACGCAGTTTACGCGGATATGCGACGGCGCAAGCTCCTGCGCAAGCGACCTCGTGAGCCCGATGATGGCGTGCTTTGTCGATGAATACGCCACCTCGCACGATGCGCCGTGCTCGCCCCATATGGAGGACACATTCACGATACAGCCGGCGTGCTCGTGCAGCATATCCGGCAGCACCTCCTGAATGGTATTGAACGCCCCGCCGAGGTTAACGGCAAAAATGCGCTGCCAATACTCGCTGCTTATGTCCTGAAACAGACACTGCTTTGCAATTCCGGCGTTGTTCACGAGAAGCGTTACGCTGCCGAAGCGCTCGCGTATCGCCTGAACCATATCGTGCACCGCTTCTCGGTCGGAGACATCGGCTCTGTACGCCATAGCCTCCAAGCCCTGCGACGAAAGCTCGCGCAAAAGCTCCTCGGCTTTATCCTCGCGCTCTATATAGTTTATGCAGACTGCGTATCCGCTTTTGGCAAGCGCCTGCGCGCACGCTCTTCCGATGCCGCGCGAGGAGCCTGTTATAAGTGCAACTTTTTTCATTTTTCACCCCTCAAACTGGCTCGTGTACAGCTCCTTGTACAGTCCGCCGGCTTCGAGTAGCTGCTCATGCGTGCCGCTTTCGACGACATCACCCTTATCCATGACGAGGATGAGGTCCGCATCGCGTATCGTTGAGAGCCTGTGTGCGATGACAAAGCTCGTTCTGCCGCGGGTGAGCCTGTCCATAGCCTTCTGAACGAGCGCCTCGGTGCGCGTATCTACCGAGCTCGTTGCCTCGTCGAGAATTATCATCGGCGCGTTTTCGACCATGGCACGCGCTATCGTCAGAAGCTGGCGCTGACCTGCAGAGAGGCTGCTGCGGTCGTTGAGCTGGGTGTCGTAGCCGTCGGGCAGGGTGGAAATGTAATGATCCATGCCGACGAGCTTGCAGGCTGCCTGTATCTGCTCATCGGTAACGCCCTGCTTGCCGTAGGCGATATTCTCGCGGTAGGTACCCTCGAACAGCCATGTGTCCTGAAGCACCATGCCGAACATGGAATGCACCTCGCTGCGCTTGAGCTCCGATATGGGCACGCCGTCTATCTTTATCTGCCCGCTCCACACATCGTAAAAGCGCATGAGCAGGTTTACCATCGTTGTTTTGCCGGCGCCCGTGTAGCCGACTATAGCCACCTTCCGTCCGGGCTCGATGCTCGCGGAGAAATCGTTTATAACGGGCTTATCCTCTTCGTAACCGAAGCGGACATCCTCGAAATCGACCTTGCCGCGCACATGGTCAATGGTGCGCGTGCAGCCGCTGTCGTCGCTCATCTCCTCCTCGCCGAGGAAACCGAACACGCGCTCGCCCGCGGCGCCCGCGGACATAAGGCTGTTTACAGCCTGCGAGATCTGGCTTAGGGGGTTGGTAAAGAGCTTTACATAGCTTATAAACGCTATAACGGTGCCGAAACGAATGCTGCCGCTCATTGTGAGCGCAGCGCCGACGACGCAGACCGCAACATAGCCGAAGTTGCCGACAAAGCCCATCAGCGGCATCATAAGACCGCCGAAGAACTGCGATTTCCACGCGCTGGTGTAGAGATTTGTATTTATCCGGTCAAATTCCTTTTTGGCTTGTCCGGTGGCTCCGTAAACGCGCACGATATCGTGTCCGGAGTACATCTCCTCGATATGGCCGTTCATTTCGCCAAGATTCTGCTGCTGCTGAACGAAGTACTTCCTCGAGCGCAGGATGATGACGAACATCAGAACAAAGCCGATTATCGAAGCTCCGATGGCGGTGAGCGCCAGCCTGCCGCTCGTTGCAAACATTATGACCGTAACGCCGACAAACTGAACGACCGCCTGAACGAGCGTTGTTATGCTGGAGTTGAGCGCCGAGCTTATGGTGTCGACATCGTTTGTGATGCGGCTGAGCACATCGCCGACGGTGACCTTGTCGAAGAATTTAAGCGGAAGCCTGTTTATCTTCTTGCTGATGCTCGTGCGCATGCTCCACGCGAGCTTCTGCATAACGGTTATCATTATGTAGCTCGACGCGCAGGTGACAAGGCTCGAGCCGATGTAAATAACGAGTATCGTTATTATCGACTTCACGATGAGCCCCATGTCGATGCCCGCTGCAAGCCCGTCGCTTATATCGTTTGTAAGCTGCGCGAGCTTATCGGGCGCGATAAGCGTAAGCGCAATGCCGATTATGCTGAACAAAAGCGCTGCGGCTATGGGCTTATACCACGGCTTTAAGTACCTTAAAAGCTCAAGCATCGAGCTTTTTACATTCTTGGGCTTTTCACCCGGTCCTCTTCCCGGAGGACCTTTTCTCACAGCGCTCATATGGCAAGCTCCTCCTCCGAAAGCTGACTGAGCGCGATCTGGCGGTAGACATCGCAGGAGCCGAGAAGCTCCCTGTGCGTGCCGATGCCGGCAATCCTGCCCTCGTCAAGTACTACTATCTTATCCGCGCTCATTATGGTTCCGATGCGCTGGGCGACGATAAGCTTTGTGCAGCCCTGAGTTTTTTCCCGGAGAGCGTCACGAAGCTGACGGTCGGTCTTAAAGTCGAGCGCGGAGAATGTATCGTCAAATATGAATATCTCAACATCGCGGCACAGTGCACGGGCGATGGAAAGCCTCTGCTTCTGACCGCCGGAGAAGTTCGTGCCGCCGCGCGCCATATGCGCGCCCTCGCCGTCCTCGAGCTTGTCCACGAACTCCTGCGAGTGCGAGATCTCGAGCGCGCTGCCGAGCTTTCCGGCATTCGCGTTTTCGCCGAACGCAACATTATCCGCTATCGTTCCGGTGAACATCACGGCTTTCTGCGAAACATAGCCTATCTTGGCATACAGCGACTCAAGGTCATATTCCTTTACATTCACACCGTCAACGAGCACCTCGCCCTCGGTCGCGTCGTAAAGGCGCGGGATGAGGTTTACGAGCGTCGTCTTGCCGGAGCCTGTGGAGCCGATAAACGCTATCGTTTCGCCCCTGTCGGCTTTGAAGCTTATATCGCGCAGAACGCTGCCGCTGCCGCCAGGGTATGTGAAGCTTACATTTTTAAACTCAACGGTGCCGAGCTCCGAGCCTGCATCGGTAACGGTGCCGCTCACTATCTTCGGGCGCGTTTCGAGCACCTCGCTTATGCGCTTTGCGGCCTCGAGCGCTCGCGGTGCCATGATAACGACCATGACTATCATTATGAAGCTCATTATGACCTGCATGGCGTAGGACATGAAAACTATCATATCCGCGAATATATCGACCCTTGCCGTTACCGCGGCAGCCGAGCCTGCGGCGACGGCGTTTATGAGTACCGCGCCTATCCAGTAGATGGACATATTTAGGCAGTTCATGACAAGGCTCATAAACGGGCTGAGCATGGTCATGGTGCGGTTGGCATACATCGAATTTTCGAGAAGATCGGTGTTTGCCTTTTCAAACTTCTTTTCCTGATACTTTTCGGCGTTATACGCCCTTACAACGCGGATGCCGGTGAGGTTTTCGCGCGCGGACTGGTTGAGCGCGTCTTGCAGCCACTGCATCTTTCGAAAACACGGGAATGTGAGCTTTATTGCAATGCCGAGTATCGCAACGAGCAAAACGACCGCGATGCCGGTAGCCAGCGACCACTGCCACGCCTTGCCCGCTATCTTCATTATCGCCCAGACCGCCATGAGCGGCGCCTTTACGACGACCTGAAGCGCAAGCACGACCATCATCTGCACCTGGGAGACATCGTTTGTTGAGCGGGTTATGAGGCTCGCGGTGGAAAAGGCGTTTATCTCCTCAAGCGTAAAGCTCTCGACCTTGTCGAACATCTCTTTTCTGAGACGGCGCGAAAAGTTTGCCGCTATGCGCGATGCGAAAAAGCACACCGCTATGGAGGATATGAGACTTCCGAGCGCACACAGCAGCATCATGCCGCCGGCGCTCCACACATCGCTCATTGCGCTGTTCGGGGTTTCTATAAGCGTCGTTATCGACGACATATAGTCCGGTATCATCAGCTCAAGCACTACCTGAGCGCATATAAACACAAGACTGAACAGGAAGAAAAGCCATTCCTTTGCCTTGAGGTATCTGAAAAGCTTCAGCAGTTTTATCATGTTGCGGCAGCACTCTCCTCGTTTTCTCTTTCCGCATCGAGCTTATCCTGTATCATCTTCTGAGCAAGCTCGGCGGTCTCGCGCGTTTTGTGTTCCTTTACATACTGTGCGTCGATAACGCCGACGATGTCGATGTAAACATCCGTTCTTCTGAGCGGGAAGTTGTGGATTATCTTATCGGTATTTCTGAGCGCGACGACGACGACCGGCACTCCGGCGCGCTGAGCTATCTTGAACGAGCCCGCGTGGAAGGGCTGAAGCTCGTCTTTTCTGCCGCGCGTGCCCTCGGGGTATATCGCCACCGAGGTGTAGTCCTTGTTTATATAATCGGTAGCCTGCTTTATCGTGACAAGCGCCTTGCGGTTATCCTCCCTGTCAAGGGACAGGCAGCCGCACTTATGCATGACCTTGCCTATGACCGGTATCTTATAGTTGCCCGGCTTTGACACGAATATGAGTTCCTCCTTCGGCAGCTCCTCGACCATGACGACGGGGTCTGCCAGCGAGCGGTGGTTTGCGACCATGAGATACCGCGTATCATCCGGTATGAGCTCTCTGCCGCTTGTCTTTATATCCACCCGCGCATAGAAGCACAGCATTTCAGCGACGGCTCGCAGGTGCCACAGCCAGAATTTCGACGGCTTCTCCTGCGGCTTATCCAACCTTACGGTCGCCTCGGTAATTGCGAGCATCAGCACCGCATACGCAAGATGCGCGCCCGCGAAATACTCAAGGAAGCGCAGCAGGAAAACTCCCGTTACCTTTATGGCGCCGCCTCCCTGACCGGCAATAAGCGCATGTAAGGCGGCTCCGACCGCGCCGATGGCGGCAAATAATCTAACAAGCATCTGTTATCCCCTCTGCACATTTAAATAATAATTATATTTTTATATTCTATCACGAGTTGCGGATTTTCCAATACGAATTTTTTGAACATTTTAATAATTTTTAATTCGTGCAGTTTTATGACGGAGAAAAATCAACTTTTTCGCATTTGGCGTTAAGATTGTCTAAATTTCGGCTATCTTTGTTATTAAAATGTCAATGTTTTGACCTGCTTCAATGCATTTTTGTGTGTTTTGCACACCTTGAGCGCTTAATTTCACCATCTTTCGTAAAAATTGATAAATTTGTTGAATTTGAACGAAATGGGCGCATTTAAAAATTGATTTTTTGCCTTTAATAGTATAAAATACATAAACGAGTTGTTAACACATAGTTAAACGCTCGTGTATGTGTAAATAATTTTATATAGGAGTGAAATTTATGGAATCCCTTAAATTCCTGGCACCCGCTCTGGCTGTTGTCGCTCTGCTGTTTGCTTTCTACAAGATAGCATTCGTCTCCAAGCAGGACGCGGGTACCGAGCGCATGAAGGAGATCGCTGCCGCGATCAATGACGGCGCAAAAGCGTTCCTTTTTGCCGAGTACAAGATCCTTGCGATCTTCGTAGCAGTCCTGTTTGTAGCCATCGGCCTCGGCCTCGGCAGCTGGATCACCGCACTGTGCTTCCTGTTCGGCGCGCTGTTTTCCATCTTCGCCGGCTACATAGGCATGAATGTAGCTACCAAGGCTAATGTCCGCACCGCTAATGCGGCGCGCACCAGCGGCATGAACAAGGCTCTGTCGATCGCATTCTCCGGCGGCTCTGTCATGGGCATGTGCGTTGTCGGTCTCGGTCTTCTGGGCGCATCCGTCCTCTACCTCATTTTTGAGGACACCAATGTTCTGTTCGGCTTCTCCCTCGGCGCAAGCTCCATCGCTCTGTTTGCCCGTGTCGGCGGCGGTATCTACACCAAGGCAGCCGATGTCGGCGCCGACCTCGTCGGCAAGGTCGAGGCAGGCATCCCCGAGGACGACCCCCGCAACCCCGCTGTTATCGCTGATAATGTCGGCGACAATGTCGGCGATGTCGCAGGTATGGGCGCAGACCTCTTCGAGAGCTATGTCGGCGCTATCATCTCCGCAATGACCCTCGGCGCAGTCGTCGTTGCAAAGTTCGGCGATCTGTCCGTTATCTTCCCGCTCGTTATCGCAGCATGCGGTATCCTCGCATCCGTTATCGCAACCTTCTTCGTTCGCGGCAAAGAGGGTGCAACCCCCCACAAGGCACTCAAGATGGGCTCCTATGTTTCCGCCCTTCTCGTTGTTATCGCATCCGTCATCCTCAGCAAGGTCATGCTTAACAGCTATGGTCCAAGTTCGTTAAGAAGATCGCTCAGCAGTCCGAGACGGGCTCTGCTACCACCATCATCTCCGGCACCGCAGTCGGCATGATGTCCACCTGGGTACCCGTTATCCTCATCTGCGTCGGCATCTTCCTTGCATATCAGTTTGCAGGTCTTTACGGTATCGCACTTGCCGCAGTCGGCATGCTCTCCACCACCGGTATCACCGTTGCGGTCGACGCATACGGTCCTATCGCCGATAACGCCGGCGGCATCGCCGAGATGAGCGGTCTTGACCACTCCGTGCGCGAGATCACCGACAAGCTCGACGCAGTCGGCAACACCACCGCAGCAATGGGCAAGGGCTTCGCTATCGGCTCTGCTGCTCTTACCGCACTGGCTCTGTTCGTATCCTTCACTCAGGCAACCGGTCTGACCGCAGATCAGGTCGCTCTGACCAGCCCCACCGTCGTTATCGGTCTGCTCATCGGCGGCATGCTCCCGTTCGTGTTCTCCGCAATGACCATGGACTCCGTTTCCAAGGCAGCGTACAGCATGATCGAAGAGGTTCGCCGTCAGTTCCGTGAGATCCCCGGCGTTATGGAAGGCACCGCAAAGCCCGACTACAAGACCTGCGTTGCCATCTCCACCACCGCAGCTCTTAAAGAGATGCTCGTTCCCGGCATTATGGCAGTCGTTGCTCCTCTGGCAGTCGGTCGTTTCCGGTGTTATGATGGCAATGTTCATGTCCAACGCCGGCGGCGCATGGGATAACGCAAAGAAGTACATCGAGGAAGGCCACCACGGCGGCAAGGGCTCCGATGCTCACAAGGCAGCCGTTGTCGGCGACACCGTCGGCGATCCGTTCAAGGATACCTCCGGTCCGTCCATCAACATCCTCATCAAGCTCATGACCGTTGTTTCCACCGTTTTCGCAGGTATCTTCACCGCGACCGGTCTGGCTGGTCTGCTCTGAGAAATAAAGTATTTGACCCCTTCCGGACTTGCTCCGGAAGGGGTTTTTACAGTTTAATAATACTTTATTAACAAAGACGAGGGCGTTTTGTGGCATAATGGCACTTGTTCGCAATACGAAGCTTACCCCTTGCTTGACAGTGGGTGTATAATATTATGGTAACGAGTCAGTACCCACAGATTGGAGATCAATATGATGAAGAAAAAATTCAAAAAGTTTTTTGCTTTTGCGATGGCTCTGGTAATGACGATGAGCGTCATGTTCTCGATGATGAGTGTTTCGGCGTTTGCCGTAACGCAGTCTGAGATCGATTCTCTCAGGTCTCAGAAATCGCAGCTTTCCAGCCAGAAGAATCAGGTCCAGTCGACCATCAATTCTCTGCAAGGTCAGCAGGGCGACCTTATATCGCTCAAAAATGCGCTGGACGAGAAAAATGCCATCACCGTTAAGCAGATACTCAACCTCAACGAGCAGATAGAACTGCACACCCAGCTTATCGAGCAGAAGACCGAAGAGGTCGAGGAAGCTCAGAAAACCGCCGACGAGCAGCTTGAAAAATACAAGGTCCGCGTTCGCGCGATGGAGGAAGCCGGAAGGTACAACTACTTTGAGGTTCTTTTCGGAGCCAACAGCATCGGCGAGTTCCTAAGCCTTATAGACGACATCGGCGATATTATGAGAAGCGACAAGGAGCTTGAAAACTCCTACCGCCAGTCGGTCACCGACCTCAAGGCCGTAAAGGAAGAGTATGAGGAAGCCAAGACCGAGATGGAGGATACCAAGGCAGAGCTCGAGGATCTGAAGGTTCAGCAGGAGGCCGACATTCAGGAGGCCACCGCCGTGATCGCATCCCTCCAGAGCGATATAAACGCCAAGTCCGGCGTTCTCAGCCAGCTCACCGAGCAGGAAAAGCAGCTCAATGCCGACATTCAGAACAAGGTAAATGAGCTCAACCGCCAGCAGGAGCAGAATAAGCCTCAGCCCAATCCGGGCGGCGGAAGCACCATCGGCACCGGCAATCTCGTATGGCCGAGCTACTGCACCTACATAACGAGCCGTCAGGGTCCGCGCACCCACCCCGTAACGGGCGAGTATAAAAACCACGGCGGCACCGACATCGGCGCAAGCTACGGCAGCGCGATCTACGCAGCCGACTCCGGCACGGTCGTGCGCTCGGCAGACGGCTGGAACGGCGGCTGGGGCAACTATGTAATGATAGACCACGGCAACGGAATGCAGACGCTTTATGCTCATATGTCCTCGCGCGCAGTGTCCGTCGGTCAGACGGTCTCCCGCGGTCAGACCATCGGCTATGTCGGCTCTACCGGCATGTCCACCGGTCCTCATCTGCACTTCGAGATGTATGTAAACGGCTCGAGGATCGACCCGCAGACGCGTTACCCCGGAGTGAGCTTCACCTACTCCGCAAACGCATGATCATCCGATAAATATTAAAACTCCCGAAACGACGGTTTCGGGAGTTTTTTATTATGTATCAGGGATGGGGCTTACCCTCTCTGTAGGCTGCCATGATGTCGCGGAACACCTCGCCGTTGGAGGGCGGGGTCCATGTGATGGCGTTTGCACCGGCCGCGATGGTCTGCATTATGCTCTCCTCCGTGGGGCCTCCGGTAGCGATTACCGGCACATCCGGATGAGTTTCCTTTATCCTGCGCACGACTGCCGGCGTATCGCCCGCTGCGGAGACATTGAATATATCCGCGCCCGCTGCAAGACGCTCCTCAATGTCAACATCCTTGCGCGCGATGGTGATAACGACCGGAATATCCACCGTGTGGCGCACAAGCGAGAGCACCTCGTTCGAGGTCGGGTCGTTGAGCACAACGCCGGTAGCGCCCTGCATCTCGGCAAACATGGCAAGGTTTATAGCCCTCTGCCCCTGCGTGAGTCCGCCGCCGACGCCGGAGAAAACCGGAATATCCGCCGCTGTCAGCAGCGCCTGAGTGATGACCGGCTGCGGCGTGAACGGGTACACCGCCATTATCGCATCCGCGTTTACATTTCTGATAATGCTCAGATCTGTGGAAAACACGAGCGATTTGATGCGCTTGCCGAACACTATTATACCGCTGCACTTGTAAATGCACTCCGGCACCCGAAGCGCAAACTTACGCAGCGTACCATCTACTCTGTTTGGCATTTTCTTTTCAATCGATACTTCATCATGCATAATTCTCACACTCCAATATTCTTTTAAATGCCTCGGCGCCGACGAGGAGCGCATCCTCATCGAAATCAAAGCGGCTGCTGTGCAGCGGCGCGCCGCCCCTTCCTCCGTTTATGCCGAGGAACATGAACATACCGTCTACCTCCTGCTGATACTCGGCGAAGTCCTCCGCCGCCATAACGGGCTCAACGAGAACAACATCGTCCATCGAATCGAGCACCGTGTAAAACTTCTCGACCATCTCGCGCGGGTTTGCAACATACGGATAGTGCACGACCGTTTCCATGGATATGCCCGCACCCGTTGCAAGCTCAAGACCTTTGAGCAGCGAGATTATCTGCGTCATAAGCCGGTCATACAGCTCGTTGCTGAAAACGCGTAGAGTGCCGCTCATGGTGACCTCCTCGGCTATGACATTGTGCGCCGTGCCGCCGTTTATCTTGCCGAGCGTGAGCAGCGCATCCTGGTGCGGGTCAACATCGCGCGTTATAACGGACTGTATCATCGTTATGAGCTCGGCTGCGACGACTATGGCGTCAACTCCCATCTGGGGCGTTGAGGCATGGGCGCTTTTGCCGTGGATCTTTATAACGAAATCGCTCGTCTGCGCCATGAGGTTTTCCCAGCGGATGCCGATCTTGCCCTTGGGCACCGTCGGCCACAGGTGCAGACCGTAAATGCGGTCTACTTTGGGGTTTACGAGCGCGCCCTCGTTTATCATGCGCCTTGCGCCTGCCCAGCCCTCTTCGCCCGGCTGGAACAGCAGAACGACATTACACTTGAGCTTATCGCGGTTCTGCGACACCCATTTTGCGAGCATGAGCAGTATCGTCATGTGCCCGTCGTGACCGCAGCCGTGCATAACGCCGCGGGTGCGCGAGCGGAAGCGGAAGCGGTTCTCCTCCGTGTTTTTCATGCCGTCCATATCCGCGCGAAACGCGATGGTGCGCTGAGCTCCCTGCGCATAAAACACGACCTTGAAGCCGGTCTCTGCAATGGTTATGAGCTCGTCCGGCTTGCACTGCTCAATAAGCGGCTTTATGTATTCGTGCGTTTTGTGAAGGTCAAAGCCTATCTCGGGTATGCGGTGAAGCTCGCGGCGGATCTTCACGCAGTCGTCTTTCATGTTAAGGATCTGTTCGCTGATCTGCATACTGTTTCTCCGTTGCAATAAGGGTATCAAGTCCCTCGTTTTTAATTCTGACCCCGCCGGTGAGTTTGGCAAGGACGATCGCCGTGTACCCGTCTCCGGTCATACCGGCAAAATTGAGCGCAAACACCAGATACGCCTGCCAGAACAGTTTATCCGCCAGGATGAATGCCAAAATAAGCGATATAAGGCATATCGCCGCAGCCGGTGCAAAGCTTATTATCATAAACGCCCTCTTATCGAGCCAGCACCGGTACTCGACATACGCCGTGCCCTTTTCGCGCACTACGCGCGCGGGCTTTCCGGTGACCTTGCCGATAGCGACGCATTTTATATACTCCTGCGCAAAAAGGCTCAGCACCGCTATGGCAGCGGTGAGCAAAAGCTTGAGGGCAAGGGTAAAAACGCCTGAGGCGTTAAGCAGCTGGTCAACGCCCTTTATAACGCATCCCAGCACGAGGGCTATCGCCAGTACAGCGCCCGATGCGGCGTAAAGCTTAATGTCCGCCTTAACGGTCTGGGTCTGCTCGTAGTCTCGCGGGAGCTTGTTTTCATACACCATTACATTCACCGGCTTTCCGGCAGCGGGATGCTCTTATCAAGCAGCACCTTGCCGAAGCACATTATCGTTATCCCCGCGCTCGCTTTTATGAACACATCGGCATCGCTCCTGTCGCGGTTGGCGGAAAACAGGTGCACATTGCCCGAATAATCCTGGCAATACTGCTTGCACTTCATGTCGCCGTCAACGAAAAACAGTCCGACATCGCCGTCGTGAATGATCTCGCCGCGCTTGCACAGCGCAACGGAGCCGTCGTGTATATAAGGCTCCATGCTGTCGCCGTCGATGCGCACGGCAAAATCTGCGGCACTGCCCGACGGCACGGAGTAATCCTCGTAATCATCGCCGAACGCCGGAGACGCATAGCCCGCCGCGGCGGGAGTGGCATACAGCGGGATGATCTTCGTATCGTCGCTCTTTTCCGGAGCGGCTGCATCGCGCCCGAGCTCATGCTCCATGACGAGATCGACAAGCTGCTTGCTGCCCTCGGACAGGCGGCGGTACTTGCCGATAAACTGCCACTCGCGCAGATCCGGCATTTTCGGCAGCGCGGTATCCTCGCAAAAGTGCTCGACGGGAACATCGAGCTGCTGGCAGATATGCATCATCATGTCGAAATCGACCTTCTGGTTATCGCGCTTTACCATGCTGTAGAGCGTTTGCGCCGAAACATTCAGCCTTCGGGCAAGCTCGCTAATGCTGATCCCCTGCTCCTGAAGCACTTCCTTGAGCATCGAGCCTCTCACTGACCGCACCTCCGATTTTAGTACATAGTACATATAGAGGATAACATTATACATCTATTATGTCAAGGAATAAAGGACTTTGTTAAAATTATGAGTATGCGGGTTTGACAATCTTTTTGTAGGCGTGTATCATCTAATATGGTGATTTTTATGCGAAAAAACAATGAAAAGCGTGACCGCAGCCGTATAGAGCTCGAGCGCAGACTTCTGCCGTTAGGCATAGCGCTTGCGCTGTTTATCGGCGTTTCGACGGCTGTAGGGCACTTTAGTATGAAGCCGTGGCTGGAAACGGTGCTGAGCCTTATCCCCCCGATAGTCGCAGCCATGCCTACGGTGAAGGCGGCAGCCGCGCGATTTGCGCACTCAAAGCTGCTGTCTTCCGAGCTCATGGTGCTGCTCGCGTGTATAGGCATTTCCTGCATGGGACAATTTACAGAGGCGTTTGCGGTTCTTATCATATTCGGCATAGAGGGTGCCTTCGAGCACATTATCATCGGCAGAAACCGCCGTGAGATGCCGTATCTTGAGCACCTGCGCCCCAAATACGCGTGCGTTGAGCTCGACGGGAAGATGAACATGGTCGATCCAGCAAGGATACGCCCCGGTACGGTGATAACGGTCGAGAAAAACGAGCTCATACCGCTCGACGGCATTGTAGTCGACGGCAGCGGCACGGTCGATGCCTCGGCTTACACCGGCGGCAGCGAGCCGATAGAGGTCGGCGCGGGCGTGAGCGTAGTATCAGGCTGCGTAAACCTCGGTGGTACGCTGAAGGTGCGCGTGACCCAGCTCTACGGAAACTCGACCCTCGTCAGGACCGCCGAGGTCATAGAGCGCTCCGCGCACATCCACGGTGCCCGCGAAAAGCGGCTTTCGCGCATTTCTGCTCTTTTTACGCCGATCATCATAGTGATCGCGCTCATCATGGTGATAACGGCGGGCATAATAACCGGCGACTGGCTCGAATGGTCGCACAGAGGGCTCACTCTCATAGCCGTTTCATCAATATCCGGCACCGCGTTCTGCGTATCGTCATGCTATCTTGCGGGGCTTCACAGGGCTGCCGGATGCGGGATAATGCTGCGCGGCAAGCGTGAGCTTGAAACGCTTGCATCCGCCTCCACCGTCGTCATGGACAAGACCGGCACCGTCACCGAGGGCAGCTTCTCCGTTATAGGAGCCGAACCCGTCGGCATAAGCAGCGCAGATCTCATAATGCTCGCCGCTGCCGCCGAATACGGCTCGACGCACCCGATAGCAGTATCGCTCAGGCGCGCATGTCCGACTCTGCCGGACGAAAAGCACATAAGCGATATGCGCGAGATACCCGGACGCGGCGTTGAGGCAAAGGTATACGGCAGACAGGTCCTCGTCGGAAACGAGGCGCTAATGCGCGCAAACGGCATAAGCTGCCGCTATGCCGACAGGCACCTTTCGGTGGTCCATGTCGCAGCCGGCGGCATATACTACGGCTATATCATAATCGACGACCGCGTTAAAGACGGCGCAAAGGACGCCGTGCGCGAGCTGTACGCGCTGGGCATCGAGAAGGCGGTGCTCCTTACCGGCGATACCGACCGAACCGGACGCGCGGTGGGCAGAGCGCTCGGCGTCAGCGATGTCATGACGCAGCTTCTGCCGGAGGACAAGGTAGTTGCGCTCGATGAGCTCCTGCGCGAAAAACACACAGGAAAGCTCGCCTTCGTCGGCGACGCAGTGAGCGATGCGCGGGTGCTTGCAAAGGCGGATGTGGGCGTTGCCATGGGCGCTATGAACGCGCAGGCTGCCGCGTCTAAGGCGGGAGTTTTGATAATGAGCGACGACATATTGAAGCTGCCTCAGGCAATGGGCATATGCAAAAGCGCCGCTGCAAAGGCGCGGCTGGGCTCTGTTCTCGGCATCGGCATAAAGCTTGCGGCGCTCATCCTCGCCGGCTGCGGAAGCATCGGCATTATAGCCGCCGTTGCAGCCGATGCCGCCGTTTTCATGCTGACAAGCGCAAATTCGCTCAAGATATATAAGGACTGACAATGAATACATACGATTTTGACAAAACGATATTTTACCCTGATTCGTCGGCGACCTTCGTGCGCTGGTATATGCACGCCCATCCCGCTCTCATGCTGCTGTGGGTGCCGAAAATGCTCGTTATAGGCGCGCTTTACGCGCTCAAGCTCATATCAAAGGAGCGGCTCAAGGAGCACATATTCAGCTTTGTGCGCAATATCGACGACATCGACGCGCTTCTCAGCCGCTACTGGGACGAGCACGAGGACAGGATAGCCCCGTGGTACCTCGCCCAGCGCAGAGACGACGATATAGTCATCTCCGCATCGCCGGAGTTTGTCGTAAAGCCGATGACCGACCGTCTCGGCATAGAGCTTATCGCAACGCCGATGGACAAGCGCACCGGCAAAATGCTCGGCAAAAACTGCTATGGCGAGGAGAAGGTGCGCAGGTTCTATGAGCTGCATCCCGACGCGGTCACCGAAGCGTTTTACTCTGACTCGTACTCCGATGAGCCGATGGCACGCATAGCGAAAAAGGCGTATCTCATAGTTGACAAGGGTCAGACCCCCGTTCCGTGGGACTCAAGCAGAAAAAAATGACACCCTTCGGGTGTCATTTTTTATATCAGAATGTAAGCTTTATAAGGTTTCGGTCATTTGAAAAGCTGCTCATTTCCTGCGCGAAGAGGATCTCGTCAACATTGCTCTCCTCGATAATGCTCTGGACAGAGCCCATGTAATAGCGCATATCGAGCATTATTATCGTCTCATAATCAGCCGTCAGGAACGGAACGAGGCTGTTTGCAAACGAGTCCTTTATGACAAGCAGCGTTTTGCCGTTATCGCAGCCGCCGGTTATGACCGTCTGCCCGTAGTTGCCGCCGAAAAAGACCTTGTACTTGTCCTTTTCGTTTTTCGCCGCCATGTCGTACAGCGGTATCTGCTTGCCGTCGGCGGTGACGGCGACATTATCGGATACCGGCGCTATATACACCTTATCCGCCTTTGCGGAGGCATCGAGCGTTTTGGAATAGGTCGTTCCGAGGAACGACTCGCTGAACAGCTCGGGCGATGCGCTGTACGCCCCGTCCGGTACAAGCAGCTTGTATGCCGCATACGCGCCGTTCCATGTCCAGTGGTGATCCGTGCGATAGTATATCTGCTCGGACTTATTCTCCCGCAGGCATGTGTACAGGTCGGGGACATTCAAATCGGGAAGCGCGGTGACTACAGTGTCCCTCAGCTTCTCGGCATCGTACATCTGCGCGTGCGCGGGGAGCTTGTCGTCCATTACCGTACCGGTCGCCGGAACGAGCAGCATCGTAATGGGAATGCCCTCGTTTTTCTTTGCAAACTCGTCGATCATGACGAGATTGCTCCTGAGGTTAGTCTCATTTACATCCTCAGGCGTGAGCTTTTCCATGTAATAACCGTCGTCTCCGAGGTATGCCCCGCCGATGTCCTTAAAGCCTGCGAGCTTTTTCACATCGGTGCCGAGCCTTGTCCATGTATCGCGCGCGGGAAACTGATCGGATATATAGTCGGTTATCTTCTCCTGAAAGCTGCCGGAAAGGATGTTATCAAGGCTGAGCACCGGAGCTGTCTGGAGCATTCTGTTTTCGTTTTCCGAAAACTCTTTATCCGTGCCCGCAAACACAAATACAGCGGGCAAGGTTATGATAGCAATAAATACCGCGATAAGCGCGATATGGAATTTTTTCATCACGCTCACCTCTTAAAATCTGAAGTAAAGGAACGGGTTGTAGCTGTCGCCGATGAGAAACGCCATGCTCAGAACGAGCAGCGCGACCGCCAGCACCGATTTTACGGCAAACGCAGCCTTCTCGTTCATGGTGCCGGTGACGCTTGCAAACAGCTTCTTCGGCATTTGCGTTGACGCGACCGCGCATATAACGAGCAGCGCAAGCTTTGTTATGAGCCAGTACACATCCAGCCCGCCGAGAGCGCCGTTTGCACCGAACATCGAGCCCAGATACGGCAGCAGCACGCTCATATCGTCGCAGGCGAATATCACCCAGCCGATAACTATGAGCAGCAGCGAATACAGATGGCGCAGCAGCTTCGGCAGCTTGTCCAGCGCCTTTAGCAGGAACAGCTTTTCGATGAACAGTATCACGAAATAATACAGTCCCCACATCACGAAGTTCCAGCCCGCACCGTGCCAGAAGCCGGTGAGCGACCAGACTATCAGAAGGTTCAGCGCCTGACGCGCAAGTCCGCGGCGGTTGCCGCCGAGCGGGATGTAAAGATACTCCTTGAACCATGTGCTCAGCGTTATGTGCCATCTTCTCCAGAAGTCGGTTATCGACACCGACTCATACGGATAGCGGAAGTTTTCGGGGAACTTGAAGCCGAACATCTTTCCCAGACCTATCGCCATGTCGGAATAGCCGGAGAAGTCGAAGTATATCTGGAATGTGAACGCCGCTGCGCCGAGCCACGCCGTGAGCGCCGAGCTCATGCCGCCGAGACCGTATATCTCCGTCCACAGCGCGCCTATCTGATTTGCAAGCAGCACCTTTTTGCCGAGACCCACTATAAACCGCATTATGCCGTCGGCAAAATCGCCCGTCGTCACCGTGCGCTCGGCAAGCTGAGTTTCAACATCGGAATAGCGGACGATGGGACCGGCAATGAGCTGCGGGAACATGGTGATGTACATACCGAAGTCTATAAGGTTTTTCTGCACCTTGACATCGTCGCGGTAGACATCTATCGTGTAGCTCATCGCCTGGAAAGTATAGAACGATATGCCTATCGGCAGGGCGATGTTCAAAAGGTCAAAGCCGGTGCTGAATATGGCGTTTACATTGCTTATGATGAAATCCGTGTACTTGAAAAATCCCAGCAGCCCGAGGTCGATAACGACCGACAAAACGAGCATGAGTTTGAGTCTTTTTCCGTTCCCGCGGTTTTTATCCATGAGGCGGCCGAAAACATAGTTAACCAGAATGGAGAATATCATCAGGAAAACATATTTCGGCTCGCCCCATGCATAGAACACGAGACTGACTATCAGCAGGAAGAGATTCCGCCCCTTTTTCGGGCAGATATAATACCCCAACAGTACAAGGGGCAGATATATGCAAAGGAATATCGTGCTGCTGAATACCATCTGTTATGTCTCCGTTATTTTATAAATTCTTTGAATGCGGTCTCCGCGTTCTGCGGCGTGTCGCTCATAATGAGCAGGACAAAGCTCCCGTCGGTTTTCACAACGGCGCTTTCCGCGCGCTGGGTCTGCTCCGGCTCGTATGTCTTGTAAAGCTGCACCCTGTCCTGCACATGAGCCTTGAGGCTGTCGGCAGCGGCGGTCACATCCGCCTTGTCTTTAAGCTGCACCACAGCTATCTCATATGCCGTGCCGTCGGCGGCATACGCCAAAAAGTAGCCGGACACCTTATTATACTCCAAGTCGGATATATATGAAAAGGCTTTTTCCGCATTTTCTTCCCAACTGCCGGTGACCATCATCTCCGGCAGGCTCTTATCCGCGCTTATCATGCTCTTTTCGAGCTCATACATATCGATTTTCTGCGTTTTTTCGCCGCAGGCGCACAAGCCGAGGCAGAGCGCCGCCGCACACAGCAGGCAGAATATTCTTTTCATCAGCCCACCGCCTCACTGCCGCTACTGACGCCTTCGCCGAACGCCTTGGTCACGGCGCTGTCTATTCTCTGCCGCGTCGCAGCGTCCAGTCCGTCCTCGGGGTCTGCGTCGCCGCCGTTATCCTCGTAGTTTATATAGATGCAGAACACGTTCTCGCTGTCCGCCTCGAGCCATTCCCAGCTCAGGGTCACGCTCTTATCCGCGGTAAAGGGTGCAGTCTCCTCGATTTTGCTCATAATAGCCTCTATGACGTTATATGTATCATCGCCGACCTTCTCGCCGAAGTCGAAGCTCAGAACGCCCTTATTCGAATCAATGGCTGCGCGAAGAAGCCCGGGGATGGTGTAAATGTCGCTGCACTTAGTTTTGTTCATATAGGCGTAATTATACTCATATCCGTCCGCGGCGGGGAAGAAATCGGTGTTCCACTCGTTAATGTTCATCATCGTCCGGTCGCTCACGTTAAAATGCGAGAAGTTGCCGCCCGGGGTGTCGGCGTAAATGTCGGTGTGATACCACTTGCCGTCCAATTTCACGAGATCCCACGAGTGGGAAAGATACGAATCGTGCACGACCATGCAGTCGATGTTCATCATCTGCATGAAAAGCCTGAACGTCGTGGCGTAGCCCACGCAGACCGCGCTGCGATATTTGAGCACGCCATAGGGATTATCCACCTCGCCCGTCTCGCTCTCGGGGATAACGCTCAGAGAGTTTTCGTCAAAGCCGATGTTCGAGGTCATCCAGCGGTAGACCGCAAGCTCCTTTTCATAGTCCGTCATGCCATCGGTGATTATCCCGTCAAGCACGCTCTTTGCCATGTCGAGCGTTTCCTTGTCCTTATCCGACAGCTTTGACGAATCGCCCGATTTATACGCATCGGAGATCTGCGTCGTTGACTTTATCACATAGTCGCCTATGCTCACGTCGTTTTCCTGCGCAACGTCCTCGGTGTTTTCGTCATAGCCGTTTTCCAGCGCATATACCTTATAAAGCGTAAACACGTTGAGCGCCAACAGCAAAACGAGCATTACAGGCGTCACAACACGCATGATTTTCGAGATTTTTGTTTTCATAGCAGTCTCCCTTTCGATAATACGTCTTAAAATCAAAAAAGTTTCAACATTTTTTAAAGCCCTTAACTGTGTGGCTTGAGTTAGCACAGTTAATATACCCCGCCGTGCAAACATTGTCAAGTGCCATAGCGTTAATTTTAGCGCTTGCTTTGCACGGCAAAAAATTATATACTGATAACAATAAATTCCCACGGAGGCTTTAGATGACTGATCTCAGATTTTACTTTGACGGGACCAACGGCACGCCCGTAAGCGGCAGCGTGCCCATAAGCGTTATGATCTCCAAATCCGATCCCCCCAAGGATATAGGAACGCTTGATTTTTATTATTCCGACTCGTTTTTCATGCGCTCGGCATGCTCATATAACCACAAGCTTGCAATACTGTCGCTGGGGCTCACGATGAGCTCATTCACCTATAAAAACGACGGCGATAAATACACCCGCTCAGCCCTGCACAAGATGGGCTTCGACGACCGCACCATAGAAAGCCACCGGTATGACGATCAGAAAAGCTGCGAGGACACCTGCGGCTATATCTTCGGCGCAAAGAAGCTTCCGGACGACTTTTTCCTCATCCCCGTTGTCATCCGCAGCCACCGCTACGGCGGCGAGTGGGTCAGCAATGCCCACGCCGTTGAGGACGATCTGCCCGATTTCTCCGCGGGCTTCAAGAAAGCCGCCGACGAGGTGTACGAGGCACTCGAAAAGTATATTGACCGGCGCGGCTTCGACCGCGAAAGGCTCAGAATCTGGGTGTGCGGGTACAGCCGCGGCGGTGCCGTTACGAACCTGTTGGGCGCGCGGCTAACCTTTGAAAGCGGTATCGGCAAGGACAATGTGTTTGCCTACAGCTTTGCCACCCCTCTCACGGTGTACGATAGGGCGGCGGACTTTACAGACAATATATTCAACATCATATCCGAAATTGATGTCGTTCCCCGTATGCCGCTGAGGTATTGGCACCTCACGCGCTACGGCACCGACATGATAGTGCCCTGCAAGGCGCGGCGCGGCGCGGCAGAATACACAAAGCTTCTCGGGCAGATGCAGACGCAGTTTAAAAAGCTGATGCAGGAGCTCGAGGTCGATGCCGACTATGTGCCGCTCGACGATCAGGAGCTTGCGCTGGACCTGCTGTTTGATTATATAGACGACCTGCTCGACACGCCGGAGAAATACCGCGACAACGGGTATCAGCAGCTTGCGATGGACTATATGCGCAGCAAGATGAGCGGCGATGTGTTCGAGCTAAAAAAATTCCTTCAATTCTTACTCGACGGCAACGAGGCGATGGCATCCGACCTCTGCTCGCTCATTGATAACTGGCACGAACTCGGCGGCATAGAGAAAATGCAGCGACTCGGAGTTATGATCTCAAAGCGCAAATCCGGCGACAAATCACCGGCAACGGAGATAATATTCACGCTCATCGGCATTCTTTTCCGCTATGCCGCAAAATACACCGCCACAAAGGTCACCGGCGGCGCTCAGGATTATTTCTACGAGCAGCTCGTAATTCTCATTGTTGACACCTACCAGCGCGGCGGCGATTCGCTCATATTGCAGCAGCACTGGCCCGAGGTGTACCTCGCATGGCTGCTGAGCGCGCCGGAAACGGAGCTGTTCCGCCGCGGCACATATACAAGAACCTGCATTAAATAATATAAATACAAAGGAGAACAAAATGGATAAGACCTTAGTTGTCATGGCTGCCGGTCTCGGCTCGCGCTACGGCGGAGTAAAGCAGATCGAGCGTCTTGGTCCCGACGGCGAGATACTCATGGAGTATGCTCTCTACGATGCCGTCAGAGCCGGATTTAACAAAATAGTGCTTATCATAAAGCCCGAGATCTTCGACGATACGAAGGAGCTTTTCGGCGACAGAGTTGAAAAAAGCACCGGCATAAAGATAGACTACGCCTTCCAGACCCCCGACAAATTCACCGAGAGCCGCCCCGACTTTGCCGCGCGCACAAAGCCGCTCGGCACGGTGCACGCCGTTATCTGCGCAAAGGATGTCATAACCTCGCCCTTTGCCGTTATGAATGCCGACGACTATTACGGCACCGAGGCATTCAATGTCATGGCATCGAAGCTCGATGAATTAAAGGACGCGCACGATGCCGCAATGGTGGCATACAGGCTCAAAAATACCATAAGTCCGTTCGGCACGGTGACGCGCGGCGTGTGCATGGAGGAAAACGGGCTTCTGTCCGGCGTTAAGGAGACCTACAAGATAAAGCTAATGCCCGACGGTCTCATCCGCGACACCTCCGACGGTGAGGACGGTCCCGTGCTCGCGCCCGACACGCTCGTTTCCATGAATCTGTGGGGCTATCATCAGGACATTCTGCCCGTTATGCAGCGTTACTTTGAGGATTTCCTCGTCGCCCTGCCCGACGGCGACAACAAGTCCGAGTGCCTGCTGCCGACCATGATGGGCGACATGACCGCAAGCGGCGACATTTCCATAGCGGTTTTGAACACAAACGGCCGCTGGTTCGGGCTGACCTATAAGGAGGACAAGCCCGGCGTCGTTAAAGACCTCATGCAGCTGCACGAAGCCGGAGTATACCCCCCGACGCTTTGGAATAACTAATAAAAGAGCTCCCCATGGGGAGCTCTTTTTTGATTATTTTCCGCTCAACTCAGCAGCTTCTTTATCTCATCCGCGGTCGCCTTTGTGTGGAATGCGCCGTCGCCGTAATCGACATAGACATCCTGTCCGTTGAAATAAAGCTCTATAGGAGTCAGATCATCGCCGAATGTAAATGTCACCGTCATGTCCGGCTCACGCTCGGGCGGCGTTTTATCCTCGCCGCTCGGCTCAAGCAGCAAAGCGAGCTGCTTTGCCACCTCCGCATCTGTGACCTCGATGCTCACCGCTCTGACGGCGCCTTTTTCGGTGCCGTCATCGTCATAGCCGTCCTGGTATACCACTGTCACACCGTTGGGCTCGTTCTGACCGCTTGCATTATCGTTCATCTCATTGCTCTGCGAAGTAAAAATTCCCGCCCTTGCTCCGGCGAATAACACGAGCGCAAGGCACGCAGCGGCGGACAGGGTTTTCAGCCAGATAAGGCGCGGGCGCTTTTTCTCTGAGCGCTTTATCCCGCTTATAATATCCTCGTGCAGACCATCGGGCACATCCTCAGACTCACACAGGCTATCCGACACGGCGCTGAACGCCTCGTACACTCTCCTGCACTCGGGACATGAGGCGATATGCTCGCGCACACCGGTGCTTTCGGCATCGCTTAGCTCGCCGTCTATAAGCGAGCTTATGAGCTCTATACACTTTTCGTGCTCCATCACCGGTCGCCTCCCTTCCTATTCTTTGACGCTATAGAGTCGGGAATGTTCCCGTCAGCCAGAAGGAATGCGCACAGATTTTTTCTCGCACGAAAGATACGGGATTTGACCGTGCCCTCCTCAAGTGAGAGCGCGGATGAAATTTCGGCATAGCTCATGCCGCCGAGCTCGCGCATAATGAGTATCTGCCGGTGCTCCGGCGCAAGGCGCTCGAGCCCGCGTTGAACGGCCTGCATACTCAGCTTCCGCATTAGCTGCTCCTCGGGCATTTCGCGCATATCCGGAATGTCAAGCTCCTGCTCGGCATCGTCGGCAAGACCCAAAGGCACCTGTTTTTTCCGCGCTTTCGCGCGCAGGTGGTCAAGGCACACATTCGTGGTTATCCGATAAAGCCATACGGAAAACTTGCTGTTGCCGTGAAATGAGCCAAGGCTGCCATATGCCTTTATAAACGCCTCCTGCGTCATATCGGCGGCATCGTCCCTGTCGCCCACCATACGCAGGGCAATGTTGAACACCGTTTTCTCATACCGCCGCACAAGCTCCTCAAAGGCTTCGGCATCACCGTCGTTGACTCTGTCGATTATATCCTTGTCGAGCATTTCGGTCATATCAGATCTCTTTTTACACCTTTTATAAGCTTATCTATCTCCTCGAGCGTTTCCACCCGAACGAGCTGCTGTTTATAATACCCCGCATGGGCAACGCCCTTGAGGTACCACGGTATCTGGTGCCGCGCCTCAAGGCAGGCAAGGCGCTCGCCGAACACCTCGGCATACATTCTCGTGTGCCTCACGGCGAGGTCCATGCGCTCGGCAAGCGGCGGCAGCTCCGGCACCGGCTGACCGGCTATAATAGCGTTTGCCTGCTCAAAAAGCCACGGGTCGCCGAATATTCCCCTGCCGATCATCGCAAGGTCGCAGCCGGTGTACCGCAGGATATGCTCTGCATCCTCAGCGGAGAATATATCTCCGTTTGCGATCACCGGTATGCTCACCGCGCGTTTTACATCGCGGATGATGTCCCAATCGGCTTTGCCCGCATACATCTGTGCGCGCGTTCTGCCGTGCACGGCGAGTGCCGACGCGCCCGCCTGCTCAAGGATCTTTGCAAACTCAACGGCGTTTACATTGCCGCCGTCAAAGCCCTTGCGGAACTTCACCGTAACGGGAACTCCCGCAGTCTTTACAGTGCTTTCGACTATCCGTGCGGCAAGCTCGGGATCGCGCATGAGCGCGGAGCCGTCGCCGCTTTTTACTATCTTTCCTACCGGACAGCCCATGTTTATATCAAGCATATCCGCGCCTGATAGCTCTATCGCCATAGGTGCCGCCTCAGCCATGACCTCGGGCTCGTGCCCGAATATCTGCGCTGCAAACGGACGGCAGCCGGACAGGTTATACAGCAGGCTTTTTGTCTTGTTATCGCCGTAAACGAGAGCCTTCGCGCTGACCATTTCCGTTGTCGTGAGCGCCGCTCCGAGCTCCGTGCATATGCTGCGGAACGCAAAATCCGTTACTCCCGCCATCGGCGCGAGCGTCATGCGCCCTTTTATCTCAACATTGCCTATCTTTACCATAGCATATCGAGCCCCACCGGACAGTGGTCCGAGCCCATGACCTCGGGCAGTATGTACGCATCCTTTATGTTATCCCGCAGCCGCTCGGATACGACGAAATAGTCGATACGCCAACCAACATTCCGGCTTCTTGCGGCGGCACGGTAGCTCCACCACGAGTAGGCATCGCTCCTGTCGGGATAAAGCGTGCGGAAGGTGTCGATAAACCCCGCATCGAGAAGCTCGGTAAATTTGCCGCGCTCCTGATCGGAAAATCCGGGATTAAAATGGTTGGTATCGGGGTTTTTCAGGTCGATCTCGCAATGGGCGACATTCATGTCCCCACAAATTACGACCGGCTTTTTCGCATCCAGCGAGCACAGGTACTGCCGGAAGTCGTCCTCCCAGCTCATACGGTAGTCTATGCGCTTGAGCTCGTTCTGCGAATTAGGAGTGTACACCACAACGAGGTAGTAATCGTCATACTCGAGCGTTATTGCCCTGCCCTCGGTGTCGTGACCGGGGATGTTATAGCTCACCGAAAGCGGCGTGTGCTTTGTGAATATAGCCGTTCCTGAGTAGCCCTTTTTATCGGCATAGCACCAGTACTGCTCATACCCCGGAAGGTCGAGCTCTATCTGCCCTTCCTGAAGCTTTGTCTCCTGAATGCAGAAATGGTCTGCATCCAGAGCATAGAATATCTCCTCAAAGCCTTTTTTAACGACAGCCCGCAGACCGTTTACATTCCAACTTATAAACCTCATTTATTAGCCCCCTTGCGTCTGACAGCGCCGCGTCTCTGAGTCTCGGTGCGGCTCCGGCGCTCGCGTCCTTAGTGGTGTCCGCTTTCCGTGCGGCGAGTCTGTTTATCTTAACGCCCATTTCGCGGAATTTGCACTCATAGTCGGTCATAACACCGCCGTTTCCGTTTTCGTGCAGATCGTTTGTCAGCTCGCTTATCTCCCAGCCCTCGGCTTCAAACTGCTGCACCGACCACTCGAACAGCGGCAGATTATCCGTTTTAAAATGCACCTCGCCGCCCATAGGCAGCAGGTCCGCATATATCCTCAGGAAATTCGGCGCGGTGAGCCGGTGCTTTGCATCGCGACTTTTCGGCCATGGGTCGCAGAAGTTTAAAAATATCCTGTCTATCTCGGCGGGCTCGAACACCTCGCGCAGCTTGTTTGCGTCCATGGATATAAACCGCACATTTTCCACCTGCGCTTCTACTGCGCGCTCCATTGCGATAACGAGTGCATCCTCGACCTTTTCAAGCGCCAAAAGCATCACTTCGGGGTGCTCCTGCGCGGTACCGACGGTGAATCTGCCCTTGCCGCAGCCTATCTCGAGCCACAACTGCTCATAGCCGGAAAACTCCTTGCGCCATGCCCCGCTGAGCGACTCCGGCTGCTTTACGAGGACCTCAGCGCATCTTTCCATGCGCGGCTGCAAATTAGGCTTTTTTCTCATTCTCATATTTATCACTCTCCGTGAAATTTAAAATAACACATAATCGAGAAAACATCAATCCTGTTAAGTTTACGAAAAACATTAATTTTCTACTTCATATGGTACATTTTCTGTCATTTTGCCTCTTGAAATGCCAAAAAACATATGCTATAATCGGTTAATCAAATAATTAACATCCATCTGCCGCTTTTAAGGAGATGTCAAGTATGAAGCGCGTAAAAGTATCTAATAATGTAATCCGTCGTCTCCCCCGCTATCTTCGCAAGCTCGACGAGCTCACCGAGGCGGGCGTGAGCCGCATATCATCCGGCGAGCTCGGCAAACAGCTTGGTCTCACTCCGTCGCAGATTCGTCAGGATTTCAGCTGCTTCGGCGAATTCGGTCAGCAGGGCTACGGCTATAAGGTCACCGCTCTTCGCGCGGAGATCGCGTCCATCCTCGGTATGGACAGGGGCTACAGCGCCATTCTCATCGGCGTCGGCAACCTTGGTCAGGCACTTATATGCAACTTCTCGTTCAAGTCGTGGGGCTTTGATCTCAAGGCTGCGTTTGATGTAAAGCCCGAGCTCATCGGCACCGACTATGAGGGCGTGGCCATTCACGATATGGCGGAGCTGCCCACCTATCTCACCGAGAACAAGATCGACGCTGCGGTGCTCTGCGTTCCCAAGGCTCACGCAGTTGAGACCACCGAGTTGCTCACAAAGCACGGCATAAACGCTATTTGGAACTTTACGAATGTCGAGCTGACCTCGCCCGAGAGCAGCACGATCGTTGAAAATATCCACTTCTCCGACAGTCTGCTTTCCCTGAGCTACTATATCTCCGAGGATAACGACGAGAAGGCTGCCCGTGCGGCAAGAATGAACAAGTAATTATCGAAAACACTTTAAAAGCGGGCTAGGCCCGCTTTTTCTTTTAATCGTTCTTTTGAGGAGAGATACCATGTCCGATACCATAGCCGCCGTATCCACCGGCTCGCAGGTGTGCGCGATAGGCATCGTGCGTCTGTCCGGCGATGCGGCAATAGATATTGCCGACAGACTGTTTAGGCCCTCGTGCGGCAAGCCCATGTCCGCCTGTGAGGACAGAAAGCTCATGTACGGCAAGCTTTCCGATGCCGACGGCAGGCTTCTTGATGTCTGCCTTTGCACCGTTAGCCGCGCGCCCAACAGCTATACGGGCGAGAACACCGCCGAATTTCAGTGCCACGGCTCGCCGGTGGTGCTGCGCGCGGTGCTCGAGGCGGCGTTTGCACTCGGCGCGAGACAGGCGCTGCCGGGCGAGTTTACAAAACGCGCGTTTTGTAACGGCAGGATGGATCTTGCCGGCGCAGAGGCGGTGGCTGACATAATCGACGCCGAGACCGCCGAGGCTGCCCGCAACGCCGCCGGTCAGCTCGCCGGAGCAATATCGCGCAAGATAGACGCGGTGTACGCCGCGCTCACCGACATAAGCTCGCATTACCACGCGGTGCTCGACTACCCCGACGAGGACATCGAGCCGTTTCTCATTGAGCGGTATCGTGAGGATATATCCCGCGCGGAGAAAACTCTCGGTGCGCTCCGCGCAAGCTACGACCGCGGCAGGCTCATGCAGTCGGGCATTCCCGCCGCGATAGTCGGCAGACCGAACGCGGGCAAAAGCTCGCTTCTAAACGCCGTTTTGGGGTATGACCGCGCGATAGTCACGGACATTCCCGGCACAACGCGCGACACCATAGAGGAAAAGCTGAAGCTCGGCGGCGTGCTGCTCAGGCTGACCGACACTGCGGGCATACGCGAAACGAGCGACGAGATCGAGCGTCTCGGAGTTGACCGCTCGCGCCGCGCCATGCACGAAGCGGAGCTCGTCATCGCGGTCATCGACGGCAGCGGAGAGTTTACCTCCGAGGATGCCGATATAATAAAGTGTGCGGAGACTGCGCCGCACGGCATAGTCGTTCTGTCAAAATCCGACCTTGCCAGCCGCGCGGTCATCCCCGAAACGGCGCTCCCTGTCGTCACCGTGAGTTCACGCACCGGCGAGGGCATATCCGAGCTTGAAAGCACGGTGCGCAGGCTGTTTCCGATGCCGGACGCTCCCGCGGGCGAGATACTCACAAACGCACGGCAGTTCGAGGCGGTCAGCCGTGCGCTTGAGTCGCTCACCGCGGCATCTCAGGCGCTGGCTATCGGCTGCACGCCGGACATTGTGCTCACCGAAACGGAAGCTGCGATGTCGGCGCTCGGAGAGCTCACCGGACGCACGGTGCGCGACGAGGTCACGAACAGAATATTCGAGCGCTTCTGCGTCGGAAAATAAAAAGAGTGCCTGATGGCACTCTTTTTTATATTCAGTTTAGCTTCATGTCGCCGTCTTTTATCCAGCCGAGCTTGCGGCAGGCAAGCCCGAACGCCCATGAGAGCAGCGCCGGAAGGACGATGGCGATAAGCGCAAGACCTATCCAGTCGCCCGCCGTGGGCACGATCGCCTTCGCACCGTCGAGCACCGCCTCAGCCGAGGGGTTCGACCAGCCCGTCCATACGCCTATTGGACCTACGAGTCCGCAGGTGCCCATTCCGGATGAGACCGCGGCTCCGTTCATTTCAAGCTTGAACAGGCAGGTCGCAATGGGACCGGTAACGGCGCTCGCCGCTATTGCGGGTATCCATATCTTCGGATTGCGCACGATGTTGCCCATCTGGAGCATCGAGGTGCCCAGACCCTGCGAGACTATGCCGCCCCAGCCGTTTTCCCTGAACGAAACGACAGCAAAGCCGACCATGTTCGCGCAGCAGCCCGCGAGCGCCGCGCCGCCTGCAAGCCCCGTGAGGCTGAGGGCGGCACAGATAGCCGCCGAGGATATGGGCAGCGTAAGCGCGATGCCGACTATCACCGAAACGAGCACGCCCATTATAAACGGCTGCTGTGTGGTCGCCCACTTTATGAGCGTTCCGACTGCCATAGCTCCCTTGCCGATGGGGGCTGCTATGAAATAGGCAGCGCCTATGCCGACAAGGATAGTCACTATGGGAGTTACGAGTATATCTATCTTGGTCTCCTTCGAGACCATTTTGCCGAACTCGGCTGCAAGTATCGCAACTACATACACCGCAAGCGGTCCGCCCGCTCCGCCCATGACATTCGTTGCATAGCCCACCGGTATCAACGAAAACAGCACCATTGCCGGAGCCTTCAGCGCATAGCCTATAGCCACTGCCATCGCGGGTCCGACCATCGCCGAGGCAAACTTTCCTATCGTGTAGCCCACTCCGCCTATCTCGATAAGCGGCGCCGCCAAAAAGCCTATGCCCAGCTGTGTGCCGAGCGTGTCGAGTATCGTGCCGACGAGCAGGGTGCAGAAAAGTCCCTGCGCCATTGCACCGAGCGCATCTATGCCGTAGCGCTTGAGGCTTACCTCAATATCCTTGCGATTAAAGAACGCTTTGAGCTTTGCCATATGCTTTACCTCCGCAAATAAAAAGACCATGTTGGTGTCTTGACACCTGCATGGTCTACTTTAACGCTGTTTTGACCTTTTGTCAATGAGATTGTGTATAAAGAAGTCCCTCTCGCGCAAGCTGGTCCTTTGTCCGCTCAAAGCACTCCTTGTCGGGGCAGGCGAGCGCATGAAGATGTATGCCGCCGGTGAGCTCGCTCAGCGGGCTTGCGTTGCCGCCTATCTTCTGCATGAACTGCGAGACCTCGTAGCGGTTCGACAGATGGAGCTGACCGGTGAGCTGACCGTATATCGGGTGCTCGACCGTTACATTCAAAACGGTGCAGCCGTTATCGACCATGATGTTGAGCTCCTTTTCCATGTCGTCCCTTCCGTGCACGCATACAACGGTGTAGACATTCTCGTCCTGCAGCCCCTCGAGCAGATACCCTCGCGGTGTAGCCATTATCTTTTCGCCGGATGCGCGCAGCAGCGCAATATCACCAACGATTATCTGCCGGCTGACCGACAGCTCGTTTGCCAGCACCGTTGCGCTGACGGGGCGTTTGCTCGCCGCAAGCTTTGACACTATATACTCTCGCCGTTTTGATGCTTCCATTGTGTTACCTCTTTGCTTTGAGCATTTCGTCCTTGAGCTCCATGAGCTCTTCGGAAAGATCTACATAGTACTGATGAGGGAAATCGAAGCGCTTGACCTCGGGCCAGAGCGTGCTGACCTGATATGCGCAGTGGCGGCGAATATCGTCAAGGCTCGGCAGATCGTAAACAAGCTTGCCGCCCCTGAATATCGGAACGAGCAGCTCCTGCGCCTTGAAGTTCTCCATCGTCTTGCGCTTCCAGCGCGCCTCGGGATCGCATATCTCAAGCGGCTTTGTATCATCCACCTGCTCGTGGTTCAGGCAGATGTAATCCGCCTCCGCCATACCGTTTTCTTTTTCAAAGAAGCGGTAGACCTTTTTAAAGCCGGGGTTTGTTATCTTGCCAACATTTTCGCTTATCTTTATCTTGGGCTCGATATTGCCCTGAGCATCCTCGACCGCGCACAGCTTGTACACGCCGCCGAACACCGGATCGGATTTCGCGGTTATGAGTCTCTCGCCTACGCCGAAGGAATCGATCTTTGCACCCTGAAGCAGGAGCTCGGTTATAAGGCGCTCGTCAAGGGAATTTGACACCGTTATCGTGCACTCGGTCCAGCCTGCCTCATCGAGCATAGCGCGCGCCTTGCGCGTGAGATACGCCATGTCGCCCGAGTCAAAGCGGATGCCGCATTTTGTTATGCCGAGGGGCTTTAGCACCTCGTTAAAGGCGCGGATGGCGTTGGGAACGCCGCTTTTCATGGAGTTATAGGTATCCACCAAAAGCGTTGCATTCGTCGGATAGGTCTGGCAATACGCCTTGAACGCCTCGTACTCGGAGTCGAACATCTGCACCCACGAATGCGCCATGGTGCCGCCCGCAGGCACGCCGTAGCGCGTGTCGGAAAGGGCGCACGCGGTGCCCGCGCAGCCACCGATGAACGCGGCTCTGGCACCCGTGACGGCGCCGTCGATGCCCTGCGCACGGCGCGAGCCGAACTCGAGCACCACCCTGCCCTCTGCCGCGCGGCAAACGCGGTTTGCCTTTGTCGCAATAAGGCTCTGATGGTTTATCTCAAGCAGCACATAGGTCTCGATAAGCTGAGCCTGTATCGCCGGAGCGCGCACGATCATGAGCGGCTCGCGCGGGAACACCGGCGTCCCCTCGGGAACTGCCCATATGTCGCCCTCGAATTTGAAATTGCGCAGATACTCCAAAAACTCCTCAGAGAACATTTTTCTGCCGCGGAGATACTCTATATCCTCATCGTCGAAGTGCAGGTTCCGGATATAATCCACCACCTGCTCAAGCCCCGCGGCGATGGCAAAGCCGCCGTTATCGGGGTTCTGGCGATAAAACACATCGAAATAGGTTATTTTGTCACCCATACCGTGGTCGAAATAGCCGTTGCCCATAGTGAGCTCATAGTAGTCGCACAGCATGGTAAGGTTGAGCTTCCTGTCCGTCATAATAGCCTCCGTAGTGTGTCATACATTGAAAGTATGATAATCATACTACCCTGATTATATATCATATTTATTTTTATGCAACCATCGTTATTTAAATATCTTTATAAAAGTTAACACCACGGCGCAAACCGTGGTGTTAAAATATTTAAATTTTCGCTTACGCTTCTGCGGCGGCTGCCTTTGCAGCCTCCTTCTTTGCTGATGCGGTGACGATAACGAAAACTATCGCTATAACCGCAAAGACTATTATGCCGATAAGCTGGAGGGTGCCGGAATAGGTTCCGTCCTTGAGCGGGTAAGTGTAGCCGTGATAGCGGGTGAGCAGTCCGAAGATGTTGCAGGCAACTGCGAGAGCCGCGGTAATGATACCGAAAACTACCGCCGAGCGCTTGCCGACAAGACCGAGGACGCCACCGACTATGCCGAGGATACCGGTGACCGCGAGCGCCACATAGAGTATCAGGCGCATGGTGAGCTCGTGAGTTACATCCGCAACATGATCGGCTACCGACTCGCGGAAGCTCTTGCACACCACGAGGCACTGGTCGAGGTCGAGGTACGGCTCGCCATTGCGCAGAGTTACGAGCTCGCCGTTTTCATCGTACTTTTTCCAATCGAAGTCCGCACCGAGACGCTGCTCGGGACCGGGCACCGCCATATCTCCGTTGTAGCGGTAAATGGGTGCGTTCTTGTAGCAGGTCATGGTATACTGATCGACAAGCGCCATACCAGCTTCAAATGTCTCAAGGTCTGCCTTGCCGGAGGCAAGCGCCGCGGCACCGGCAGCAAGCTCGTTTGCGCCGTCTGCAAGAGCCGCTTCACCGGCTGCAAGCTGCTTTTCGGCATCCGCGAGAGCCGCTTCACCGGCTGCAAGCTCCGCCTTGCCCGCTTCGAGTTCGGCAAGACCGTCCTCATACTGCTTGAGCATTGCCTTGCCCTCTGCTACCATGTTCTGCATATATACAGGGAAGTCGGTGACATCGGCAGGGATCTCAAGGCCGAGGCGGGATGCGAGAGGGCGAACAACGCCCACGAACCATGCCTGAGCACTGTCAAAACCGGGCAGGTTTGCAACGGTACCGTCGCGGAACTGAATATACTTCTCAAGATACGGCATGAGCGGCTCGATCTTTGCAAGCAGTTCCTTGCCTTCGTTATATGCGTCCGTATTTGCATCTATCATTGCCTGACCTTCGGCGATCTTGGCTCTGCCCTCTTCAAGAGCCTTCTTGCCCGCCTCATAGTCCATATAGCCTTGATTTAGCTCCGCTTTGCCGGCGTTATAAGCCTGCTGACCTGCGGCATAGTCGTTGAGGCCCTTGCTATAGGTGCCTACGCCGTTGAGGTAGTTCTCTTCGTTTGCCTTGAGCGCATCTATGGCTTTCTCAAGATCGCCGACAACATCTGCCGCCTTCGCGTCATCTTCCTTGTACTTCTTGATCGCGAGACCATCCTTCACGCCGAAGCCGGCTGCGACAAGCGCAAACACGCCCGCAAGCACAAGCAGAATGCTGATAATGGTGGTAAGAGCTGATTTTTTCATTTTTCTCCCCTTAATATGTATTCTTCGCCGCGCAGATCGCGCGTGGTTATTAATATTTTATTAATAAGTTCACACTTTGTCAACACTTTCATAACAAATACTGTTTTTTGTCCGTAAAATCTTGATTGAAATATTTGTGCAATTCTGCTATATTGGATAGGCAGTATAAAAGCTATGCGGAGGTCAGATATGTCTGTAACGATGGATTTTTTCAACGATATAAGCTTTGATATAGCAAAGCAGAAGTACTATAACGCCAACAAGGTCGATGCGAAAATGGCTGAGATAAAGGCGGCTGCGCGTGAGATCATAGAGGAAAACGAGCATTTGCGCTCGGAGCTTGAGCAGATAAATGCCTCCAAGGAAAAGATGGCTCAGCTCCTGCTCGAGGTGCAGAAGCGCGCAGAGAGCGTGGAGGCGGACGCAAAGCGCCGCGCCGAGGAGATAATAGACGATGCCCGACACGAGGCAGAGGGCATAATCGCGCAGAAAAATCCCGCGGCAGCGGGGCTCACGGCATCGCAGATGGATGCCATCGACAAGCTCAACAAGCAGCTCGACGACCTCACCGTTGCGCAGGCAACTCAGGTATTCAGAATAAAGCAGGCACTCATGGACATGGCACTGGATAAATAATTTACGGCGCCGCCGTAAATGTTAAAGCAGCACCCCCGGCGGGGTGCTGCTTTTCAGCTTTCTATCGTAATTTCGTCTCCGGTTTTGACATCGCCGGATTCGAGGACCTTTACGAATATGCCCTCGCGCGGCATAACGCAGTCGCCGGCGGCTTTGCGTATCGCGCAGTCGTTGTGGCATTCCTTGCCGATCTGCGTGACCTCGCACAGAGCCGTGCCTATGCGCAGCCTTGTGCCCACCGGCAGCGTGTGCACCGCCATGCCCTCAACGAGGATATTCTCCGCGAAAGCGCCGTGCTTCAGCTCAAAGCTGAGCTTTTCCTGAAGCTTTGCGACGCTGGTGACCGAAAGCAGGCTCACCTGCCTGTGCCAGTTTCCCGCATGGGCATCGCCCTCTATGCCCCAGTCCTTACGAAGATGCGCCGCGGGTATCTCGTGCTTTTGTATCCCGCGCACATCGCTTATGCAAATTGCAGCTATCTTAGCCATTTTTTCAGCCTCCTATACGGTACATACTGCGCTGCGCCTCGCTGCGCTCGGTCGCCGAGAGCGCGCCGTGCTTTTCCGGCTTGTGCGATGCCGCGGTGAGTATCGCTCTTTTCAGCTCCTCGCCGTGCAGTCCGCGCACCGGAAGCTCCTCGGCAGAGTGCAGACACGGCTTTAAGCAGCCGTCGGCAGTCAGGCGCAGACGGTTACACTCGGCGCAGAAATGGTTGCTCAAGGGGCTTATGAGCCCCACCTCGCCTTTGGCGTCCGGCAGTCTGAACAGCCGCGCGACGGTGTGCTTTTCACTCGGCACCGGCGCAAGCTGCGGCAGGCGCTCGAGCACAACGCTGTCCGGCAGATACGCGGTTGCCGGAAAGTCACCCGTATTGCCGATGGGCATGAGCTCTATAAACCGAAGCTGCACCGGATAGCGCAGCGTGAGCTCCGCAAGGGACTCTATCTCATCATCGTTGAACCCGCCTATCAGAACGGTGTTCAGCTTAACGGGGCTCATGCCTGCATCGAGCGCGGCATGTATGCCGCAAAGCGCGTCCGCGAGCCTGCCTCCGCGGGTTATCCGCTCGTATTTTTCCGGAACCAGCGTGTCGAGGCTTATGTTTATTCTGCGTATGCCGGCGTTATACAACTCCTCCGCGCACGGTGCGAGCAGAGTTGCGTTTGTCGTCAAGCTCATATCCTCGATGCCGTCTATTGCTCCGAGAGCGCGCACGAGTGGGATTATATCGCTCCTCACCAGCGGCTCGCCGCCGGTTATGCGCAGCTTTTTCATGCCGAGACCGGCTGCCGCGCGGGCTATTTCCACAAACTCGTCGGCGCTCATCGCCGTTCGGCACGGGCACTCCGCCATGCCGTCCGGCGGCATACAGTAGCGGCACCGCAGATTGCAGCCGTCGGTCACTGACATACGCAGATATTCAATTTTTCTGCCGTAACCGTCAGTCATATTTGCATCTCCGTTTACTCGCAGAATACTCCTCTGCTCTTTCTGAATTCCGCGATACGCTCGTCGCGGATAACGCCGTCCTTTATAACGGTCGCCTTTTTGAGCGACTCGGGGTACTCGTCGAAATCCTTCTCGATAATGGTATCTATATACTTTACAATCCCCTCGCTGAGCACCTTTGTGACGGTGATGGGGTACATTGCCGGAGTGTTGTCAACGGCATAATGCACAACGCCGTCAACGGTGTAAACGGGGTCGTCTATCGTCGTCGGGTGGGAGGTCTCTATCTCAAGATGCGGGTCGCAGCTCACATCTATTATAAGCGTTCCGGGCTTCATTTTTTTGAGATCCTCTTTATAGATTATCCTGTCCGTGCGGGAGGTATCCCACATAACGCAGTTTATGAGCACATCGTAATCAAACATATTTCTGCGGAAAAGCTTTTCAAGGCGGTGGCTGTATACATCGACCTTTGCGCCCAGACCGTTCAGAATGCGCATGGCTCCCTTTGCGGTCTGTCCGTTGCCGAGGATTGCAACATGCGTATCATACGGCATCTTGCCGCAGTAGCGGAACGCCTGCATCACTGCCGCCTCGCCCGCGACCTCGCGGTTGCGGTAGAAGATATATCTGCCGTGCTCGAATATCTCCTCCCAAGCGACAACGGTGTGCTTTTTGCGGATCATATCGCTTGTAAACTCTATATTCTGCACAGCGTGCGCCCAGCCGAACATGATCTTGCTGTTCGCTATCTCGTCGAGGTAGTCGGCATCGCCGAGCTTGACATCGGTGATGATGTCGCAGGCAAGAGCCTCCTCGCGGGAAACGATGTTCGCGCCCTTTGCGCGGTACTCATCGTCCAGAGCTCCGACGGCATCACCGTAGCCCTCCTCAAAATACAGCTTATCGACATTTTTTATCTCGCCGAGCTGCTCGGGCAGCAGCGCGCGTCTGCCCTCGCCGTTTTTGTGGCTTATAAGAAATCCTATAGTTTTCATTTCATTGCTCCTTTACCATTTCTTCAGCTCATATTTCTGTGCCTTGAGCGCGAGCTTATCGCGGAAGAACGCCTTGAACTCGTCCGAATGCTCGGCTACCTTGTGCAGATCCTGATGTATGTTTATCTCGATTATCTTAAATCCGTCATCGGTTATCGCAATGTCAAAGCCTAGGTACTCAAGCTCCGGCATGAAATTGCATATGTCGGTTATGCCCTTTTTCATCAGCTCCCAGTTGGGGACGATGCCCTCTATCTCAACTCCGGTGTCCGGATGTATGGGGCAGGGCGTGAATTTATGGTTGATTATCCGCTCGGCGCAGTAGTAGCGTCCGGTAGGAATGTCGACCTTCGCGCATATGCCGCCGTAGCCGACATTGTCGGTAAAGCCCGTTGCCGAGGAGCCGATGCGCATATATGTCTGCATTATCTTCGGCTCATATGCCGACTGGTTCACGACCGCAACGCGGATGGTGTTGACGGAATTGGGGTAAATCTTCTTAAGCTCGCGGTGCATGAAGAGGTACTCGGTGATAATGTATATCGACTTAAATGACTCTATCATCTGAGTTATCTCGTCCTCGGTCATCTTCTCGCCGTTTATGAGATACCTGCCGTCGGCATACTCCATGCGGTAGAACCCGTCGCCGTGAGTTCCCGAGGAGGGCTTGAGCGCAAGCAGCTTCTCCTGTCGCAGCAGCCTGAACAGTTCTTCAAACGACGCGCCGTAGCCCTCGGGAATGTCCTGAAGCGCCTTTATGCAGGTCTCGCCCTCAACCTTGATTATGTCGTAATAATACTTTGCGAAATACTGCTTATACGGCTCGAACACATATCGCGTCGTCGTTTTGTCGTTTATCCAGACCTGATAGCCGTTGTTTATCCTGTTCAGCCAGTGGTACTGGTAATCCGAGAGAAAGTCCTTGTAGTTATCCTTCGTGAGTCCATATTGCTTTATCCTGTATGACATGAACCCGCGCTTATAGCACCAGAGCTTTTGCCCGAGAGTGGTCCCCTTATTGTGCAGCAGATCGTCCCACACGGAGCTCATCCAAAGCTTCTGCATATACGAGCGCATACCCGGGCGGCAGAACCTGCGCACGAACGCCTTAAAGCGCTTATCCTTAAACGCCTTGAACCACTTTTCGCGCGTTACGACGACCGTTTCGCGCTTTTTCTCAAGCCTTGCGAGCAGATAATCGTTCAGACGCTCGCTGTGCGCTATCGGTGGAAGCTCGGGATTCGTGTCGATGGAATCGACGACAAAGCCGTCCTCGGTGAGGATAACGCCGACGGAGAAATACTCGATCTCGCTTATGAAATGCGAAATTTCACCCACCGCGCGGCAGATCTCGTCCCACTGTCTGAGCTTTGCGCCGTCGAGCATTCCGTCGGGCGTTACGGCGCGGCAGTTTATCTTATCGCCGTCAAGCTGCGTGTAATAAAAGTCCAAAAGCTCCGTATCCCTGAGCTTTTCGTTTGCGACATAAATGCGGATGATGCCCATATCCTCGGGCTTTACGCGGTAGGGCTCGGCTATCACATAGCCGTATTTAAATGTAGAGATGAGCTCATAGAGGCTGTCTCTGTCATAGCTGTCGCTCTTGCAGGGGTTGGGCATGAACTCCTCGGGCAGATCCTCGGGGTAATCCTCGCTGAGCAGATAATCTCTGTCGTAATCATCCCCGTGCATGCCCATGCGCACGCGGCATATCTCATCCTCGCACAGCTTGTAGCTGTTATCGCCGGTGCGCACTATCCTGTACGCGCTGCGGTAAGCCGAGAAGCGGTCGGGACGGATGATGAGCTCGCCCTTTTCGTCGAGGAGCTTTATGAAATCATCATAATTCTCGCCATCGGCGCGCTCGATGGTGTCTATCGGCAGAAATACCTTTTTGTCCTCGCGCTCAATGATGTTGAAATAAAGCCTTGGCAGGTACTCGCGGTAGTCTATGAGCACCTTGTTCGCCGTTACGAGATCCCGCACCCACTTTGTAAAGCTGTTGTTGAAGGGCTTGAGGTACATATAATCGAGGTCGGTTATATACTTGTCCGGCGCGTTTTTAAGGTCGTACTTTGCGATGCTGTCGGAAAAGTATTTATGCTCGTGAGCCCATTTCTTATCCGCCGCCGAAACGCCGTTATCCGTCTTGAGATCATTACATACCTTTTTATAATACGAGTTGGCAAGGCGTCTTGAATAGCCCTGTCTCAGCCATGGGCGGATAAACACCTCTCGTTTTATCCTTGCGAATATACCCATATCGCCGCTCCTCTCTGTAATGCGAATTACGCGCAAATATCCATTTTAACTTTTATATTATATTACAAGCCTCGACAAAATTCAATCCTGACGGCGAAATATAAGTATTTGCCAACGCGCGGCTGTTATAGTATAATGATATAATACATTACTCTACTTAACGGAGGCATCTATGCGGGCTTCAAGGCTTATAAAAAGCGCCGCTCTGCTGTTTCGCGGCTTTACATTTGCCACTGCCGGTCAGTGGCTGTATCTTGACAGCATAAAAAAATACAAGCGCAAAAACAACATCGGCATGAGCGACAAGGATATATTCTCGCTTCTTCCGTTTGACGCGAAGTTTGACAAGCTCTTCGGCGATATGCTGTCCATGCGCTATGCGCTCGACAAGCACCCCGAGCTTCTGCCCGAGCTTTACTACAGCTTGCTCACGCGCGACGGCGAGAGGTTCATACTCCCGCTCAACGGCTCAGCCGAGCAGAGCATCGACGCCGTGATGCGGCTTATCCGCGATAAGGGTGAGGTGCTCGTGCGCAGCGCTTCAAACTCTGTTAAGACAAAGGAGCACATCTACGCCTTCAGAGACGGCGAATATACGATAGACGGCAGCCCCGAAGCTCCGGACACGGTGCGGGAAAAGCTTCTGAACGCACCCGACGGAACGCTTATCGCCGAGCAAACTGCATCGGTCTTCGCGCCCACGGTGCACATAGCGTTCATAAACAGAGGCGATGAGCCGGAATTTCTGTTTTCCGTGCTCACGCAGCCGCAGGAGGGCGCACCGCAAAACTGGTACACTCAGAACCGCGAGATAAGCTCCGTTTCCGAGCACGGAGAATACGACGGTGGAGTTATCGCGGGCTTTGACGGCATCACGGCGCAGCTTCGCGGCATAGCAGCCGAGTTTCCGGAGCTTGAGTACCTGAATTTTGCCCTGCGCCTTACCGACGGCGGCTTTAAGATACACCGGGTCGATACCGGCGCGGACCTTACATATCTCGAGCATTTCAACGATAAAACGGCGGAGTTCATTCTCCTAAAGCGCCGCTCAAAGCCGAAATTTGTCGGCTTCAAACGAGCACTCACGATAATCGACCGGTATATGTGGAGCCTCAGAGCCAAAAGGCACGGCTTCATGGACTATATGTACCGCGGCTGGAAAAAGGCTCTGCGTGAGGACGATCACGACAAATTCACAACGCGCGCCGAGAAAAAATGGGCTCACGAGCGCGGTTTTTTATCCTACCACATAAGGCAGTACGGTCTCACGGAGGAAAACTACCGCAGCTTTCTCTCCGACCGCGACTACAAGTGGCTCAGGCCGCTCAACAACGACTACCGCAAGCTGCTGTGGGATAAGGTCACGCTCAGATACTGCCTGGATAAATACAGCCGGTATCTGCCGGAGTATTACTACCACATCGTGCCGCGCGACGGCAGGCAGCAGCTTCTGAAGATGCCGGACTGCCCCGAAAAATATGCCCGCAGCTTTGACGGGCTGCTGGCGCTCCTGCGCGATAAAAAGCTTCTTGCCATGAAGCCCACCGTCGGCTCGCACGGCATAGGCTTTTACAAGCTGCAATATAGCGGAGAGCACTACATCGTAAACGATGAGGCCATGGGCGAGACTGCGATGCTCGCGTTTCTCTCAGGGCTAAATGATTACTACAACATCTCCGAGTACATCGTCATGCACCGCGATCTGCGCGAAATTTACAGTGAGGTCGCGTGCACGGTGCGCATAATGGTCATAAACCGCACGGGTCTCGACCCCGTTATTGAAAACGCATATTTCCGCATCGGCACGGAAAGCACGGGCTTTACCGACAACATAGGCTCCGGCGGCGTTTTTGCCTATGTCGATGAGAAAACCGGCGTTTTCCACGATGCCGAGGTCATAAAGGAGCACATCATAACCCCCTGCCCCACGCATCCGGACACCGGCATTGCCATAGAGGGCACTCTACCGCACTGGGACGAGGTCGTAAGCACCGTTGCGGAGATATGCCGGTATATAAGCCCGCTGGAGTATCTCGGCTTCGATGTCGTTATAACCGACTCAGGCTTTAAGATACTGGAGATAAACACACATCAGGACCTGCACCGCTATCCGACATATAACGAGAATGTCCACGCCTATTTCATGCATAAGCTTGAGCTCAAGCGTCAAGGCAAAAAGCTCTGCTAATGTTAATATTTTTAGGGTGACAAAACGGTGCATTAATCGTATAATAGGCTGATTTTAAGTTTTAATACGATCTGCGCCGATACATACAACGGAGGGGCATTATGAAAATAGCCATAACTCTGCTTCGCTGGGTCATGAACTTCATCTACTTTTTTCTGAAGCTCTTCCCCACCGACCGCAACAAGGTCATATTCCTCAGCCGCCAGTCGAACACCGTCACAGAGGATTTTGATTTCCTCGCCCGCAGGCTCGAAGAGCTCAAGCCCGATGTCAGAATAGTCATGATAACAAAGCGCATTGACAAGGGCATCGGCAATCTGCTCTCCTACTCGATAGCAACGCTGCGCAGTATGTACCATCTCGCAACGGCGCGCGTATGCGTGCTCGACTCCTACTGGCCGGCGGTGTCGGTGCTGCATCACAAAAAGCAGCTCGCCGTTATCCAGATGTGGCACGCCATGGGCAAGATAAAAAAATCCGGCTACCAGTCGCTCGGCAAAAAATTCGGCAGAAGCGATGTGATAGCGCGCCAGATGCGTATGCACCGCAACTATGATGTCGTTATCGCGGGCGGCAGGGCGTTTAATCCGTTCTACTGCGCCTCGTTCGACATCGAGCCCGATATTCTATACAATGTCGGTCTGCCGCGCATGGATAAGCTGCGCGAGGGCGTTGCGGACGCAGAGCGCGAGTTTTACGACATTTACCCCACACTGCGCAGGAAGAAGATAGTTCTCTACGCGCCGACCTTCCGCAAGGGTCAGGCGCTCGACCCCAAGGAGCTCGTAAAGGCGTTCCACTTTGACGGCAGTCAGGTGCTCATCATAAAACGCCACCCGAACCAGCTTCTTGTTGTCGATAACCTTGCGCCGGCACTCACCTGCCCAGGCATACCGACCTCGATGATACTGTCGGTGTGCGACTGCGTTATAACCGACTATTCCGCGATAACGATAGAAGCCGCGCTGCTCGGCAAGCCCGTTTACTTCTACCTGTTCGACTACGAGGATTACCTCGACCACAACGGGCTTAATGTAAAGCTCTTCGACGAATTTCCCGACTGCATATTCCGCGATCCGGAAAAGCTCGCCGACGCTATAGACAGCGGCGAATACGACATGGATAACTACCGCCGCTTCTGCCGCAAGTATCTGCCCGATCAGAACGGCAGAGCCACCGACAAGATCGCCGGACTTATAATCGACTGTATGGAGAGAGATAAACATGATGCGATTTCTGAGCATATTGCTCGCCAAAATCAAATTGATAGTACTGTGGATAGTGAGGATACTGTTTGCGCCGAATCACTTTAAGCTCCCGCTCCACACAAGGCTTTACTACTGCATTTTCGGCGGCTACATGGTAGATCAGGCCGCCATGTACGACTTTAAGCACAACGACAAAAAGCAGTATCTTTCCGAGTTTGACTGGTATCGCTCGCGGTGCATAAACGACCCGTACAGTGAAATGCTCAATAATAAGGTAGTTTTTACGCAGATAGTCGAGCGCTACTGCAAAACGCCGGAGATATACTGCGTCAAAAAGGATAAGCGCCTTGCCGGTATGAACGGCAGGGTGATAAACGGCTATGACGACCTTATAACGCTTCTGCACGAGACCGGCGCATTCGTCGTAAAGCCCGTTCGCGCAGGCAAGGGCAAGGGCGTTTACATTGTAAAGTATAACGGTCACGGCATCATCCTAAACGATGAGCCTCACACGGAAGCCGAGCTGAAGGCGCGCCTCGAGCACGATAACGAGTGGCTCATCTGCGCCTATGCCGTACAGGCAGAATACCTCAATAAGATATACGCAAACTCTGCAAACACCCTGCGCATGATAGTTCTGCGCTCAGCCGAAACGAAAGAGTTTGAGCTGTGCTTTGCCGTTCAGCGCATAGGCGCTGCGTGGACGGGCGCAGTCGATAACGGCAGCCGCGGCGGGCTTGTCGCCAATGTCGATATTGCCTCGGGCAAAATGAGTCATGCGCGCACCCTGCATAACCTCACCGTTTACGAAACTCACCCAGACACCGGCGCACCCATAGAGGGCGTAACCATCCCCAACTGGGATGCGATAAAGGCGGGCGTTCTCGATGCAAGCCGCAATTTTCCCTACCTTGACATAATCGCGTGGGACATACTCCCCACCGACGAGGGCTTCACCGTTATAGAGGCCAACACCTCCTCGGGCGTTAACATCATTCAGCTCTGGGGACCCCAGCGCTATGGCAGACTGGGCGAATTTTACCGCGAGCATGGTATAATCAAATGAAGTATGTCATAATGGCTGACGGCAAGGGCAGCCGGTGGAACAATTTCATGGGTCACTCAAAGCACCGCATACGCATTGAGGGCGAAACGCTGATCGAACGCACCGTTCGCCTTGTGCACGAGTACGATAAATCAGCCGAGGTCATCATCACCTCGCACGATGTCTCCCTCTCAATAGCCGGTGCCGAGCGCTATGAGCCGAAAAATAATGTTCTGGAGATAGACCGCTTCACAGCCGAGCTGATAGAGGACGATATGTGCTTTCTCTACGGTGATGTGCTCTACTCCGAGCAGGCGATGGAAACGATAGTATCCCGCCGCGGCATTTCTCCCGTGCTGTTTTTCGGAAGCCGCGACAGCATATGCGCGGTGCTCATAAAGGACGGGGCGCTGTTTAAAGACCTTTACCTTGAGGTGCGCAGACGCTATGTTGAGGGCGAGATCTCAGAGTGCAAGGGCTGGCAGGTTTATCACCTGTATGCCGGTCTCCCGCTCATGGGCAGAGACATAAGCTCGGACTACATTGTGCTCGACAGCTTCACCCGCGACTTCAATTCCCCCGAGGACTACCTCGGCTTTGCGTCGAAAAATTAATATGGAATTATGCGTAGGACTGTGTTATAATGACATGATTGTATTCAATTGTGTCATTGTGCACGGTCTTTTTTAAGGAGAACTTTTAACCTATGACTTCGGACAAGACGACCAATAAGGGCTTTCTTCTTGCTGAACTTATAAGGCGGGATTTCATAAAAAAGTATAAGCGCACCACCTTCGGAATACTGTGGAGCGCTCTTTCGCCGCTGTTTCTGCTGCTGACCATGGATGTGGTTTTCGGCACATTTTTCGGACGCAACATGCCGCACTACACGATATACCTGTTCTGCGGTCTGCTGCTTTTCAACTACTTCTCCTCCGCAACGCGCGGCTCGATGAAGGTTTTGTACGATAATGCGCCGATATTCAGCAAGGTCCCCGTTCCCAAGCATTATTTCCTCATATCGCAGAGCGTTGCTCAGGCGATAGACTTTTTTGTTTCGCTGCTGGTATTTTTCATTTTCGTCGCCGTTGACGGCATCGAGTTCCACTGGCGGTTCGTGTATCTTCTCTATCCCATGGCGTGCCTTTATTTCATAAACTTCGGCATCGGGATGTTTTTGAGCACGGTGTACATATTCTTCCGCGATGTAAACTACCTCTGGCCCGTTATAACAAGGATCATAATGTACGCCTCCGCGATATTCTACGATGTTTCCATCCTGCCCGGCATAATGCGCAGGCTTTTAAACTGCAACCCGCTGTATATGTGCGTTGACTACTTCCGCCAGCTTATAATCCATTCCACGGTACCGTCGATATCCACGCACCTCATTCTCTTTGTAATGGCGGCTTTCTGCGCATTCATCGGCTGGTTCACCTACCGCATCGCGCGCGACAAGATCGCGCTGTATGTGTAAGGAGGCGGCGATATGGAAGAAAACAAAGTCCTTGTACTTGACGATGTTTCGGTGCGCTACCGCAAGCAGGATTCGCGCTCGACCTCGGATATCGTAAAGCGCATACTCGGAAAGAGCCCCCGCTCAAACGAGTTCTGGGCGCTTAAAAATGTGTCGTTTTCGCTTGAAAAGGGCGATATGCTCGGCGTTGTCGGCAAAAACGGCGCGGGCAAATCGACGATGATGAAGGCCATCAGCGGAACGCTCACTCCCGCCTCGGGCACTATTGAGAAGAAGGGGCGCATATGCGCGCTGCTCGAGCTCGGCACAGGCTTTGACCGCGAAATGACCGTGCGCGAGAATGTTTACCTCCGCGGCGCGTTCATGGGCTATTCCCGAGAGTTTATCGACTCAAAATACGATGAGATAATCGACTTTGCCGATATGCGCGAGTTCCAGAACAGTCCGTTCAGAACGCTCTCGAGCGGCATGAAAAGCCGCATAGCGTTTGCCATTGCGAGCATGGTGGAGCCCGACATAATCATCCTTGACGAGATATTCGCCGTCGGCGACGGCGACTTCCGCAAGCGCAGCCAGCAGAAAATGCAGAGCATCATAGACTCCGGCGACACGACCGCTCTCATGGTCTCGCATTCGCTGCAAACGGTAAGAAATCAGTGCAACAAGGTGCTGTGGCTCGACAAGGGCCGCATGGTCATGTTTGGAAAGCCCGATGAGGTATGCGATGCCTATGCCGAGTATCTCAACACCGGCAAGCTCCCGCAGACGGAGTCGCTGAAAAACACTCAGGAAAGCCCCCGCAACAAGCTCAAGAAAACCACAGGCAAGGTCGTTGCCGAGGTGTTTGTTTATTTCATGCTCATTATGGCTGCCGTCCTCGGCTGCTTTGTCTGGGCGCAGTACGATCTGCTCAAGTCCTATTACTACGCGCAGAACATGACCCCCGAGCAGATAATGCAGGTAGCTGGAAACTATCACGGCGAGATAGACGAGCTTCTCGAGGTGGACACCTCACGCTGGGACTATAACATTTTCAAAGAAGGCGCGCAGCGGATAATAAACGAAGAGGCAACCTACACCGACATCGCCAAGGAGGTCCTGCTCCAGGCGGGAGACCTCAGCCGCCAGCAGTACAAGAAAGCTCTTGCCGCAGCGGAGATCGAGGCTATAAAATATTCGCACATGGCGCGGTTGGATGCGCTCGTCGAGGAGATACGCGCGGAGTTTTACTCCCAGCCCGAGGGCAAATACCGCAGCCTTATGGTGTATGCCTACTTCAATTGCGACAGGTTCTACGACCTCGAAGAGGCGTGCGAAAACGATATGCAGGAGGTCATTGAGGAGATACGCGCATTCCAGCGCAAAGCAGGTGAGCCGGAGGAGCTTGCCGACCGGGTGTGGAACGCCTACAAATGCGAAAAGACCTATCTTCTCTCCTACTACTGCGTTAAATTAAGATAGTCACAGCTGAAGAGCCGCCCCGAGGGGCGAATTCAGATAAGGATAATTCGCCCTGTAAAAAGCCTTTTTCCCCGATGCTGCGTTAAAGCTCTAAGTCATACATCCATTATGCCCGTCAAGCTTCGCCTTGCCTCGGAAAAAAATCCAATTTTACAGGGTGCGCAGCAGTTTTGAGCGAGCTATTTTTTGTTAAGACAAAACAACAAATCTCCGGCAATACTTTGTGTATTACCGGAGATTTTTGTGCAGTATGGGCGGAAAAGAGCCGGTCAAAGCCGATTTTTCCTTACCTGAATCCGCCCAATGCTCCGGCTCTATACTTTTTGTTCAGAATTTGACAAAAGCCGCGCTATGATATATTATGTCCTCACATTATTTTAATTTTTAAAAGGAATGATGCAAATGGAGAATATAACAGCCAAGGCGCCGTGGAAGGCGCACTTGGGCGAGGTTCCCTTTACTCTCGACTATTTCGACGGCTCGATGTTCGAGGCTGTAGAGGCTATTGCTGAAAAATACCCAAATAATGTCGCATTCGATTTCATGGGTCGTTCTACTACTTATAAGACGCTTATAAAAGAGATCGAGGCGTGCGCAAAGTCGCTGCGCACCATCGGCGTTCGCGAGGGCGACAAGGTCACCATCGCAATGCCCAACTGCCCGCAGGCGATACAGATGTTTTACGCCGTTAACCTCATCGGCGGCATCTGCAACATGATCCACCCCCTGTCCGCGGAAAAAGAGATAGAGTTTTACCTCAACGAGTCGGAATCGGTAACGGCGATAACTCTTGACCAGTTCTACAACAAGTTTGAGAGCATCCGCCACAACACCAAGGTGGTCAATATTGTCATCGCCAGCATAAAGGACGAGCTGTCAAAGCCCGTCAAGGCGGGCTATATGCTCACCGAGGGCAGAAAGATAAAGAAGATCCCCGAGGACGCGCCCGTTATCCGCTGGAAAGAATTCCTGCACATAGGCAGGCACTGCTTCTATAATTACAAGGTAAAGCGCACGGGCTCCGACCCCGCCGTTATCCTCTATTCCGGCGGCACCACCGGCACCACCAAGGGCATTCTGCTTTCAAACCGCAACTTCAACGCCCTCGGTCAGCAGGTCATCGCGGCAAACCCGATGTTCCGCGTCGGCGACAAGATGCTCGCGGCAATGCCCCTGTTCCACGGCTTCGGTCTGGGCGTATGCATCCACACGATGCTCTCGCAGGGCGGCAGATGCATCCTCATCCCTCGCTTCACCGCCGAGACCTACGCAAAGCAGATAACGAAATACCACTGCAACTTCATCGCCGGCGTTCCCACGCTTTACGAGGCGCTGCTCAGGCTGCCGAGCATGGATAAAGCAGACCTCAGCTCGCTCAAGGGCGTTTTCTCCGGCGGCGACAGTCTCTCCATTGAGCTCAAGAAAAAGTTCGACAAGTTCCTGTACGACCACAACGCGAAGATACAGATACGCGAGGGCTTCGGTCTTACCGAGTGCGTGACCGCGAGCTGCCTCACCCCGCCGCACATGGCAAAGGAGGGCAGCATCGGTCTGCCGTTCCCCGACACCTATTACAAGATAGTCGAGCCCGGCACGGATAAGGAGCTGCCCTACGGCGAGGAGGGCGAGATCCTCATAGCCGGTCCCACCGTTATGATGGAGTATGTAAATCACCCCGAGGAGACCGCTCAGACCCTGCGCAAGCACGACGACGGTCTTACATGGATGTACACGGGTGACCTCGGCATGATGGACGACGAGGGCTTTATCTACTTCAAGGGCCGCGCCAAGAGAATGATAATCACCTCCGGCTACAATGTCTATCCCGGTCAGCTCGAAAATATCCTCGACGCTCATGAGTATGTGCACATGAGCTGCATCATCGGCGTTCCCGACCCCTACAAGATGCATAAGGTCAAGGCGTTCGTTATGCTCAAGCCCGGCGTTCCCGAAAGCCCCAAGACCAAGGAAGCCATTCTTGCATACTGCCGCAAGAACATTGCGAAATACGCGATGCCGTATGACATCGAGTTTCGCCGCGAGCTGCCGAAAACGCTCGTCGGCAAGGTCGCTTACCGCGTTCTCGAGGAGGAAGAGGAGGCCAAGCGCAAAGCAGAGGAGCAGTTCAAGGCTTAATGATAATCGCCTGCCTGATACTCATTGGGCAGGCAATTTTAACACTTCGGTCACTATTTTAACAGTTTTCGCCTTGAAGCACAGTATTGCGTATGTTATAATTTCTCCGATTTTGAGGTGATATAAATGAATAAAAAATTTAAAAATTCACTCGTTATACTTATGCTCTCAGCAATTGTATGCCTTCTGTGCGCCTGCGGCGGCAAGGACGATCCCGAGCCCACGCCGGAGCCGAGCTATAATCCGCCCTCGGTGAACACTCAGGCGCCACAGGGTCCCGAGGAGACCTCCTCGCCGGCAGACCCCTCCGGAAGCTCCGCTCAGCTCGGCGAGACAGCCGACGCCGGCGACGATTACATTTCGCGCATGGTGTTTATAGGCGACAGCACGACCTACGGTCTCAAGGCCTATGATGTTCTGCCCGCATCGCAGATATGGACTCCCACAAGCGGCACTCTTGCGCTGTTTAACCAGTCGGTCGCAACTATACTCTACCCGCCCACCGGCGAGGAGATACCCATAACCGATGCCGTAGGGCGCGCAAAGCCCGAGTATATCGTGCTCACCATCGGTGTGAACGGCGTTTCCATGATGGATGAGGAGTCGTTCAAGTCCCAGTACACCGCCCTTGTCGAGCGCATAAAGTCCGTCAGCCCCGACACGAAGATAATCTGCAACTCCATCTACCCCGTCGAGGCTTCCTATGAGGCGAAGGATAACGGCATAAACAACGAGGTCATAACCCGCGCAAACGGCTGGATACTCTCCGTTGCGGAGCAGACCGGCGCCAAGTATACCGACTCGGCATCCGTCCTCAAGGGCAGTGACGGAAAGCTCGTGCACGAATACGGCAACGGCGACGGCATTCACCTGAACGCCTCCGGCTTCGAGCGCGTTCTCGGCTATCTCAAGACTCACGCTTATCTTTAATGCGAGGTACTTTACATGAAAAGAATTTCCACATCCATAACCGCTTTTATACTTATGACCTGCCTGCTGTGCGGATGCAGCGTCAGCAAGGGTTCCACCGATCCCGATATGCAGGATGTCGCCGATGCCGTTTTCGCGGCATCTCAGATCAACATGGACGATATGTCCCAGATCCCCGATGATTATGTCGCCGACATCATGCACATAGACCCCACTTATTACGAGCTCCGCAACACCATCATCTCCACCATAGGTATAAACCTTAACGAATACGGCATATTCAAGGCTACCAGCAAGGAAAATGCCGACAAGATAGCGACCGCCCTCAACGAATATATCGACTACCGTCAGGACGCATGGATGGACGGCTATATGCCCGATGAAAAGCCCAAGCTCGATAACGCCGAGGTCTGGCAGCAGGGCAACTATGTCATGTACGCCATTTTGAGCGACGATGCACGCACCGCCGTGAAATCCGCGTTCGAGAGCTGCTTCGAGGGCTGAGAAATGAAGCTTATATGGCATTGCCACGCCTGCTTTGAGCTTGACACCCCGCTCGGCAGCGTGGTGTTTGATCCATATGCTCCGGGCAGCGTGCGCGGTCTCAGGCTACCTCGGCTGCACGCCGATGCCGTCATATGCAGCCACGGTCACTCCGATCACAACTACACCGAAGGCGTTGAGCTGTCGGGAACGGAGCCTCGCTTTGCCGTTACGCAGGTGAAGACATTTCACGACGGTCAGCTCGGCAAAATGCGCGGGGATAACCTGTGCACCGTCATTGAAGCGGGCTCCGTGCGCATAGCGCATCTGGGCGATCTCGGTCACGCGCTCACGCCGGACACGGTGTCTCAGCTCGGGAAGATAGATGTGCTCATGATACCCGTCGGCGGGTTCTACACCATCTGTGCAAAGCAGGCGCGCGAGGTCGCAATAGCGCTTAGCGCAAAAACGATAGTCCCGATGCACTATTCCGGCGACGGCATCGGGCTTGAAAATGTCGCTCCGGTGGATGATTTCCTCTCGCTCTGGAACGAGGACGAAATAGTCCGTCTTGGAGGCAATGAATATGACATACAGCCGGCCGACAAACGCCGCATAGTCGTTTTCGAGCCGGACAAAAGCTGCATAATATGAAAAACCGAGGTCAATTGACCTCGGTTTTATTTTATAAGCTTGATCAACATCTTTTCAAACTCGGACAGAATGCTGCTGTCGGACGCGAGAATGAGATTCTTGCCATACATCTTCATATACGCCTCGAGGCTGTGCTTCGTGTCGGCGGCATAGATGACGGGGATCACGATTATGCCGCGTCGCTTTGCCTCGTGCACCGCGCTGCGCACATCCTCTATTGCCTCCGCCTCGCCCCTGTATGCAGACGGCAGCCCGTCGGACAGAACGACCAGTATCCTGCGCTTTTCGCAGCGCTTTATGAGCTCCATGGACGCAACGCGGATGGAATAGCCGTCCTTATTACCGTTTCCGGCGGAAAGCTGCGTTATCGCATCAAAGCAGCGGCTGCCGAACTCCTTTTGCTCGAAATCCTTTATGACGCAATGCTCGACGATGTCCGGTCCGCCGTCGAAGGCGACTATCTTCGTATAGGCTATATCCTTCAGCGCCTCCTCTATCATCGCAGCCGTCATGAGCGCCGTGAAGAGCTTCGAGCTGCCGTTGCCGAGCCCCGTACCCATGCTTCCGCTGCGGTCGATGAGCAGATAAAAGGCGGTCTCGCGCGTTTTCGGCGGCGTTTTGCTCTTGAATATGTGCCTTGAGCCGAGCGGAATTTTCCACAGCTCGCTTTCCGAGAGTGCGCCGCGCCGCTGACTGAGGCTGCGTCTGCGCTGCTCACGCAGGATGCGGTCGAGCCGCTTGTGCATCTGCCGGGCCTTTTCTGCGTACTGCGGCGGAAGTCTGCGCCGAGTGGGAGCTATGCTGCTCTCTTCAAATTTGACGGAGGAGTAAGCTCCCGCAAGCTTCGAGCGGTCGTCAAGGCTCAGACGGCTTGCGCCCGCGGCTTGAACGGTGCTCAGTTTTTCATACCGCCGCTCGCGCAGGAGCTCCGATGCCGCGCTGCCGAGCATCTGATTGAGCTCCGCCTCGGTCAGCGCCGCCGAGCGCTTGCGGGAAAATCCCGCACCGATGACCTCGCGCACGGAGTTCGGTCCTTCGGCAAAAGCCTTGGAGAGGGCGCTTCCGGAGTCGTTTTTTATGCCGAGCGAGCTGCTCTGTCCGTGGTTTGTCGAGCGTCCGGCGCTCGACGACGCGCCCCTGTCCTCTCGTCCGTCAGTTCCTGCGCTGTCCTTAGGCTTCACATCGGATCCCGTGAGACTGCCGCTCATATCGCCGCGGCGCTCGGAATTATCTCCGCTGCCAGGGCTTGCGCTGTTGCCTTTATCGCCGTCGGCATCGTCGCCGTCGTCGGGCGTGCCCTTGCGCTCGGTTTCCGGCTCGGGCGCGTGACTGCGCAGATAGCTGTCGCTGCCGTCGCCGCGCTGCTCAAGGCGCGTTTCGGCTGAAAACGCATAGTCCTCGATCTGCGCGTTTATCCTCTCGAGCGCTGCGGGCAGATCGGGCTCTGCGCCGCAAAGCCGCGCAAAAAGCTCCGCCGTGCCCGTTAACATCTGTAAGCATATCCTCTCACAGTCAGCACAGGTCTTTGCGACGGCGGCTGCGTCAATCAGCCTTTTTATCTCCCCGTCGAGACCCGAGCCGAGGCCCGTGAGCGCGCATATCTCAAGCCGCGCGAAAAACTCCTCCAGGGTGCCGTCCGGCTCGAGGCTGTCCGTTTTTGCATAGCTCACAAAGCGCAGCATGGGGACATAGCCCGGGAAGCGGCAGCAGATGATGTTGTTCACTCTCGCATCCTCGAGGATGTTCATGACCCGCTGCCCGAGTATGTGCCCGACAAATGGGCGAAAGCCCCGCTCTTCAAAAAGGCGCTCGGAAAATTCGCACACTCTCTTTAGAGCATCGGAATCGGAGCTGTTATCGTGCTGCACCTTGTGCGCCAAAAGCACGCGAAGTCCCGCCGTCCAGTGGCGGCGGTCAAAGTCGGGGCGCAGAAGATACGGCACACCGCCAAGGATCACCTGCCCTCCCTCAGTGCGATTTTTAAGCGAGGTATCGAGCTTCACGGCGGAAACGAGCTCATTATCATAGAGGAGAAAGCCGAGGTTTCGGCTGAGTATACTCTCGATAGGCTCTGAGCGTAAAAACTCCTCATACCGCTCAAGTGCACCGGCGTCCATCAGGGCACCACGCTCTCTATGAGCTCTGTAAGCTGCAGGCGAGTATACTGATCCTGCGGCTTGGCTGCGACATTATCCAACAGGCCCCATTTGAGTCCCAGCAGCGGTTCGGCGCGCAGAGCGTCAACAAGACCGCGGATCGTCATCGCCTCGGGCTCGAGACCGCCGGCTGAGTCGATGCGGCTTTTTATCGCACAGTAGACCACATCGCAGATGCTCAGGCAGTGCTCCGGCGCAGTAGGCACGACGCGGCGCAGTATCTCCTTTACGCTCTCGGGCTCTGACATCTGTATCGGAGTAAATCGGTCGATGGTCGCCTCGTTCATGTAATTTGTTCCTGCATAGCCCTCGTTCATGGTTATAGTAAACGAGGATTTCGGGTGCATTTTCACAAGTCCATAGCCTGGCACCTGTATTCTGCGCGCCTCGTCGGTCAGCGAGTGCAGCACATCGGCGCACTCGGGCTTTATGGTGTTGCCCTCGTCAAGCACGACATCCGCTCCTGCCTCGATATAGCGCAGCATATCGCTGAGCTTATAGTGCAGCGTTCCGTTTTCTATCGTCGGACCGCCGAGAAGATCGAGCTTATCCATTTCGGCGTTGCCCTGCATCCTGTACTGCGGGATGTTCAGAAGCCAGTCGAGCGTCTGCGCAAGCGTGTTCTTGCCGCAGCCCTTGCCGCCGATGAGACGGAGGTTGAGACCCGACATGCGGTATGCCAGACCACGCGTGAGCTCCCCGTAAGCGTCGGCCTGCACAAATCTCACCGGCGGGCAGGGTACGAGTTCGGGGTACGCGGGCTCTGCGAGCATATGCTCAAGTGCGCGAATTATTATCTTCTGCGGTATGCCCTGCTCGAGCATATATTCGGCTCTGTCATTGAGCTCCGTCTCGCTTCCGCAGCCGCGCAGCACCGCCTGAGCTATCGCCTCGCGCACTGCGGCGGACAGCTTGTCGGCAGTCTCATACTCGGCTATGAAGCCCCACACAGCCGGATCGTCGGCAGTGCATACCGTTCCGTCTTTTCTGCAAAGTGCGCGCGGACGCGCAGTGACGGGCGCTGTACGCAGCATGGATATAAGCTGCTCCGTTGGCTCGGATACGATGCCGATGCAGTTAAAGATATCGCCCGCGTCCTCCTCGGCGGCAAAGCACACGGGCTCGCCCTCGCGGGAGGAGCGCGCTATGACGATCTCGGGCCAGTCGGCAGACCGCTCTTCACTCAGCGAGCTTATGAAATCAAGCTTCATAGGCGCGCGCATATTGCTGCCGCCGCATATGACCTTCTCGGTTTTTCCTCTCATTTTATCTCTCCTTCAGTTTCCGACCGCCGCGCCCCATGGGAAGCCCTTGGCAGAACCTTTGTAATATACATGCGGCACATCCAGAAAAGCGCACCTGCCGACGGACACGACACTGTCCGGTATATAGACCGAAAAAAGATTCGCGCACTTATAAAACGCCTCGGGCTCGATATGAGTAACACCCTCGGGTATGACTATTGAATTGAGCGCACGGCAGCGCGCGAACGCGCCCTCGGATATTCTCGTCAGATTTTTCGACAGGTTCGCATTGCGCAGATGGACCTTATCGTAAAAGGCATAAGGCTCAAGATATGTCACGCTGTTGGGCATTATAAGCGTTTCAAGATAAGTGTACGACACGAAGGCGTATTCCTTTATCCCACGCACGCGAGCACCGTCGATCGACGACGGAAGCTCAACTTTAGTTGCCGGATTAAAGCACCCGTCGGTGGCTATTGCTCCGCTCTGAGCATCGAACACGAAATTGTGCGCCGCTGCCTCCTGCGCGGTCATAGGATTTGTGTCCCATGCGCGCTCACGCCTCCAAAGCGCCGTCTCCGCCGCGACCAGCCCTCGTTTTGCGTCGATGTATTCGCGCATCGTGCTCATATCGCACTCCTGCGAAAAAAACACCGCCAGATCCTCGGGCGTGAGCGCGAGGCTGTAGCCCCTCGGAAGCTCAAGCTTCATCTTGGCGGTCAAAATTCTTCGTATCTGGACGCAGGCATCGTCATAGCCAGAAAGAACCTTTTTATCGGCAATAAAGGGGCTGTCAAGCGTGCAGGCTTCTACCCCGTCGGGCGTTGCAAGTCCGACGAAGGCATTACCTTCGTCCCGCATTATCTCAACATCGCCAAACTGCGACGGACTATATAACAGACTGCCCATTACAGCGCCCCTTTCTACATCGTTACATTATTATCATACAGTCTAAACATTCTCTCATCTGCAACAAAAGTAGCATAGCGTGCAAAAACCGAGGTCAATTGACCTCGGTTTTTTTGATAATTTATTTATTTTCGTCCATCATGCGGATGATGTCCGCGCGGCGGCGCTCGTAAGCGGCGTATATAGTCTCCTCATACGCAAGCTTAGGCTCCTCAACACCCAAGAGCTTCATGAGGTATTTCACGAATTCGGGGTTCATCATTATAAACGGGCCGACCATAGAGGTCGAGAAGAAGTTGTTGACTCTCACACCCTCGAGCTTTGTTCCCTTATTTATGCCTATGCCGTATTTTGCGCGGGCAAAGCAGATGTTCTTATTATCCCCGTAAAGCTGCGAAAACTCCGCCTTGAAGCCGACGAGTTCCATGTTCCCGAACTCGCAGAGCTGAGTTGAGTTAAACCTGTGCAGCATATCGCGCTTTGCGTGCAGCGGGATGAGCCCGAGCGCGGTAACGCGGCTGCCGTCCTCGTTCTCGATATACTCGCAGAACACCTCACCGGCGTTCGCGGTCATAAGGAACACGGTGCCGGAGTCTATGAGCCGGCGCAGTCTGTCTCTGTATGGCATGAGCTTTTTTATAACGAGCTCCTGCTTGCTCTCGGTCATGGCGCCCATGATTATCATATCCACCTTTTCCGATGCAAAACGCGGCTCGTCGGTATAGCCGGTCTCAACGAACTCGGCTTCGGGCATACACCGCTCCAAGTATCTCCAGTTCCAGCAATCGCCGAAGAGGTTTGCAAACTCGGGAAACAGTATCTCTATTTTCACTGCTCGCTCACTCCTTCCTCAAGGCGCGCCAAAATGCCGTCGCGCACCTGCTTTGTGAGCTTGGGCGTCGTCAGGTCGTGCAGGATAAACACCTTATCCGTACCAGTGAGCTCAAGCTGCGCCGGTGCGTCGGTCTCAAACTCAACGCAGCGGATCTTTTCTTCCGGAACGCCGGCGAGCAGCAGGCGCAGGTGGTAATCGTGCATCCTCACGCCGCACACGACTATGCGCTTTATGCTCTCATCGTTTAAAAACTCGAAGTCCGCGTCGTACACCCATGTGACTATCTCGGTCGTTTTCTTGAAGGTAAGGTCATCGAGCATGACTATGACCTCTTTAACGCCAGATTCGGAGCGGATATAGTCAAACACTATCGAGCACGCCACCGGATTCTGACCCTTGGTCATATTGGTGACCACCTCAACGCCGTTTTTAACGATGTTCGTGTAGCGCGACTTGACTATGCTCATGTGCGCAAAACTGTCGCTTATCATTTTGGCGCTGAGCCCTATCTCGCGCAGAACGGCGACAACGGTCACCTGATTATAAGTGTTAAAAACGCTGTCGTTTATGAGCGGATAGGTCTCGTCGCCGTTTTTGGTGTGAACGGTGAAGGTCTTTGCCTCGTAGTCGGGAGCCGCCTCATAGTCGGGCTTGGGAGACGCAAAGCCGCAGTCGGGGCAGTGCATCCTGCCGATGTGGTGATAGCGCACGAAGTCATACTCGAGCTTTCCGCCGCAGCAGGGGCACACGCGCATATCGTTTATGATATTTACGCACTCGGTCCTGTCGCTGGGCAGGCGGCTTATGGAGAAGTAGGTGCGCTTATTGTTTGTCTTCAGTCTGCTGCTTATGGGGTCCTCGGCATTGAGTATCATGTGCGTATCGTCCGGCAACGCAGAGTCGATAAACGAGAAGATAAACTCCGGATGTGCGTTGCGCTGTATCGAATCGCGGAAAAGGTTCGTGCAAACGGCAAAATCGGGGTGGACATATTTATATATCCTCTGCGAGCTGCGCTCATCGACCTCAAACACGGCATACTGCTTTTTCACCTTGCCCGACAGCGTGCTCTCGGCGATGAGCGCGCTTGCGATGCCCGCATCGGTGTTTGAGCCCGCTCTGTTGTTCAGTATCTCATACCCGTTGTCGGTGAGAACATCCAGCAGGAGGTTGCAGCAGGTGGTTTTGCCGTTCGTGCCGGTGACGGTTATAATGGTTTTCGGCTTATCTATCCTGCCGAGGAAATCGGGGCAGAGCTTTATTGCGAGCTTGCCCGGAAAATAGCTTGCGTTCATGCCCAGAAGCTTTTGCAGCCACATTGCCGCCTTGCTTATGAAAAGCGCAAGAATAAATCTCAAATTCTTTTTCATTGCCCTCTTCCTTTCGGAATTTATACGGTTAATTATAGCCCAATGCACGCATTATTGTCCATATCTTTTTTGCGCCTTGACCCGAGCTGCATTTTACTGTATATTAATCTCGTCAGGAGGGATGGATATGCCATGGTATGCATATGTCGGATTTTTGGTGCTCGGCATTCTCGCTTACTACATAGTCGTTGATATAAAAACAAGAAAACCAAGAAGAAAAAGAAGAAGCGCTGAAAAAATTTCGCCGTTCGGCAAAAAAGTTTTCAAAAGTTGTTGACAAGAGGCAAAAAATCTGTTATATTAGCTGAGCCGTGGCCGAGTGGTTCAGTCGGTTAGAACGCCGGCCTGTCACGCCGGAGGTCGAGGGTTCAAGTCCCTTCTCGGTCGCCACAGATGCCCCTTGAAAGAGGGGCATCAGCTTTGCTGCTGTAGCTCAGTAGGTAGAGCGCATCCTTGGTAAGGATGAGGTCGGCAGTTCGAATCTGCCCAGCAGCTCCACAAACCCCGAAGTCGTCAGATTTCGGGGTTTTGGCTTTTTATGACTACTATCGGGGGTGCATTTTTATGAAAAGGAAAACTATCGGTATTCTCGGCGGCATGGGTCCTGCCGCAACGGCTGACCTTTTCCGCAAGATAACAAGCGTTACGAAAGCCTCCTGCGACCAGGAGCACATACACATCATCATAGACAGCAACACCGCTATCCCCGACCGCACCGCGGCGCTCATACGCGGCGGCGAAAGTCCGGTGCCGCAGTTGCAGCGCTCCGCGCGCACGCTTGAGGCCGCCGGAGCCGGCCTTATCATCATGCCCTGCAACACCGCGCACGGGTTTTACGACGAGGTCTGCGCGGCTGTGAGCGTTCCGGTGCTGCACATGATACGCATAACGGTGCAGGCGCTCACACAGGCGGGCATAAAGCGTGCGGGGCTTCTAGCCACCGACGGCACGGTGCAGACCGGGATATACGACCGCTGCTTTTCCGGCAGCGGTATTGAGCTTATAACACCGACGGCTGAGGGACAGGCGGCGGTTATGGACATTGTATATAACGGCGTGAAAGCCGGAGACGCCGGTCACGACACCGCGGCTTTCGAGCGCACTTGTGCCGGGCTTCTTGCAGAGGGCGCGCAGACGCTCATCCTCGGCTGCACGGAGCTGCCGTGCGCATTTGAAATGTACTCGCTCTCCTTCCCGCACATCGACCCTACGCTGGAGCTTGCGCGCGCAGCCGTTCTCGCTGCCGGCGGGGAGCTGAAATAATTATTTGCCGACTACGAAATAAGATATTTTCGGTGTGGTGACGGTGCCGACGGACGGGCGCGCTATGGCATATGCCGGAGCGTGGGTCTTATCGGTGCCGAGATTGTTGCCGGAATCGGTTATGAGGAAATAGTCGCTCGAGCCGTTGGGCGCAGCCGACGCGATGACTGCAGGCGTTTCCGTAAAGTCGAACGGATAGCGGCGCGCGGTCTTATTGGCGGCAAGGTTCATCCATGTGTTGTAATACAATGATCCCCATGCCTTGTCGGTGACGAGGGCATCTGTGTCAAATGTCGCCCAGCACACCTTTTTGCCGCTGTTCCATTTCTCCCAGCTCCATTTACCGGTGGTGCCGGTCTGCACTATATAGTCGGCGGCAGAGCCGGCATCGCCCTTATCGCCCTTGGCGCCGCGCGGGATGACGAAATCGAGCACCGCCGCACTCACCGTTCCGGAGTTTGTGACGGAGGCTTCCGAGCCGGCTGCACCGGTCGTAACGGTGCCTACAGCGACGGTCGCCGCCGCACCTGCATCGCCCTTATCACCCTTTGCGCCTGCGCTTCCCGCATCGCCCTTGTCGCCTTTGTCCCCTTTAGCGCCCTTTATGTTTGCGGTCTCGGGCGCCTGACCGGAGCTTTCCCTTTTCCAGCTCAGCTCGCCCGTTTCGGACACCTCCGGCAGCCAGTAGCCGTCGAAATCGTTCAGGCGCTGCAAAAGCTGCGAGTAGACATCCTCGGCCGGAGCCGCAGGCACGCCGTTTGCATCGGTTATGCATTTTTCGCAGCACAGCACCGCAGGAGTCGTGGTGCGGATGTTTCCGGCATAGATGCCGACGGCCACCCTCGTGCGGTCGTGTATCGCGGGCAGCGTGCAGCTGTCGCCGTCGAATATGACCTCCTCGTGCGTTCCGTTCAAGAGGTCAACGCGCATTGTTTTTGTTTTATATTCCGCCCACTCGTCGTCGAGGTCAAAGCGGATAATATAGTCACTGTTGCCGCAGATAATTACCTTTTCCTCGGCAGCGGCGATTTTATTTCTGACTTTAATGTTTATATCCATGAAAATCCTCCTTGCATAAGCTCACGCTCGCACGCGCAGTCGAGGTCTCTGCGCGCACGGCTGCATAATTGATAGTAGCAAAATGGTCGGATTTGTCAATGAAAGCGCTTTACATCCGCAAAATTTTGCGCGATGGACATTTTCCGTGAAGTGTGCTATATTGTTAAAAAACATCTTTTGAGGTATAAACATATGTCAAAAAGCGAACTCAGCCAGCCCCAGATAGACCAGATCTCCCGCATGGGCATAAAAAAGCTCATAAAAAAATACAGCGACTCGCAGGGCAAGGATCAGCAGTCGCTCACGATGCTGCTTGAGCAGCTTGCGAAAACTCCGATGTATTTCGCGGTGCAGAAGGGCACCGGCAACAGCCGCAGCCTCCGTTTCATGACGCTCACCGTCAGCGGCAGGGTGTTTATCCCCATATTCACCAACACCGATGAGCTCGGAAAGCTTGAGGGCAACTGCGACTGCGTGTGCCTCAAGCCCATGGATTACTTCCAGATGCTCGTTGACAATGACCGCCATGCCGTTATAAACCCGTTCAGCAGCTATTTTCTCATCTGGCCGGAGCTCGTGCGCGACCATATGCTGCCCTACATGAAGGAAAGCCAGGAGTTTGCCGAGCAGTACCCCACATCGTGACAAAACTTAATGATATAGAAAAAGCACGCTTCATTTTGAAGCGTGCTTTTTCGTTCTATTTGGATCAGTACATTCCCATGTCGCCTGCGGGGGCTGCTGCCGGTGCGGGAGGAGTGGGGATATCCGTCACGAGGCTCTCGGTGGTCAGTACCATGGAGGCGACGGAGGATGCGTTCTCGAGTGCGCTGCGGCAGACCTTAGTCGGGTCGATAATGCCCATCTTTATCATGTTGCCGTACTGCTCGGCTGCTGCATCAAAGCCGTAGGATGCCTCGTCGCTGCCGTAGACCTTATCGAGTATGACGGCACCCTCAAGACCTGCGTTGGCCGCGATCTGCATGATGGGGGCCCTCAGAGCCTTTGCGATGATGGAAGCGCCGGTCTTCTCGTCGCCGGTGAGGGAGTCAACGAGCTTGTCGGCTGCCTTTGCCGCCGCAACATATGCCGAACCGCCGCCTGCTACGATGCCTTCTTCGACCGCTGCACGGGTAGCGTTGAGAGCGTCCTCTATGCGCAGCTTCTTTTCCTTCATCTCGGTCTCGGTTGCTGCACCGACCTTGATGACCGCAACGCCGCCGGAGAGCTTTGCAAGGCGCTCCTGAAGCTTTTCCTTGTCGTACTCGGAGGTGGTGGTCTCGATCTGAGCGTTTATCTGAGCGATGCGCGCCTGAATGTCGGCAGACTGACCTGCGCCGTCAACGATAACGGTGTTCTCCTTGGTGACCTTGACCTGACGCGCCTGACCGAGCATCTCGATCTGAGCGTCCTTGAGCTCCATGCCGAGGTCGGAGGAAATGACCTGACCGCCGGTGAGGATAGCTATATCCTGGAGCATCTCCTTGCGTCTGTCGCCGAAGCCGGGAGCCTTTACGCAAACGCAGGTGAAGGTGCCGCGCAGCTTGTTGAGGATAATGGTCGCAAGAGCCTCGCCCTCGACATCCTCGGCAATGATGAGCAGTTTTCTGCCCGCCTTGACGATCTGCTCGAGCAGGGGCAGGATCTCCTGAATGTTGGTGACCTTCTTATCGGTAATAAGGATGAGAGCATCGTCGAGGACGGCTTCCATCTTCTCGGTGTCGGTTGCCATGTAGGGGCTGAGATAGCCGCGGTCAAACTGCATGCCTTCAACGACCTCGCTGTAGGTCTCTGCGGTCTTGGACTCCTCGATGGTGATAACGCCGTTCTGAGATACCTTCTCCATAGCCTCGGCTATGAGGGAGCCGATGACCTCGTCGCCGCTGGAGATCGCGCCTACGCGGGCAATGTCGCCGCTGCCGGATACCGGCTGAGAGTTTGCGCGGATGGCTTCAACGGCAGCATCGGTGGCTTTCTTGATGCCGCGCTTCATTATCATGGGATTTGCGCCCGCCGCGAGGTTTTTAAGTCCCTCGTTTATCATGGCTCTCGCCAGAACGGTGGCGCTGGTGGTGCCGTCGCCTGCAACATCGTTGGTCTTGGTGGAGACTTCCTTTATAAGTTGTGCGCCCATGTTCTCAAACGGGTCCTCAAGCTCTATCTCCTTTGCGATGGTAACACCGTCGTTAGTGATCAGCGGTGCGCCGAATTTCTTATCGAGAACCACATTACGGCCCTTGGGTCCGAGAGTGATCTTAACCGTATCCGCAAGCTGATTTACGCCGCGCTCTATTGCCTTGCGCGCCTCTTCGCCGAAAATTATCTGTTTTGCCATGATAAGCGCCTCCTTATTCTACTATGGCAAGAATGTCGCTCTGACGAACGATGGTGTAATCAACATCGTCGAGCTTTATCTTGCTGCCGCTGTACTTGCCGACAAGCACCTTTTCGCCGACCTTAACTTCCATCTTGACCTCGTTGCCGTCTACGACTCCGCCGGGACCGACCTCGACGACCTCGTATATCTCGGGCTTTTCCTGCGCCGATGCCGCAAGGAAGATACCGCTCTGGGTCTTTTCCTCGGCTGCCGACTGAACGAGCACTACTCTGTCTGCCAAAGGCTTGAGTTTCATCGTATATACCTCCAAATAATCATTTACAAAAAAATTCGACCGAGTTAGCACTCTTTTACCCTGAGTGCTAACTCGGTTATTATAATAGCACAATATTTTTAAATTTCAAGCCCCTTGCGAGAAAAAGTTGTGAATTTTTTTATATATTTTTCGTTCCGAGTTTATTTGAGATACATGGACAGGTCGCATTTTATCATGCCGTTATAGAGCTTGCGCTTTTTATCGGCCGCCTTGCCGAAGGTGCGCTCAAACTCAGTGTGCGAGGACAGCAGGTACAGCTTCCAGTTCTCCGTTTTTCTCCACGCCTCGCCGAAGAGCCGGTAGAGCTGCTCGGCCTCCTGCTTTTCCATAATACGCTCGCCGTAAGGCGGGTTGGTGACGATTATGCCGTTTTCGGTAACGCGGTCAAACTTCGTTGCATCCGCTTTCTCAAAGCGCACGATGTCCTCAACTCCGGCACGGCGGGCATTCTCCCTTGCCATATCGAGCGCGGCGGGGTCTATGTCCGCGCCGACTATATTATAATTTCCGTTAAACTCGCGGCTTTTCGCAAGCTCCCGCTCGGACTGCCACACGGAGGAGTCAAGGCTCCTCCAGCGCATCGCCGAAAAGCCCCTGTACAGCCCGGGGGCGCGGTTTTTTGCGATGAGCGCGGCTTCTATGGGTATGGTGCCGCTGCCGCAGAACGGGTCGCAGAAGTCTTCTCTGCCGCGGTAGCGCGAAAGGCTGACCATCGCCGCCGCCATGGTCTCCTTAAGCGGAGCCGCGTTATGCGCCGGACGGTAGCCGCGCTTGTGCAGTCCCTCGCCGGAGGTGTCGATGCACAGCGATGCCTCGTCCTTCATTATCGAAAACTGTATCTGATATGTCTCCGCCGTTTCGGGGAACCACTCGATGCCGTAAACGCTCTTCAAGCGCTCAACGACCGCCTTTTTTATTATCTTCTGGCAGTCGGACACCGAAAACAGCTTGGAGTTGAGGCTGTAGCCCTTGACGGGGAACGCCGCATCGCGCGGGATTAGCCGCTCCCACGGCAGCGCCTTTGTGCGCTCGAAAAGCTCGTCGAAGGTCTCGGCTCTGAATCTGCCGAGCTCGAGCAGCACCCTCTCCCCTATGCGCAGGTTTATATTTGCCTTTGCTATCTCCTGTGCGCCGCCGGAAAAGTACACCCTGCCGTTTTCGTTATGCACATCCTGCATTTTCATGCGCCTGAGCTCGTCGGCAATGGGGCCCTCGAGCCCCAGAAGGCACGGTACACACAGCTTAAATTCGTTCATGTAATTTTCTCCGTAATTTCTCAAATTTCGTCGCTTTTCATGATACTTCATTGTTTTGCACTTGTAAAGGAGCAAATATATTTTATATATGTATATACAGACATACTTGACATTATATTTACGGCTTTTTGTATAACATGACAAATTTTAATGCTAAGAATACCGAAAAAGCACTTGATTTTCACAGAGCGCGGATATATACTGTTAATACCTTTGGATAAAAATTAACAATTTTAATTCTTTATTAACATTTGTATCGAAGAGGTGGGACAATGACAAGGTCTGAGGCAATAGACAAGCTGTGTGAAAGCTATTCGGCATACTTTGATGTCGAGCGGTTTGACGATGAAGCGATCGAGCTTGCCGCCACCTGCTTTCTCTATGTCCACTCGGAGAAATATGTCCTTGTAAAGGCGGCAAAGCTCTGGGAATATGACAGCAACGAGTATGTTTACATTTTCTCCGTTCCGCATCTTACAAAGGAGATCTTCGAAAAATGCAGGGACTATGCCCACAAGGAGGGCATGAGTCATATAGAGCCCAAGCCGGGGCATATGTGCTCATATATAACGGCGCTTTTTATCTGCGACACCTGCGATAAGGACGCTGTAAGGGCGCTTAAAAGAACGAGAATATACAAGAGCTTCCGCTTCTCCTTTTACGGCTGGATGGATTTCCACACCGGCGTTATAGAGCTTGAAACGGGAATGACTGCCGCAAACGGCAGTGGACGCAGTACAGCACAGCTTTTGAAAAAAACGCTGCTGAAATAACATTTTTTTGAAGGGAGAGAACTCAAAAAATGAATGCTGCTGTATTACTCATCATCAGCATAGCCATCCTTGTCATAGGTTACATATTCTACGGCAGATGGCTGGCAAACAAATGGGGAGTAGATCCCAACAAGGCTACTCCTGCTCACACCATGGAAGACGGCGTTGACTATGTACCCGCGAAGGCACCCGTACTCATGGGTCACCACTTCTCCTCTATCGCAGGCGCAGGCCCGATAAACGGACCTATCCAGGCTGCGGTTTTCGGTTGGGTCCCCGTAGCACTGTGGGTGCTCATAGGCGGTATCTTCTTCGGCGGTGTGCATGACTTCGGTTCGCTGTTCGCCTCGGTCCGCAACAACGGCAAATCGATCGGCACCGTTATCGAGGACAGTATCGGTCTTAAGGCAAAGCGTCTGTTCATCATCTTCGCTTACCTGACCCTCCTGCTCGTAGTCGCCGCATTCGGCTCCATCGTTGCCAACACCTTTAAGGCAACCTTCACCGAGACCGGTGCCATCGACTACGCAGCGAGTGCCGCAAACGCCAGCACCGCGATGATCTCCATCTTCTTCATCGTTCTGGCTATCCTGTTCGGCTTCTTCGTCTACAGAAGAAACGCACCTCTCGGTATTTCCACCATTATCGGTGTTGCGCTTATCGCCGTTGCAATGTACATCGGACTCAACTGGCATCCTATCTACCTCAGCTACGAGACCTGGATGATCATCTGCGGCATTTACATCCTTGTGGCATCCGTAACGCCTGTCTGGATCCTGCTCCAGCCGCGTGACTACCTGAGCTCGTTCCTGCTCTACGGCATGATGATCCTCGCCGTTGTCGGCATTGTCGGCTGCCATCCCAGCATCGACGCAATGCCCGCATTCACCGGCTTTACCGACACCCTCGCCCCGACCGGTACATCCCTTGGCTACCTGTTCCCGGCACTGTTCGTGACCATCGCCTGCGGCGCTATCTCCGGCTTCCATTCCCTCGTCGGCTCCGGTACGACCGCAAAGCAGCTCAACAACGAGCGCGACGCACGCCCCATTGCATACGGCGGCATGCTCATTGAGTCGGCTCTGGCTATCATCTCTCTGTGCGCAGTTGCGTACATCTGGAAGGATTACGCCGACGGCACCACCGTCGTCCCCACCGCAGTTTTCGCAGGCGGCCTTTCCGCAATGCTCGGTCAGCTCTTCGGCGCGGGTGCGCAGAGCGTCACCTACTCCCTGCTCATTCTCGCGGTCTCCGCATTCTGCCTGACCTCGCTTGACACCGCTACCCGCCTTGCCCGCTATATGTTCCAGGAGTTCTGGCTCAAGCCCGGCGAGGAAGTAAAGGATATGACCGGCGCGCGTAAGGTTCTTGTTAATCCGTATGTCGCCACTGCTATCACCGTCGTACTCGGCATTGCACTTGGTATGACCGGCTATGCAAAGATCTGGGCTCTGTTCGGCGCTGCAAACCAGCTGCTGGCTGCTCTGGGTCTGCTCGCAGTCGCTGCATGGCTCGGCAAGATCGGCAGAAGCAACAAGATGTTCTACTTCCCCATGGCGTTCATGCTTATCGTCACCCTGACCTCTCTGGTATTCACCATTAAGGCTCAGATCGGTCTTATCACCACCGGTGCCGATGTCACCTGGGGTATCATCCGTGCAGTTATCGCTGTCCTGCTCATCATCCTTGCTATCGACCTCGTTGTCGAGGGCGTAAAGGCCCTGAGCAAGCAGTCGAAGGCAGCAAAGAACGCATAACATCACCTATATCATTAAAAGAAGTCACTCTCGAGTGACTTCTTTTTTATATTTCCCTTTTTTACAGATTATTAACTAAAACGCTTTCATAATCAGTATAATTAATGTATGCTCAAAAGGTATACTCAAAAAGTATATAACTGTTCCAAGGGGGAAAATGATATGAACAAGAAAGCCCTTGTTATTGAAGACGATGTCAACATTGCCGAGCTTCTCATGCTCTACCTCGAGAAGGACGGGTTTGAGGTCAGCATCGCGCACGACGGCGGTAAGGGTATCGCCATGTTCAACGAGGTCTCGCCCGATCTCGTGCTTCTGGACATAATGATGCCCGTTATGGACGGCATGCAGGTGTGCCGCGAGATCCGCAAGACCTCCTCGGTGCCCATCATCATGCTCACTGCGAAAGGCTCCGTGGGCGATAAGGTAGCCGGTCTTGACATCGGCGCTGATGATTATATTACAAAGCCCTTCGAGGTAAAGGAGCTTCTGGCGCGCATACACGCCGTAATGCGCCGCTCCGAAACGGACAACACGCCCAAGGAGAAAAAGCTGTGCTATGACAAGCTCATCGTAAACCTCGATTCCTACGAACTCATCGTTGACGGCGTTAAGGTCGATACCCCGCCCAAAGAGATGGAGCTTCTGTACCATCTTGCAGCCTCGCCGAACATAGTTTTCACCCGCAATCAGCTTCTTGACGAGGTCTGGGGCTTTGATTACTTCGGCGATTCGCGCACCGTTGATGTGCACATAAAGCGCCTGAGGGAAAAGCTTGAGGGCGTTTCTCCCCAATGGTCTCTTCAGACCGTTTGGGGTGTTGGCTACAAATTTGAAGTCGTGAAATAAAAGGGGAAAGCTCTGTATGAAGAGCATTTACTTACGCAATTTTCTTGCAACTGCGCTTCTGGTGTTTTTCTCGTTTGCCATAATCGGAGCGGCATTCTTCTTTCTCGGGCGCGGCTATCTCATAAGCAGCACCCGCGAGCGAATGAGCGCAAGTGCCGACGAGGTCGTGCGCTCGGCGCTTGCCGTTTCAAAGCAGGATTCGCTTGCGAGCTGGAACCTGCGGCTTACTATAAGCCCCATAGCCAATGTTACAAAAAGCCATATATTTATCTGCGATCAGGACGGTCTTGTACTGTCCTGTTCCGATTTGACGCTCTACTGCACCAAGCATCAGGGCAAAACTCTCGACCCCTCGGTCATAGCCGCGGTGAGCGCGGACGGCGATTTTGACAGCCTGACAACGCTCATGGGCTTTTACCCCGAAAAGCAGTATGTCGTGGCAAAGCCCATAAACTCGGGCGACGAGCTTTTAGGATATGTCTTTGTCGCATCCGACAGCATGGACATAATGAGCGGCTGGCAGACATTCCTCGGCGTTGTGCTCGCGGTCGCGGTAGCGGTCATGCTCGTTGCGATACTCATGAGCCTGTTTTTCTCTAAGAAAATGGCTGAGCCGCTCGACGAGCTCTCGCTTGCCGCGCGAAAATTCGCCCTCGGCGATTTCTCGGTGCGCGTCAGACCCAAGGAGCACCGCGACGATGAGATAGGAACGCTGCTCGACTCGTTTAACCTTATGGCGGACTCTCTTGAGCAGAGCGAAAACAAGCGTCAGGAGTTTATAGCAAACATATCGCACGAGCTGCGAACGCCTATGACCACCATCGCCGGCTTTGCCGACGGCATACTCGACGGCACAATTCCACGCGAGCAGGAGGAGAAATACCTGCGCAAGATAGCCGACGAAACGCGGCGCTTATCCAGACTTGTCCGCAATATGCTAAACCTCAGTCAGGCGGAAAGCGATGCCGTGGATATATCAAAGCGCTCGAAATTCGATCTGTCGGAACTGCTTTTGCAGTGCCTGCTGAGCTTTGAGAGCCGCGCGAAGGACAAGGGGCTCGATGTTGACCCGCAGCTTCCCGAGGACCCAATCATCGTTTTCGCCGAGCGCGATTCGATAACGCAGGTCATATATAACCTCACCGACAACGCGATGAAATTCGCTTCCCCCGGGAGCACGATAACGATAAGGCTCTATAAAAAGGGCGGTAAGGCATATGTCTCGATAAAGAACATCGGCGAGCCCATACCCGAGGACGATCTGCCGTACATCTTCGACCGCTTCCACAAGTCCGACCGCTCGCGCAGCATGGATAAGGACGGCGTGGGTCTCGGTCTGTATCTGGTAAAGAAGATCCTCAACAGTCACGGCGAGGATGTCGCGGTGTCCAGCCGCGACAGAGTTACGGTTTTCGTTTTCACGCTGCCTCTCGCTCCCGCCGCGAAAAAGGAAAAGAATGAACGCAAGTAAGCCGCGCCGTGCGCGGCGGAATGGAGGCTCACATGAGCTGGTATAACAACAACACGAGCGGCTGGTACAAGCCGAATGTCTGCACTCAGGCAGGTCAGGCGGCTCCCGCGCCGCAGACGGGTGCCGTGCCCCCTGCCGCCAAAAAGAATACCCGCGTTGTCGCGGTGATCATCTGCCTGTGCGTGCTCATAGCCGGAATTTGGCTCGTGGCCGCCGGCTTCGGCGCGGAAAACATCTCGTATAACGAAGACGGCCGTCCCACCGACTGGCACGATTACATGGACAGCATTTACGACAGCACAAGCACCGTTTCCGCGGTGGATGTGAAGATACCTCTGGCAGACGTTCGCGGCAGCCTTACGCTCAAGCAGGGCGGAAGCGGCGCAGCCCTCGATTTCAGCCGGATATACGAAAAATGCGTGCCCTCCGTCGTCGGCATAAAGGTCTTTGAGGGCGAAAACACCGATTACTACGGCTGGGGCAGCGGCGTTATCGCATCCGAGGACGGGTATATCATCACCAACACCCATGTCATCGACGGCGGCGACTCGGCTACGGTCGTGCTCTACGACGGCAGCGAGTATGACGCAAAGCTCATAGGCTTTGACGCAACGAGCGATGTCGCGCTTTTGAAGATAGACGCCACCGGACTCACGGCGGCTGAGTTTGCCTCCAGCTCCGAGCTCAAGGTCGGCGACAGCGTTGCCGCTATCGGCAACCCGCTCAGCCCCGACCTGCGACTTACCATGACCCGCGGCATAGTTTCTGCGCTCAACCGCGAGATAAACTATAACGGCGCATCCATGTCGCTCATCCAGACCGACGCCTCGATAAACGAGGGCAACTCCGGCGGTCCGCTGTTCAACGACCGCGGCGAGGTGATCGGCATAACGAACATGAAAATGATCTCGACATTCGGTGCCGGCATCGAGGGGCTGGGCTTTGCCATCCCGTCGGACACGGTGCAGAGCATCGTTGCATCGCTTATAAGCGACGGCAAGGTCACCGGCAGAAGCTCCATCGGTGTCACCATAGGTCCCATTTCCGAGAACATCGCAAAATACTATGACATCCCGCAGGGACTGTATATAAGCTATGTCACTAAAGGCTCGGATGCCGAAAAGCAGGGTCTGCGCGAGGGCGACATCATAACAAAGGTAAACGGCGAGGATGCGTTCACAACGCAGGATGTAGCCGACGCAAAGTCCGGACTTGAGATCGGCGACAGCATAAGCTTCACCGTCTGGCGTGACGGCAGAACCTTCGAGGTATCCGTCAAGATCATGGACTCTGCCGAGATGGGTAAATAAGCATTAAAACGAGTTATCTTTCGATAGCTCGTTTTTAGATTAGGATGAAATTACGAGGAGGAAAAGGAATGGATGAAAAACGCATAAGCACCGGCATTGACGGGCTCGACGAAGCCGTTGACTTTCTGCGCGCGGGCGACACTGTGGTGTGGCAGTGCGAGCACATAAGCGATTATATGTTCGTCGCCACCCGTTTTGTAACGAACATCGCCCGTCAGGGCAAGCGCATCGTGTATCTGCGGTTCGGCGACCATGAGGAGATAATGGACACCGAGGCGCTGAGCGAGGGCGGCGCGAATGCCGTGGAATACAGGCTCGACCCGCGAGTAGGCTTCGAGACCTTCGCCGTGCAGGTGCACAGGATAATCGACAAGGAGCCGATGGGCACCTTCTTCGTTTTCGACTGCCTGTCGGATCTGCAGAAATACTGGTTTTCCGATCTTATGATCGCAAACTTCTTCCTGCTCATAAACCCGTTTCTCATCCGCCGGCAGGCGATAGCCTATCAGCCCATAGACTATGAAAAGCACACATACGAGACCATTTCGCGCATCCGGCGCGAGGCTCCGCTGCTTATGAATATCCGCACGCTCGACGGCAGCGTTTACATCCACCCCGTCAAGCTGCGCGGCAGACGCACCGCTACCGCATATTTCCCCCTGAAGATCACCGGAACGCGCTGCCAGACGCTCACCTCCAGCGCCGATAACTATGCCATTTTCGAGCGCTTCACACAGACCGGCGAGCGCCGCGACTGCTGGAACAGTATGTTCGACGCCATAGACCCCGATGCTCCCGAGCCCACCGATTCGGCGGGACTGGAGCTCAAGGACAACATTATGCGCTGCCTTTTGGGCAACGAGCCCACAAGACTGGAGCTGTGCCGCAAGTACTTCAGCATGAAGGACCTCATGTACATCAAAAACCGCGAGATCGGCACCGGCTGCATCGGCGGCAAGGCGGCCGGCATGCTGCTTGCGCGAAACATCCTGCGCGATGAAGCGCCGGAGCTGTACAATGCTCGCATCGAGCCGCACGACTCGTACTATATCGGCGCGGATGTGTTCTACACCTATGCCGTCCAGAGCGGAATGTGGAAGCAGCGCGTGCGCATGGTAAACGCTCCGGACTACATCGAGTGCGCGCCCGAGATACGCGAGCTGCTTTTAAACGGCACATTTATGCCGAGCGTCAAGGAGCAGTTTCTGTCCATGCTCGAATACTTCGGTCAGTCGCCTATCATCGTGCGCTCGAGCTCCATTCTTGAGGACGGCTTCGGCAACGCCTTTGCCGGAAAGTATGAGAGCGTTTTCTGCCCCAATCAGGGCAGTCTTTCCGAGCGCTACGAGGTGTTCGAGCGCGCCGTAAAGCAGGTGTACGCCAGCACCGTGAACCCCGACGCGATACGCTACCGCGCCGACCGCAACCTGCTTGACCGCGATGAGCAGATGGCGCTGCTGGTCATGCGTGTGTGCGGCGATGTGCACGGAAAGTACTATTACCCGCACATTGCCGGCGTGGGTCACTCGAAAAACCTGTACCTCAACAAGCAGAATTCCTCGACCGAGAACAAGGGTATGCTCCGGCTCGTTTTCGGCATGGGCACCCGCGCCGTTGACCGCGAGGCGGACGACTATGCAAGGCTTCTGAGCATGGATAACCCCAAGGCTCCGCCCATGGTGGCATACGGCGACGAGTATAAATACTCTCAGCACAAGATGGATGTCATAGACCTTGAGCATAATGATTTTACGACGATAAATGTAGACGGCATCAGCAAAGCCGACCTCAAGACCGACGCGGGACTTTTCATGGAGCCCGATTACCCCACGGCTGCCCGCTTCCGTGAAATGGGTCTGACCGGCTGCGATGTGCCCGACATTCTCAATTTCCGCAAGCTCCTCGGCAGCACCGACTTCACCGATGTTATGACCGAGGCGATGCGCCTGCTTGAGGAGAAATACGACTACCCCGTTGATATTGAATATGCCTGCAATTTCGACTCCGACGGGAACTACCGCGTCAACCTGCTCCAGTGCCGTCCGTTGCAGACGCGCGGCATAGGCAATGCCGGAGTCATGCCGAAGGTGCGGCAGAAATACTTCCGAACCGAGGGCAACTTCATGGGCGGCAATGTATGCCTGCCGATAAGATACGCCGTAATGGTAAAGGTCGAGCCGTATCTCGCGCTGCCGGAGCAGCGGAAATATCAGGTCGCGCGCAGTCTCGGTCAGTTAAACTCCCTGCTGCGCGATACCGGCACGATACTGCTCGGTCCCGGGCGCTGGGGTACGACCACTCCGAGTCTCGGCGTTCCGGTGCACTTCATGGAGATAAACCATTTTGACTGCATGGCGGAGCTGGCATACTCATCTCACGGGCTGCGTCCCGAGCTCAGCTACGGCAGCCACTTCTTCCAGGATCTCGTTGAGGCGGGCACCTTCTATGTCGCCCTTTACCCCGGCGAGGACGGCTGCACCTTCGACCAGTCGCTCTTCGACGGCTGCGAGAATGTTTACTGCAAGCTCATCGGCGCCGATGCAAGCGACGCCATGTCCGAGGTCATAAGCGTTTACGATCTCGGCGAAAACGGTGCGATACTCTATTCCGAGGTCGAGAGCCAGGAATGCTTCCTCGCACAGCTTTGAGCATACAAAAAACCGGCAGCGCTTGCTGCCGGTTTTTTATGTGTCAGAATTGGACATTGCGGATATACTGGCTGTCGTCAAATCCGATGATGCACATGAATACCGCATTCAGGAACACCAGGCCGATGCCGAAGCCGGTAGACTTGCCGAAGGAATGAGCAAGGTCGATCTGAAACTTTATCGCCACATAGATGTTATACAGCGGGATGAGCAGAAGCAGCATCTTCCAGCCGTTGCCGTACATTTCTTTGAACAGGATGTAGAGATTATAAAACGGAACGATAGCCTCCCACCCCTCGTATCCCATCTTTACGAACACCTTCCATGCTGCAACAAGCGTCAAAACGGCGAATGCAAGCGAAAAAATTTGCATCAGTTTCTCTCCTTTACATGTTGTGTAGTCATACTAACACATTATTCGTCAATTAACAACAGTCTTTTAATTTTTTTAGATGTGTGGTATCATTATATGCTGCCGTCGAATGACAAGGGCATACACGGTTTTGACGGGCACAAATACGCCCATGCCGCGTTAAAGCTCTTGCAAATACTGGCACCAATCAAAGAGAAAAAGGCGAAAAGCGCCGAAAAGGGGCGGTGACAGGCGTATATGCTCTTGTCAATCGACGGCAGTATTGCATTTTGGAGGTTAGCATGAACGGACATGAATGCTATATAATCGGCGCGGGCGATTTTTTCGGTCTGCGCGAGGTTCCGGACGACAGCGACTATGTCATTGCCGCCGATGCCGGATACAACTACTGCACCGAAAACTGCATCATCCCTGACCTTGTCCTCGGCGATTTCGACTCGCTCGGCACGGCTCCCAAGCATCCGAATGTCATGCAGCTGCCCATAGAAAAGGATGACACGGACTCGATGTTTGCCATAAAGCTGGGACTTGAGAAGGGCTACACGCGCTTTTATCTCTATGGCGGCTTGGGCGGCAAGCGCCCCGACCACACGATTGCAAACCTCCAGGCGCTTCTATATATGCTCGACCATGGCTCGCGCGGCTGGATATTCGGCGAAAGCTATATCTGGACGGCGATAGAAAACAGCGTTCTGCGCATTGAGGGCGAGGGCGATGTATCCGTTTTCTGTCCCGACGGAAAAGCCGAGGGCGTTTCGATAAAGGGGCTCAAATACGAGCTTGACAGCGCCGAGATAACGAGCAGCTTTCCTATCGGCGTGAGCAACAGCTTTAAAGACGGGCAGGCCGAGATAAGCGTTAAAAACGGCAGACTTCTTATTATGTACGGTATAAAGGTGAATGAAATTGACTGAATATAACGCGGGAAAATGTGATATCGCCGTGATCGGCGCAGGTCATGCGGGCATAGAGGCTTCTCTTGCCGCGGCAAGGATGGGACTTGACACGATATGCTTTGCCATTAACCTCGACAGCATCGGGAATATGCCCTGCAACCCCGCCATAGGCGGCACCGGCAAGGGGCACCTCGTGCGCGAGCTTGACGCTCTCGGCGGCGAGATGGCAAAGGCGGCTGACAAGGCGTGCATACAGTATCGTATGCTCAACCGCGGCAAGGGTCCGGCGGTGCACTCGCTGCGCGCGCAGGCAGACCGGCGGCGCTATCAGGAGGTAATGAAGCTCACGCTCGAAAGTCAGCAAAGCCTGCGCGTAAAGCAAGCCGAGGTAGTTGAGATACTCACCGAAAACGGAGCCGTGAGCGGCGTTAAAACGCACACGGGTGCCGTTTATTCCTGCCGTGCGGCTGTTATCGCCTGCGGGACATACCTCGACGGGCGCACGATAGTGGGCGATGTTATCCGCTCGTCCGGTCCCGACGGTCTTGCCGCCGCGACGGGGCTCACGCCCTGCCTCAAGGCGCTGGGGCTTTCCATGCGCCGCTTCAAGACCGGCACCCCGCCGAGGGTAAACGCGCGCACGGTCGATTTTTCAAAAATGGAGCTGCAGGCAGGCGATACCGACCCCGAGGGCTTCTCGTTTGAGACCGATTCCGCTCCGGAAAACCGCGCCGTTTGCTATCTTACATACACAAACGAAAAAACACACAGGATAATTCTCGACAATATTGACCGCAGCCCCATATACTCCGGCGTTATCGAGGGCATCGGTCCGCGCTACTGCCCCAGCATCGAGACTAAGATAATGACCTTCCGCGACAAGCCGCGGCATCAGCTTTTCATCGAGCCCATGGGGCTTAACACAAAGGAGCTATACATTCAGGGGCTTTCGTCCTCCCTGCCCGAGGATGTGCAGGTCGAGATGCTGCACACCATCGCGGGGCTTGAAAACGCAGAAATGACCCGCTGCGCCTATGCCATAGAATACGACTGCGTTGACCCGACCGAGCTCTATCCCACGCTCGAGACCAAAAAGGTCTCCGGACTTTACGGCGCGGGACAGTTTAACGGCTCATCGGGCTATGAGGAGGCTGCGGTGCAGGGCTTTGTAGCCGGCGTTAACGCGGCGCTTAAGCTCAAGGGCGAGGAGCCCATGATAATTCGCCGCTGCGACGGATATATAGGAACGCTCATCGACGATCTCGTTACCAAGGGCACGAACGAGCCCTACCGCATGATGACCTCCCGCAGCGAGTACAGGCTCCTGCACCGGCAGGACAACGCCGACCTGAGGCTATGTGGCATCGGTCTGCGCATAGGTCTTGTATCGCAGGCGCGCTACGACGCGGTTCAGGAAAAATACGCCGAGGTAGACCGCGAGATAGCCCGCCTTGAGAAAACACACATACCGCCGAGCGCGGAGCTCAACGAGTTTCTCCGCTCCCGCGGCACGGCTGAGGTGAGCACCGGAGTGTCGCTCGCCGATCTCATCCGCCGCCCTCAGCTCGGCTATGACGAGCTTGCGCCATTTGACCCCGACCGTCCGGAGCTGCGGCACTGCGTGAGCTATCAGGCGGAGATAAGCCTTAAATACGCCGGTTATATAAAGCGCCAGCTCAAGCAGGTCGAAGACTTCGCCGGCATGGAAAACAGGCTCCTGCCGGACGATATAGATTACGACCTTGTTACCGGTCTGCGCCTTGAAGCGCGCGAGAAGCTCAAAAAGATAAGACCGCATTCGTTCGGTCAGGCAAGTCGCATATCCGGCGTGTCGCCGGCGGACATTTCCGTTTTGATGGTTTGGATGGAGGTCGGCAGATGAAAAAGGTCGTGCTTGGATTTTCCGGCGGCGTGGACTCGGCGGTCTGCGCGCGCCTTTTAAAGGACGCAGGCTTTGAGGTGCATGGGCTTTACATGGATAACACCGACGAGCGCGCCCTTGCCGATGCCGTTAGTACGGCAGAGTATATCGGCATCCCTCTGCATATCCGCGATGTGCACAGGGAGCTTGACGAGCTCGTGTGCTCGCGCTTTGCAGAGAGCTATCTCAGAGGTGAAACTCCCAACCCCTGCATCATATGCAACCCCACGCTCAAGTTCCGCTCGCTGCTTGAATACGCCGATGAGATAGGCGCAGAGCACATCGCAACGGGGCACTATGCGCGTGCCGAGGGCGGAATGCTTTTTAAGGGCATGCCGTCAAACGACCAGAGCTATATGCTCTGCCGCATACGCCGCGAGCAGCTTGACAGGCTCATCCTCCCGCTCGGCAGATACGAAAAGGTTCAGGTGCGTAAGCTTGCCGAGGGCTTCACCCTGCCCGTTGCGCACAAGCCCGACAGCATGGAGATATGCTTTATCCCCGATAAGGACTACATCTCATGGCTCGGCAAGAGAGCGCCCCTCCCTCCCGAGGGCAATTTCGTTTTCCACGGTGAGGTCATCGGCAGGCACGAGGGCATACACCGCTACACCGTGGGGCAGCGCCGTCCGGGACTTTATAACGAGCGCAAGCTGTACATAGCCTCCATAAACGCCGAAACGAATGAGATTGAGCTCGCTCTCTGGGAGGAGCTCTTCAAAAAAACGGTCATTGCGCGCGACTTTAACTGGCTGTGCAATACGCCGTCGGAGCCGGTGCGCGCGACCGTGCGCGTGCGGCACACGAAGTGGGAGAACCCGCCCTGCACGGCGTATGTCGAGGGCGATCTTGTACGCATAGAGTGCGATGAGCCCGTGCGCGCTCCCGCGAGTGGGCAGTCGGCTGTTTTGTACGACGGCGACCGCGTGCTCGGCGGCGGCTTTATAGTTTGACAACGAAGCGGCGAAAATCCCCTTTAAAACCGTCAGTTTGACAATTGACGGTTTTCGTTTTTTATGAGAAAATAGCGGACAATATCAATCGAAAAAGGAGAAACGACATGGCGATCTATTTTAACGAGCCCTCAAGGACTTTCAGCGAGTATCTTCTCATCCCCGGCTACACGAGCGAGGACTGCATTCCCGACAATGTAACGCTCAAAACGCCGCTGGTGAAATTCAAAAAGGGCGAGGAGAGCGCGATAAGCCTCAATGTTCCGTTCGCATCGGCTATCATGCAGTCGGTCTCAAACGACACGATGGCGATAGCGCTCGCAAAAGAGGGCGGCATATCGTTTATATACGGCTCGCAGTCCATTGAGGACGAGGCGGCGATGGTAGCGCGCGTAAAGAGCTACAAGGCGGGCTTTGTGCCCAGCGCGTCGAATATAACCCCCGACGCGACTCTTGCGGATGTGCTCGCGCTCAAGGAGGAAAAGGGCTACTCCACCATGGCGGTCACCTCCGACGGCACGCCTAACGGCAAGCTTCTCGGCATCGTTTCCAGCCGCGACTACCGCGTTTCGCGCATGGACCTTGGCACAAAGGTCTCTGAGTTCATGACCCCGCTGGAAAAGCTCGTGACCGCGCCCGAGGGCACCACGCTCAAGGAAGCAAACGATATTATCTGGGATCACAAGCTCAACTCCCTGCCCATAGTCGATGCGGGCGGCAGACTGCTCTATTTCGTTTTCCGCAAGGACTATGCCGAGCACAAAAATAACCCCAACGAGATCCTCGACGAGCACAAGCGCTACATCGTCGGCGCGGGCATAAACAGCCGCGACTACGCCGAGCGCGTTCCCGCCCTCATCGAGGCAGGTGCCGATGTTCTGTGCATCGACTCCTCCGAGGGCTTCTCCTGCTGGCAGAAAAAGACCATAGACTTCATCCGCGAAAAATACGGCGACAGCGTTAAGGTCGGCGCGGGCAATGTCGTTGACCGCGAGGGCTTCCTGTTCCTCGCCGAGGCGGGCGCGGACTTCGTAAAGGTCGGTATCGGCGGCGGCTCTATCTGCATAACACGCGAAACGAAGGGCATCGGACGCGGTCAGGCAACGGCGCTCATCGAGGTCGCCGCGGCGCGCGACGAGTACTTTGAGAAAACCGGCGTCTATGTCCCCATCTGCTCCGACGGCGGACTTGTGCACGATTATCACATGACCCTTGCCCTTGCCATGGGTGCCGACTTCCTAATGATGGGCAGATACTTTGCCCGATTTGATGAAAGCCCCACTGCCAAGCTCATCGTAAACGGCAGCTATGTCAAGGAGTACTGGGGCGAGGGCTCGAACAGAGCGCGCAACTGGCAGCGCTATGACCTCGGCGGTCAGCGCAAACTCAGCTTCGAGGAGGGCGTTGACTCATATGTCACCTATGCCGGTCCCCTGCATGACAACCTTGAAAAGAGCGTTTATAAGATAAAGTCCACCATGTGCAACTGCGGCGTGACCAATCTATCTGACCTCAAGCGCGACGCAAAGCTCACGCTCGTGTCCTCCGTCAGCATCGTTGAGGGCGGAAGCCACGATGTTATCCTTAAAAACAACTAATACGCTGAAAATGCTCCCCTGTCGGGGAGCATTTTTCATTTCTCCATATTCTGAAGTCTTGTGTTCATTTCGCAGAGGGCTTTTCTTATCGAGGCAAGCTCCTCGGCAATGGGGTCTGAGATATTCACCTGATCGACCTCGCTTGCGTAATCGACCTTTACCCCCTTGCGCTTTACAACGCGCGCGGGTATGCCGACGGCTGTGCTGTCCGGCGGTATCTCGCTCAAAACGACCGAGTTTGCCGCTATGCGGCTGTTATCGCCGACCTTGAACGGTCCGAGCACCTTTGCGCCGGTGCCGATTAGGACATTATTGCCTATCGTCGGGTGGCGCTTACCGCTGTCCTTACCTGTACCGCCGAGGGTGACGCCGTGGTAAATAAGGCAGTCGTCGCCGATCTCGGCGGTCTCGCCGATTACGATGCCCATACCGTGGTCTATGACAAGGCGTTTTCCAATTTTCGCGCCGGGGTGGATCTCTATGCCGGTGCGGTGCCTGCTCATCTGGGAGATCATGCGCGCAAGGAACATGAGATTGTGCTCATAGCACCAGTGCGCGCGGCGGTGGTAGCACACGGCTTTCACGCCGGGGTACAGAAACAGCACCTCAAACGGATTTTTCGCAGCGGGATCGCGCAGAAGATACGCGTTTACCGTTTCAAGCAGATCATCAAACATTACTTACTACTCTCCTTAAATATGGGACTTGAGAGGTATCTCTCGCCGGTGTCGGGCATGAGCGCGACTATGCACTTGCCCGCGTTCTCCGGTCGCTTTGCAAGCTCTATTGCGGCGTGCAGCGCCGCTCCCGAGGTTATGCCCGCGAGTATGCCCTCGCGCGCTGCGAGGGTGCGTCCAGCGTCATACGCCTGCTCGTCGGAAACCGTTATCACCTCGTCGTATATCCCGCGGTCGAGCGTTTCGGGGATGAAATTCGCGCCGATGCCCTGAAGCCCATGCGCTCCGGCATAGCCCTTGCTCAGAAGCGGCGAGGTCTCGGGCTCGACGGCGACTATTTTAACGCTCCTTTTTTTGCTTTTGAGATACTGCCCAACGCCGGAGAGCGTGCCGCCCGTACCGACTCCGGCGACGAATATATCTATCTTACCGTCGGTATCGTCCCATATCTCGGGACCTGTGGTGACTCTGTGTGCGGCGGGGTTTGCGGGGTTTGAAAACTGTCCGAGTATGAGAGCGCCCGGAATGCTGTTTTTCAGCTCCTCTGCCTTTTCTACCGCGCCTGCCATGCCCTTTTTGCCCTCGGTGAGAACGAGCTCGGCGCCGTAGGCTGTCATGAGCAGCCTGCGCTCAACGCTCATGCTGTCAGGCATGACGATGATAACGCGGTAGCCGCGCGCAGCGCCTATGGCTGCAAGCCCGATGCCGGTGTTTCCGCTGGTGGGCTCTATGACGGTGCCGCCGGCAGACAAAAGTCCCTTGGCCTCGGCATCGTCGAGCATCGCCTTTGCAACCCTGTCCTTGGCAGAGCCAGAGGGGTTAAACATCTCAAGCTTTGCAAGCACTCTGGCGCACAGCCGGTTATCGTCCTCAATATTTCTGAGCTCCATGAGCGGGGTATGCCCCGTCAGCTCCGATACGGATCTATAAATCTTCATTGCCCTTACCTCTCATCTTTAAATATAAAAAAACGGCGATGCCATAAAAGCATCGCCGCTGCATAACATGGGTATCAGACCCTATCAAGGCATACGACGACGCTGACATCGACAGACGCAGATGCCACAACAGGTATTCATAACTACTGCGTTTGCAATGTACACGATCGCCGCTCCTTTCAATTCCTATAATACAAATGGGGTTTTGCTATAAGCATAATACGCTATTGTGCGGATTTTGTCAACAGCGTTTGCGCATTTATTATCAAGAGGATATAAATTTCTTAACACAGTCTTTACACAGCGTATGCTATAATTTACTCATGAAAAAGAGGAAACACATTGAAAACGAAATACTGAGAACAGTACGCAACTGGCTGATACTTCTGCTCGTTTTGGGCATTGCATGGGTGCTGTGCTCATCGCTCAGCCGCGTGGGAACCACCGACACCTTCGTGCCGATGGTGTTTATCCTCGCAGTGCTGGTCGTTTCGCTGCTGACGGACGGATATTTTTACGGCGTTGTGGCATCGGTCATAAGCGTTATCGGCGTTAACTACGCTTTCACCTACCCGTATATGAAGCTCAACTTCTCCATATACGGCTACCCGATAACCTTTCTCACGATGCTTGCCGTTTCCGTCGTTATTTCAACGCTCACCACCCGCACGCGCGAGCAGGAAAAGCTCCGGCACGAAGCGGCTCAGGCACAGCTGCGCGCGGATCTGTTAAGGGCGATCTCGCATGACCTAAGAACGCCGCTGACCTCGATAATCGGGTCTATAGACACGGTCATGAACGAGGATGAGCGCCTTCCACACGATGCCCGCATCGAGCTTCTGAGCGATGCCAAGCAGGATGCAGAGTGGCTCGTGCGCATGGTGGAAAACCTGCTGTCGATAACGCGGATAAGCGGCACCGAGCAGGCGAGCATAGAAAAAAGCCCCGAGCTTGTCGAGGAGATAGTCGGCGAGTGCGTCTCGAACTTCAAAAAGCGCCATCCCGATGTACCCCTCACGGTGAAGATACCGGATGAGCCAGTGCTCGTGAGCGTTGACGCAATGCTCATAGAGCAGGTGCTCATGAATCTGCTCGATAACGCCGTCAAGCACGCCGAGGGCATGACGGAGCTTTCAGTTGATGTCCATATTTCCGGCGGACAGATGCATTTCTGCGTTTCGGATAACGGCGCGGGACTCGATCCGGACATCATACCCGTTCTGTTCCGCGGTCAGATAGACCCCGCCGACGGCAAATCGTTTGACAGCAACCGCTTCCGCGGCATAGGTCTTGCGGCGTGTCAGGCGATAGTATCCGCCCACGGCGGCAGTATAAGCGGCAAAAACAGACCCTCGGGCGGTGCAATATTTGAATTTATAATTCCTATGGATATGGAGGATGACGAGCAATGAACATACGCGACAAAATACTCATCGTTGAGGACGAGCGCAGCATCACAAACTTCCTGCGCACCATTCTTACCTCAAACGATTATGATGTCATAGTCGCCCGCTCGGGTGCCGAGGCATATTCCATGATAACCTCACACTGCCCCGATCTCATAATCCTTGACCTCGGGCTGCCGGATATAGACGGGCTGCAAATAATAAAATCCGTGCGCGAATGGACGCTGCTGCCGATAGTCGTCGTATCCGCCAGAGCGCATGAGCGCGACAAGGTCGAGGCGCTCGATCTCGGCGCGGACGACTACATAACAAAGCCGTTCGGAGCCGGCGAGCTGCTCGCGCGCATCCGCACAGCCATCCGCCACACCCGCACGGGTCTTGCAAACGAGACCATCGCCACAACCGGAAAGTTCAAGTCCGGTGATCTCGAGATAGACTATGACAAGCATCAGGTGCTCGTAAGCGGGCAAAACGCGGGGCTTACGCAGAACGAGTACAAGATAGTCGCTCTGCTGGGCAAGTGCGCAGGCAAGGTGCTGACCTATGACTACATCATAAAAGAGCTGTGGGGTCCCGGCACGAGGGGCAACAATCAGTCGCTGCGCGTTCACATGGCAAACATCCGTCGCAAGATCGAGAAAAACCCCGCCGAGCCGCAGTATATCTTCACCGAGATCGGCGTTGGCTACCGCATGGTCGAGGGCGACTGAAAAAAATTTTACCCTTAGTTTACCAAAACTCATATTTATCCGCGGTATAATGTCAGTGGGATATTATACCGCAATTTTTAATGAAGGTGGATCGGATGAAATACTTTTTGAAAGAACACCTGCTTCCCGTGTTTATGATACTCGTGGGTGCGGGCTGCGCGGCGTTTTCAATTGAATGCTTTCTTATTCCGAACACGATACTTGACGGCGGCGTCACCGGCGTGAGCATGATGATAAACTACCTGTCGAGCATTCGGCTGAGCGTACTCGTTATCGTTATAAACATTCCGTTTTTCTTCGTCGGCTACAAGGCGCTGGGCAAGCGCTTTCTTGTGCGCGCCGTTATCGCAATGGCGGCGTTCTCCGGCTTTCTCGAGCTTTTCAAACTCGTCCCCACCGTTACGAGCTCCGAGCTGCTGGCAGTGGTGTTCGGCGGCGTTCTGCTCGGCATAGGCGTCGGCACGGTGCTGCGTCACGGCGGCTGCCTTGACGGTACCGAGATCGCCGCGATGCTGCTTTCCAAAAATGTCGGCGCATCGACCGGTCAGATCATATTCATGATAAACATATTCATCTATATCACCGCCGGCATACTTTTCGGCTGGGACAGAGCCATGCTCTCGCTGCTCACCTACTTCATAACCTTTAAGATAATCGACATCGTTCAGGAGGGCATGGAGCAGGCAAAGGCAGCCATGATAATAACCGAGCACGCGCAGGAGCTTGCCGACACTATCTACCAGCGTCTCGGGCGCACCTGCACATTCATAAACGCCGAGGGTCTCGTTTCCGGCAGCGGCAAAACGGTCCTGTACTGCGTTATCACCCGAGTTGAGGTAAACCAGCTCAAGCAGATAATCAGCCAGGCGGATGTCAGCGCGTTCGTCACCATCTCCGAGGTGTCCGAGATAATCGGAAACCACATCAAAAACAGCGAGGCTATTGACGGGAAAGCCAAGGCACAGTAAAATAGCTACATACATTTTCGGAGGGCTTGGATATGGACAACCGCAAAAGCAAGGAAAACTACTATCTCGATATAGCCGATGCCGTCTTGCAGCGTTCGACCTGTTTAAGGCGCATGTACGGCGCGATAATCGTCAGAAACGACGAGATTATTTCCACCGGTTACAACGGTGCGCCGCGCGGCAGGATAAACTGCACCGACGCCGGAAGGTGCGCGCGGGTCGAGATGAAGATACCCTCCGGCGAGCGGTACGAGCTGTGCCGCAGCGTTCACGCTGAGGCAAACGCCATAATCTCGGCGTCCCGACGCGATATGATCGGCTCAACGCTGTACCTTGTCGGGCGCGATGCGCAGACCGGCGAGCTCTTAAAAAACGCAACGAGCTGCTCGATGTGCCGCCGTCAGGTAATAAACGCGGGCATTGAGAGAGTCATAATCCGCACCGGTGAGAGCGACTTTTCCGTCGTCTCGGTCGACGACTGGATAAAAAACGACGACTCAACATTCTGGATACAGTAAAAAAGGACTGCAAAGCAGTCCTTTTTTATTAAGCTTTTTTCCAGCCACTTCGATGGATTTGACTCGATATACTTCCATGTCTCCTTATAATCACTCTCACTGCGGATCACATGGTCATAGAATGATTTTTGACACACTCCCGCACCGAGGCTCCTTGCTATCTTACCCTTTAGCTGCTGCACCACAGTCGAGACTGTAGGGGCGACCAATGGTCGCCCGCTTTCGCCGCAGTCTATTCTCAGCAGAATGTGAACATGGTCCGGCATTATTGCGTAATTATCTATCATCACAGACGGATAGCTGGCAGGAACGGAATTTATAGCCGCCTCAACTATCTTTCCCTCTGTACTGAGCTTAGGTTTTATCGGGCGAGCACTGCTCGCCCCTACGGCATCCCAAAAGAGCTCTCGGCGACCGGAGGTGCATATTGTGACAAAATATACCTCCGGAAGGTTGTAGTCGTAAGCTGCAAGTCTGCCGCCCTTGCGTATTGGTCTGCCCATAGCCTACCCTATTGCCCCGGATTTGTACACGAAGGTGACGGTCGAGGTCATTTTATCGGTGCGCTGGGTGAATATATCATAGCCGTTTCCGAAGTCGAGCCATGCCTGCATGCGCTCGGAGAGATCCTGCTTCTGCGCCTGAGTGAGCTTGTCGATGCTCTCGCTGTTTCCGAGCTTCTGCGTAAACTCTATTATCTTCGCCAGACTGTCGCCGGAGAGCATTTCGTTCATCCGCTCGAGCATCTGCTGGCTCTCGTGCATGACATCGACCAGCGAGCGCAGCTCGTTTAAAATGTTCGGCAGGTTATCCAGCGATTTCTGCACCTCGGGCGATTGCAGGTCGCGGTTCAGGCTTTCAAATGTCGGCGCAATGTCCATGTAATCGCGTGCAAACTGCGCCAGCGCGCCTATGTTGCTGTCAAACTTTGCGAGCAGATCCAAAAGCTCGCCGAGGTGCGTGAACTCCGCAAGCGACTGGAGCTTGCTCGTGTCGATCTTCTCCATGTCCGCGAGCAGCTTTTCAAGCTTTGCGAGGTTCCCCTCGTTGACATACTTATTGAGCACATCTATAAGCGCCTTGTTTTCCTTATAGAGCTTTGCCGCCTGACCAACGGCGTTTATGAGCTTTTCTATCTGCTGCGCATCGCCGTAGAGCATCTGCACGAGCTCGGTTATATTTAGCGATGCAAACGAGCCCATGAGCCCCTGAATATCGGTCAGAAGCGATTTTATGCTCTCGGTGCCGACCTTTATATCATCCGGTCCCAGCGCGCTTATGGAGGAAAACGGCACGGCTACGAACATCATGTTTCCGAGCTTGAAGTCCTTTGCCTGCGCCTTGACGGTGAACTCACCGCCGCCGAGGGTCGATCCGAAGGATATGCCCATATTATTCAGTCCGAGGCTTTCGTTCATGCCCGGTATGCCCGCGAAAAACACGAGCTGGCGCGAGCCGTCGCTCAGCAAAACGCCGTCGGGAGTTTCGACCTCCGTGAAGTTTTCATCCGGCAGTATCATGCCGCACACAAACAGCATCGGGCAGGTTATGTCATAGCCGCCGATGGTCTTCTTGAGCATATTTTCAGCCGAAATTTTTATGGTCACCTCGCCGCTTTTTCCGGCGAGCGACGCCCCCTTTATCTCCTTTCCGTCAAGCGTGTACGAAACGGAGATCTTCATCGGAGGGGCATTTTCGGTCGTTCCGGAATAGTACAGATCGGTGGAGTCCATATCCCAGTACAGCTTATCCCCGTCGGACACCGGCTGGGCAAAGGTCTTTACATCCTGGATGCCTTTAAGGTCGCTTTTATCCTCTATGCGCACCTGCGGCATATCCGTGTGCAGGCGGTCGGTAACGCTGACCTTTTTGACCTCGCCGTCGGGGGATATGTTTATATAAACGGTCTCCTCCTTGTTTACGGCGGCGTCGGCATCGAGCTCGTACTCCACGCGCTGAGTGGGCTCGGCGGTGGGCTCGGGCTCGTTGTCATCGTCCTTATTCCCGCAGCCGGACAGGAGCGATGTGAGCATACATAAAGAGAGCACAAGGCATATAAATCGTTTTGTTTTCATGTCTTTTTAAGCCTCCATCCAGTGGTGGTTTTTGCAATGAAGCCCTCGCACACGCACAGGACCGGCGAAAGCAGCAGAACTATGACTATCTCGCTTATGATAGCGCCGCGCGCAAGCAGCGCGCACATTCCGCGGACTATGTAAATATCGCACACAAGGTAAACTCCGAAGGTCGCGGCGAAGAACACGCCCGCGCTCTGGAATATCGACTGCTGCGCCGCGGAAACGGCTTTGAGCATCGCCTCGTCGCGCGGCAGGTGCCGCAGTTCCTCACGAAAACGCGTTGTCAGCAGTATGGCATAGTCCACCGTCGCGCCGAGCTGCACGCAGTTTACGACCGTGGGATCGACAAACGACGCGACCGTGCCGCCGAGCACCGTTATCGAAAGGTTTATCCATATCGCAAGCTCTATCGACAAAACCAGTATCACCGGCAGCGAGGGCGATTTGAAGCATATGGCAATGAGAATGAATATCGCCGCTATCGACAGTATCGCAGTAACGGTAAAGTCGCGGTCGGTCGTGTCTATGAGTCCCTGCGTTATCGCACCCTCACCGGTTATATAAGCATTCGGATCGTAGGACTTGACTATGCCGTCGAGCTCGTTGAGTTGCGCGGTGAGCTCATCTGTCGCCGCTCCGTACTCGGAGTTTATCATCATAAGCTGCTTCCCGTCCTGCTTGCACAGCGATAAGATATCGTCGGGCAGAATATCGTCCGGTATCGCGGAGCCCACGATGGAGTTATACGCCAAAAGTGAGGACACACCGTCGAGCGCCTGTATCTTCTGCTCCATTTCGATGAGCTTTTCCGCAGGCAGCGTGTCGTCTATTATCACAAACTGCGTGCACGCCATGCCGAAGTCGTTTTTCAGCTTGCTGAGTCCCTCCATTGAGGTCAGGTACGACGGCAGCGCCTTGTCCATGCTGTAGTACATCTGAATATCCTTCTGGATAAGATACGCCGGAGCCAGCAGGAGCAGGAACACCAGCGCGAACGCTTTTTTATGCTTTATGCTGAACCTGTTGAGCTTTTCAAAGTTCGGTACGAAATTGCGGTGGCGGTATTTGATTATCTGCTTTTCAAAAATGAGCACGACCGACGGCAGAACGAATACGACCGTAAGGATGCCGAACACAACGCCCTTTGCCATGACAAAACCGATGTCGAAACCGAGCCCGAGCTTCATAAAGCACAGGGCGAGAAATCCGAAAACAGTAGTTAGCGAGCTGCCCATGAGCGCCGTGAACGAGTTTGCGACCGCCTCTGCCATCGCCTCCTCGCGCGTTTCAAACCGCGGCTTTTCCTCGGCATAGCGGTCAATGAGGAATATGGAATAGTCCATCGTAACTCCGAGCTGCAGCACCGCCGCGACGCACTGGGTTATAAACGAGATCTGCCCCATGAAAATGTTTGTACCCATGTTGTACAGTACCGCAAGTCCCAGCGAGAACAGAACGATAAGCGGCTGGAACCACGACTCCATGAGGGCGCTCATGACTATAAGCGCAAGCACCACGGCGACCGTTATATAAAGCGGTGCCTGAGTCTGCGCTATCTCTCGCGTGTCGTCAACGACGACGGAAAGCCCGCTCATGAACCGGTTTTTGCCCAGAAGCTCCTTTATCTGCGCTATCGCCTTGAGCTGGCTGTCGTCAGAGCCGGTGTTGTCATACCGCACGAGCATCATTGTCTGGCTGCCGTCGCTGCTGTAGAATATATCCCTGAGCGTGTCGGGCAGAATGTCGGCTGGAATGCCTATATCGGCAATGGTATCGACCCAGATAACGGATGAAACGCCGTCCACCTTGAGTATTTCATTTTTCAGCGCTAGGGTGTCCTTGGGCTGCATATTTTCGGTTATGACAATGGATATACCGGCGGTGTTGAAGGTCTTATCGAGCACCTGCTCGCCCTGCACCGACTCCAGATCATCCGGCAGATAGGACAAAATGTCGTAATTGACCTTCGTTCCGAAAAAGCCCAGAAACGCCGGTATGAGCAGCAAAAGCGCCGCTATAAGAACCGTTTTCGGGTGCTTTGCCTCCCATAATGCTATCTTTCTCAAATGCCGTGCCTCTTTCGTTTGGTTTGGGCTTAATAATAACCTAAATCATGCATTTTTTCAACAGCTTTGGTACACCTTTTACTCTTGCTTAATCTCCCGCTTATGGTATACTGTAAGCGGAGGGGATGAGCTTGGCAGCAGACAAATTCAAGGGACTTTTCGATTTTTTGAATAACTACGGCGACACGACCGTTAACGGCACGGCAAAAGCGCCCGCCAGCGGCAAAACCGCCTGGGTGTTCGGCAGGAGCGAGGACTGCGACTTCGTTTACGCAGCGCCCAAGGCATCGCGCCGCCATTTTCAGATAGAGCTGTGCGATAATCACTATTATATTCAGGATCTCGGCTCGACAAACGGCACATATCTCAACGGAAAAAGGATAACCCATAAGGAGCGCATATTCTCCGGAGATGTCGTGACCATGGGCGGAGTGGATATAATCTTTTCAAAGGATATGCTTTTTTAAAATCACAAATTGCACCCCGTTTATCAGACATTGTGTTGTCTGCTGAGCGGGGTGCAGTTCGTATGTAATGTGCAAAAACAAGGCATGGTGCCCTTTAGCGCCATGCCTTGTGATTTTTATTTCCGTTATGCGTAGGAGCTGCGGGGCTTTGACCCCTCCTCCTGCGCTTCAATTACTCCGCGCAGTGCTCGCAGTCGTGCAGCTTTTTGCTGAACAGCTCGGGATCATATGCGATGCCGTTACGGTCGTAGTAGTCCTTGACTGCCGCGGCAACGGCCTCCTCGGCGAGAACCGAGCAGTGGATCTTGTGCGCGGGCAGACCGTCGAGAGCCTCGACAACGGCCTTGTTCGACAGCTCAAGGGCATCCTCGACCTTCTTGCCCTTGATGAGCTCGGTGGCCATGGAGCTGGTGGCGATTGCGCTGCCGCAGCCGAAGGTGTTGAACTTGCAGTCTGTGATGATGCCGTCCTTGACCTTGATGTACATCTTCATGATGTCGCCGCATTTTGCGTTGCCGACTTCACCTACGCCGTCTGCATCGTCCATCTTGCCGACGTTGCGGGGATTCTGGAAATGGTCCATTACCTTATCACTATAAAGTGCCATAATTAAGTTCCTCCTGTATTATCAATCAGATCGTGAGTGTTATTTATCAGATGAGATGGGGCTTTGTGCCGTTTTCAAGCTCCTCCCACACCGGGGAGATGCTGCGCAGGTAAGAAACGACCTCGGGGACGACCTTTATGATGTGGTCGATCTCCTCCATGGTGTTATACTCGCCTATCGACAGACGCAGCGAACCGTGAGCGACCTCGTGGGGCAGGCCGAGCGACAGCAGCACGTGGCTGGGGTCGAGCGAGCCGGAGGTGCATGCGGAGCCGGAGGACGCGCACACGCCCTTCGCGTCGAGCAGAAGCAGCAGGCTCTCGCCCTCGATGCCCTCAAAGCACATATTGACCGTGCCGGGAACATGGTGCTCGAGTGAGCCGTTTATCTTGGAATGGGGGATCTTGCTGAGCTCGGCAAAGAGCTTGTCTCTCATGGGGATTATCTTCGCGGTGTTCTCCTCCATGTGGTCTACGCTCTCCTTGAGAGCCGCAGCCAGAGCCACTATACCGGGCATATTCTCGGTGCCGGCGCGCTTGCCGCGCTCCTGAGCGCCGCCCTCGATGATATTGAACAGCGGCATACCGGTCTTGGCGTAAAGAACGCCGACGCCCTTGGGAGCATGGAACTTATGACCGGACATACTCAGAAGGTCAATGTTCATCTCCTGAACATTAATGGGCATATGACCGGCTGCCTGAACGGCATCGGTGTGGAACGGGATCTTTCTTGCACGGCAGAACTCGCCGATCTCCTTGATGGGCTGAACGGTGCCGATCTCGTTGTTTGCAAACATGATGGTCACGAGTGCGGTATCCTCGCGGACGGCAGCCTCAAGATCCTCAAGGCGGACAACACCGTCCTCGTGGACATCGAGCAGAGTGACCTCAAAGCCCTCTTTCTCGAGCTTCTTGAGCGTGTGCAGGACTGCATGATGCTCAAACTTTGTGGATATAAGGTGTTTCTTGCCCTTGAGTGCACCGACCTTAGCCATGGAGACTATCGCCTGGTTATCTGCCTCGGAGCCACCGGAGGTGAAGTATATCTCCTTGGGCTGAGCGCCGATTATGTCGGCAACGGTTTTTCTCGCGGCGTCAAGCCCTTCCTTTGCATCCTGCGCAAAGGCGTACAGGCTCGAGGGGTTGCCGTACTGGGTGGTGAGGTAGGGCATCATTGCGTCAAGCGCGGTCTTGCTGACACAGGTAGTTGCTGCATTATCTGCGTAAACAAACATATTTATCTTCCTTTCGCGTTCGTATATCCTATAAAATCTGTGGGAATTGTAGCACCTCATGACGGATTAGTCAAGAGGCTTTCTCCATTTTTCGCCCGTGAGCAGGTCCTTGAGCGTTACGGTGTCGAGATAGGCGTTCGTTATATCGTCAAGCTCTTTCCACATTGGCACCGTCAGGCAGCCACCGGAGCGGTCGCACTGTATCTCGCCCTCTTTTATGCAGGCGACCGGTGCGAGGTTATCCTCCATGCACCGCAGTATCTCACCCACGGTGTATTCCTCGGGGAGCTTTACGAGCTTATAGCCGCCCTCTTTGCCGCGGGTGCTCGAAACGAGCTCCGCCTTTTTGAGGTTGCCGACTATCATCTCGAGATACTTCATTGAAAGCTGCGTCCGGTCAGACACCGTTTTGAGCGATATGAAGCCTTCGTCGGAGTGCTGTGCAAGGTCTATCATAATGCGCAGAGCATATCTTCCCTTGCTCGTTACATTCATCATATCACCTCCTAATTCCTATGTCTGTTGTGTGATATTAATATACCACTTTATTTATAGGAATTAAAGTGCCTGTGCATCAGTTGTGCGGATTTTGCGGTGCAATTTTTGCACAGCGAACGGCTTTGCTCATTTTTCAACGGCGTATAAAAAATGCTTATCGCCAAGGCGAAAAATTAACTTGCATTTCCATTCAAAAGCGCGTACAATCCGCTTTGCGTTTTGAGAAAAATCCTTAGAGTTTGTAGGAGTTTTAACAATGGATTGCAGCTTCATTCTGGTCATTGCGATCATCATGCTTTCAACGAAAGTGCTCGGTCTTGCGAGCGAAAAGGTCAATATGCCGCAGGTCGTCGGCGCGCTGATAGCCGGTCTCCTGCTCGGGCCGAGCTGCTTCGGACTTATAGGCGAATCGGACTTTCTTACAAAGACCGCCGAGATCGGCGTTATAATCCTCATGTTCATGGCGGGTCTCGACACGGACATGAACGAGCTCAAGCACACGGGTCTGTCCGCCCTCGTTATCGCCACTATCGGCGTTATCGTGCCGTTTCTCGGCGGCGCGGGCTGCTATCTGCTGTTTAACGGCGAGCCGGACAGCCTTAAAATGATAAAGGCGGCGTTTATCGGCGTCGTGCTGACAGCGACCTCGGTTTCGATAACGGTCGAGACCCTGCGCGAGATGGGCAAGCTCAAAAGCCGCGTCGGCACCGCGATAATGGCTGCGGCGGTCATCGACGATGTGCTCGGCATAATCGTTCTCACCGTGCTCACCGGCTTTACCGACAGCACCGTAAAGCCCTCTATGGTGTTTATCCGCATAATCGCATACTTCATCTGCCTTGCCATAGTAGCGATCGTCGTGCGCAAGGTGTTCAGCGGGCTGAGATCGAGGTTTGACCGCATCCACAGGCGCATCGCCATTTACGCACTGGCGTTCTGCTTCCTGCTCAGCTTTGTTTCCGAGCATTTCTTCGGCATTGCCGACATAACCGGCGCTTACTTTGCCGGACTCATGCTCAGCGATCACAATGAGACCCGTACCTATATAGTAAAGAGAATAAACACCATGAGCTATATGCTCTTCTCCCCAATCTTCTTTGCATCCATCGGCATAAAGACCGAGCTTGCCGGACTTAACGGAAATCTCATTCTCTTTGCCGTTGTTCTTACCGTCGTTGCCATCCTGACCAAGATCATCGGCTGCGGCCTCGGCGCACGGCTGACGGGCTTTAAGACCTACGATTCGATCGGCATCGGCCTGGGCATGGTATCCCGAGGCGAGGTCGCGCTCATCGTTGCTCAGAAGGGCAGCATGGCGGGACTCATCGCCGGCAATATGTTCCCCGCGGTCGTCCTCATGGTCATAGTAACAACGCTCGTAACGCCGCTGCTGCTGAAGGTCGGCATGAAGCGTCCTACGCCGGACAACACCGAACCCGCCGCAGCGGAAGCGTGACGCGTAGATTAATACCCAATAAAGCAGGTGAAATAGCTGTGCAGAAAATGCACAGCTATTTTTGCAAAAAAGTCTTGCTTTATTTCGCTAATGTGTTATTATAGCAGCGTGATAACAAACTAAAAACTACACCACGCGTTTTGGAGGAAAAGAACAATGAAAAAATTTATCGCTATGATTCTGGCGCTCGTGATGGTTTTCGCGCTGTGCGCCTGCGGCAACAACGGTGACGGAAACGACACCAAGAAGGAAGCCGGCGTTGTCACCGCCGACGATCTCAAAGAGGGCTTCACCCTGAAGGTCGGCTTCGACCCCGAGTTCCCCCCGTTCGGCTATCTCGCCGCTGACGGCAGCTACGACGGCTTCGACCTTGCTCTTGCAAAGGAAGTCTGCAACCGTCTCGGCTGGGGCTTTGAGGCTGTCCCCATCAACTGGGACGCAAAGACCGAAGAGCTCAAGGCAGGCAATGTTAACTGCCTGTGGAACGGCTTTACCTACACCGGTCGTGAAGATCAGTTCACCTGGTCCGATCCTTACTACGAAAACGAGATCGTAATGGTCGTTAAGGCAGACTCCGGCATCACCAGCTTTGCAGATCTTGCCGGCAAGAAGGTCATGGCTCAGGCAGACTCCAGTGCAGTCACCGCTCTTAACAGGAGCAAGCTCAAGGATACCATCGGCGAGGTCGTTGAGCTCGGCGATTACCAGATGGGCTTCATGGAGCTCGACCAGGGCAGCGTTGACGCGGTCGCAGTCGACATCGGCGTTGCTATCAGCCAGATGAACAAGACCGGCAACGAGGACGCCTATGTCATCCTCAACGAGAAGCTTTCTCCCGAGCAGTACGCTATCGGCTTCCTGCTTGGCAACGAGGCTCTCCGCGATGCTGTCAGCGCAGAGCTCAAGAATATGGCTGACGACGGCACCATGCTCAAGATAGCTCAGAGCTCCGATTATGTCCAGCAGGGTCTTGTTGTAGACTCCCTGTGCATGATCAGCAAGTGAGCTTATAAGCAATAAGGATATACCCGAACCCCACCGCACTATGCGGTGGGATTTCGGATGTTATGATGAGGATATGATATGACACTACAGACAATACTCTCCGAGCTTACAAGGTGCTTCGGCACAACATTTTCTCTTTTCCTTCTGACTCTTGTCGGCTCGCTGCCGCTCGGTCTGCTCATCGCCCTCGGGCGCATGTCCAAGAACGGGCTGGTATCGGGCATAACGCGGATATACATATCAATAATGCGCGGCACCCCGCTCATGCTCCAGCTCTGGATCGTGTTTTTCGGGCTACCGAAGCTGCTGCCGGATATCGTCACCGGCAACTGGCGCTATATTGCCGCCGTTATCGCGTTTGTTATAAACTACGCGGCGTATTTTGCGGAGATCTACCGCTCCGGTATCGAGTCCATCCCGCGCGGTCAGTATGAGGCCGCCGATGTTCTCGGCTACGGTAAGGTGCAGACATTTTTCAAGATAATCCTCCCGCAGGTAATCAAGATAGTTCTGCCGAGCATTACAAACGAGGTAATAACACTTGTTAAGGACACCTCGCTGTGCTACGCGATCGGCGTCGTCGAGATGTTCACCCGCGCAAAGCAGATAGCAACTCTCAACGGCACCCTCACCTCGTTCGTCGTTGCGGGCGTTATATACTACATCTTCAACTATGTGGTCGACTGGGTGATGCTCCGGTTCGAGAAAAAGCTGTCCTACTACAAAGCATAAGGCGGTGCGGTCATGATACTTGAAATGAACAATATTAAAAAATCCTTCGGCGAGCTCGAGGTTTTAAAGGACATAAGCTTCAATGTCTCCGAGGGCGAGGTAGTCTCCATAATAGGTCCCTCCGGCTCGGGCAAGTCAACGCTGCTCCGCTGCGCGACCTTCCTCGAGACGGCGGACTCGGGTGAGATAAAATACCTCGGCGAGACCGCTGCAAAGACCGGCGCGGACGGCAAAATGAAGTATGTCTCCGCCGGCGAGCTCAAGAAATTCAAGAACTATTTCGGGCTCGTTTTCCAGAGCTTCAACCTCTTCCCTCACTTCTCGGTCATAAAAAATGTCACCGATGCGCCGATAAATGTCCAAAAGCGCAGCAAAAGCGAGGTCATGGACGACGCAAAGGCAATACTGAGCAAGATGGGTCTTGAGCAGAAGGCGGACTCCTATCCCTGCCAGCTCTCTGGCGGTCAGCAGCAGCGCGTTGCGATAGCGCGCGCACTGGCGATGAAGCCGGATGTGCTGTTTTTCGACGAGCCTACGAGCGCGCTCGACCCCGAGCTCACGGGCGAGGTGCTCAAGGTCATAAAGCAGCTTGCCGAGGAGCGCATGACGATGGTCATAGTAACGCATGAGATGGCGTTTGCTCGCGCCGTGTCCGACCGCGTTATATTCATGGACGGCGGCGTTATCGTCGAGCAGGGCGACCCCGAAGAGGTGTTCGGCGCGCCCAAGATGGAGCGTACAAAGCAGTTTCTTAAGCACTACGGTCAATGATGGATATAAGATACACAAAAATAGACCCTTCCGGCAACATAAGCCTTATTGTTGACAGCTTTGTGCCGAGAATAAAACAGAGCCGCGTTGCAGCCGAGCTAATGGCGCGCGATGAAAGCGCCGAGCAGGTGGGATTTCTCGAAAAGCCGGAGGACGACCGCTGTCTCGTGCGCCTGCAAATGATGGGCGGCGAGTTCTGCGGTAATGCCTCGCTTTCCGCGGCGGCGGTGATGCTGCGCGCCTCCGGTATGCCGGCGGGCATTCCGTGCGAGCTGACGCTCGAGGTGTCAGGCGCGCCGGACGCTGTGAAGGTCAGCGGCAGCATGAACGAAAACGGCACATTTGAGGGCTCCGTTTCCATGCCGCTGCCGGAATCCATTTCGGAATTTTGCTTTTTTGATGGCTTTGAGTGCTATACTCTGCCTTTGGTAAGATTTCCGGGCATATGCCACGCGATAGTTTCCGCCGATGCGCTCACAAAGGCTTCCGCCGAGCGGCTCATAGGGCAATGGTGCAGCCAGCTCAAAGCCGAGGCTCTGGGGCTTATGTTCTTTGACAAAGCATCCGACAGGCTTGAGCCGCTCGTATATGTTGCCTCCACCGGCACAGCCGTATGGGAGGGCTCGTGCGCAAGCGGCACGGCTGCCATAGCCGCGTATCTTTCAGAGCTTGACGGAGAGAGGGCGGATATAACGCTTGAGCAGCCTCGCGGCAGGCTCAGCGCGGGCGCAAGGTTTTCCGGCGGCATGGTGAGAGAGCTCACCCTGCGCGGCAGCGCCGTGAGCATGGGCGAATACTCCGTCGAATTGCCTTGATTTTTTAACATTTATCAGGTATCCTTGTCATCCGAGGGTATCATCTCTCTGAAAGGCGGTAGACCCTGATGAAAAAACGGCTTGTCTGCATACTGCTGGCTGCGGCACTGGCACTTACCATGTGCGCCTGCGGCAGCAGCGGAAAATATAAAGCGGTGAAATCGCTCGGGCGGCAGGACTATTCGATAGGCTTTAGAAACGGCGACTCTACATATCACTACATAGACCGCGCCCTGCGAACGCTCTCCTACGAGGGCACCATAGACGACCTCAGCCGCAAGTGGTTTGGAAGCGACAGCGCCGTTGACTTCCCATCGAAGAAAAACGCGCTGGACGATCTCGGCTATATCGAGCCGCGCACATTCATAATAGGCGTTGACCTCGACTCGGCGCCGCTGGCATTCCAGAGCGGCGAGGAATACATCGGCTTTGACATTGAACTGGCTCAGGCGGTGTGCGAGCGCCTCGGCTGGGTGCTGAAGATACAGCCGATACACTCCGAGGACGCGTTTGTTGAGCTAAACTCCGGCAACATCGACTGCGCGTGGGGCGGCGTTATGCTGGACGCTCAGTCGGATAAATACACCATCCTTGTGACCTATATGTCCACTGATGCCGTGCTCGCCGCAAAAGGCACCGACAGCAGTTCGATACGCGATAAGCAGCTTTACATCGGCACAACGCAGTATGCGCTCGATCTTCTCGAAGAGAACAGCTCCGTTAACCGAAAGCTGGGTCAGATAACCCGCGTGAGCGGCGGCGCAACGGATTATTTTAACGCCCTCGACAACGGCAAATGCGATCTCATCCTCACAACGGATGCAGCGGTCGAATACTTTAATACACATTAAAAAAGCAGGCATTCAAATGAATGCCTGTTTTTTATTCGAGATATTGATCTCTGAGCTTTGCAAGCTTTTCTGGCGTTAAGCCGAGCCTTTGCTCAAGAAACCTGTCAACGCTGCCGCACTGCTCCCTGCAGCTTTCAAACATTGCCTCAAGGTAGCTTTCGTCGGTGGTGTTGAGCCAGAATATCTCCTGTATGAGAGCATCGTCGTCGGTCAGCTCTCTGCACGCCTCGGTATCGCGGCGGATCTTCTCCGCACAGCGGATACCGGTGTACATGTAGTCGGACATAATATCCTGCATGCTCACTCCGAGCGCGTACATCAGCAATGCCGCGGCGGCTCCTGCCCTGTCTTTTCCCATCGCACAGTGAAACAGGAGCGCACCGTCGGCATTTCCGAGCACCGTCTCGAAAAATCTGCGGTACTGGCGTACTGCATTGTCGCTTTCGACCAGTATCGGATATAGCGAGCGCATTTTCGCCTTGCCGCCGGCTTTGAGGTCGGCGGCATAATCGGCGCGCTTGAGCCCGTCGTAGGGATCCTCGACCGACTCGCGCGTTATGCCCGGCACAAGGTCGGACACCACCGGACAGTGCACCGTGAGCACACCGTCCGGCAGTCTGTCCGGTTTCAGGGCGATCTCGGGATCGCTGCGGAGATCGACGACCGTTTTCAGCCTTATGTGGGTCAGCGTCAAAAGGTCGCGGTCCGTAGCTTTCGAGAGCTCGCCGGATCTGACAAGTCTGTTTTTGGCGATATGCGCGCCGTCAAAGGCTTTTATACCGCCGAGGTCACGGGCATTTATCTGCCCTTCGAGCAGACTGTCGGGACTATAGCTCATAGTCCGGCATCCATCGCTTCCGCACGGTCTATGAGGCTCTGCACGAACTCATCCGTCCAGAAGCCGGTGAAGTGCAGCAGGTCGATGACCGAGAAGCGGTTGCGCATAAGGTGACAGTTCGTGATAGCCCAGCGGACGGTCTTTTCGTCCACGGGGAAGTTGAGCTTTGAATAGCGGGTCGGAGCGTTTGCCGCGTGCATACGGTCGGATATATACTCCGGCTTTTTGACCCACGGTGCAACTGTCTCTTTGAACTCCTCGAAGTTTTCAAGGAATGCCTTGAACTCCGCCTGATGATCGTGCCAGCGCTGAAGCTTCTTCTGATAGTCCGCCCAGCACTCGTTTGCCGCGTTGTGGGTGTTGTCGAGCCAGTCAAACGCAGCCTTTACGCGTGGCTCCATTTCCTCAAAGCTCGGATAGCACTTGTCGAGATCGACCTTCTTCGGGTCAAACTCGTTGAGGAGCCAGTCCCAGATCATCTCGGACATTATGCCGGAGACCGCGACCTGAGTGCCGTGGTAGCAGATGCCGGTCTTGCGCACGCCGGACGCCATGTCGATGAGGTGACTCATGACATGCTCGGAGCCGGATGCGGGAGAGCTTTCGTTTGCAAGTCCCATGGAAAGACCGCTGAGGGTCAGAACATTTGCAAGCTCGCCGATGGTCTTGGCATCGCCCGCCGCGAGCTTTTCGGAGTTTTCGAGCAGGCGGTCGCACTGAGTTCTTATCATATCCGACGGCGCGGTGTGGAAATTCTGTCCCATGCCGAGGACATTGCCCAGATACCAGTCAACTGGCGCCGTCCATGTCGCTATAAGGTCGCCGTAGCCGCTGACATTCATCTCGGCGGGAGCCGCCGCAACGATGTCGAGGTCTATGATGAGGATGAGCGGGTAGCGCGAGTGAACGGTGCGCTTAACGCCGTTTATGAGCATGACCGAGGAGTCGTCGGAGAAAGCGTTTACCGACAGAGCGGTCTGAACGATAACGAGGGGAAGCTCGTTGTCGGGGTCATAATAATGCGTTGAATACTTGCACAGATCGCAGATCGTGCCGCCGCCTATGCCGACCACGGCATCCTTGCCCTCGAAATGCGCCTGTATCTTTGCGGCATTTTCGGGAGTTGCGTGAACTATGCTGTCCGGCTCGCTGATAACGAGCCATTCGACATCGTACTGCTCGTCGAGGTAAGCCTTGACCGTTTCCTTGACATTTTTGCCGTCCACATCGACTATTTCGGTGGGACCTGTGACCATAAGCACTTTTTTGCCGTCCGTGAGACTCTTGACGGCATCGCAGACCTTCTTTGCCGCGCCGTGCTCGATATGTATCTCCTTCATGCCGATACCGCACAGCTTGTCGGAGTTTTTCTGTGCCTTGAGTATCTCCCGAAGCTCATCGAGCTTAGTTGCGTCGGCTTCTATCAAACGATTATCAAGCATTTTTACATACTTCCTTTTTTATGCTTTGTAGTACTTGTTGAAAAACGGCTCCATGGTGTAGTAGCACTCGTAGTAGCGGGCATATGCCTCGTCGTAGGCCGCCTTTTTGCTCAGATCCGGCTCGTAGGTCGCGCCAAGCTCGACCATCGCCTCGGCTGCCTCGTCAAGGTTTGCAAAGTTGCCCTCAGCGACGGATGCCAGCATCGCAGCGCCGATGGCGGCACCCTCGGGGTTCTTTGTAGCGACAAGGGGCTTGCCGAGGACATCCGCCTTCATCTGGCACCAGAACGGAGACTTTGTCGAGCCGCCGACTATGCGGACGCTCGAGCAGTCCATGCCGATCTCCTCGAAGCGGTCAACATTGTCCTTCAGTCCGAAGGAAATGCCCTCGAACACCGCGCGGGACATATCGTCGAGGGTGTGGCTGAGCGTGAGGCCGGTGAAGGTGCCGCGTGCGCAGCCGTTCCATGTCGGGGTCATTGCGCCGCCCATGCACGGCAGGAAGGTTATGCCGTTCGAGCCGATGGGGCTGCGCTTTGCCTGAGTGTTCATGAGATCATAGTTCGGCAGACGCAGAACGGTGTCCTTATACCATCTGGTCGAGCCGCCGGATACGAAGCCGGGGTTTTCGATGAGCCACAGACGGGAGTCGGCGGAATGGTGGGTCTCAACAAGGCCCTTCTTATCGAAAACGGGCTTGTCGGAGGTTCCCGCAACGGGCTCCGCGGTGCCGGTTATATCGCAGACCATGCCCGGCTTTACAAGACCGGAGCCGAGGCAGGCGCTGTGCTCGTCGCCTGTGCCGCAGATTACCTTTGTCTTTGTCGTGAGACCGAGGCGGTGTGCAGCGGGCTCGGTGAGAGTGCCGACTATGGTCTCCGCCTTGCAGAGAGTGCCCAGAAGCGCGGGATCGAGGTCAAACACCTTCGCCATCTCGGGCGACCATGTTTTCTCCGCGACATTGTATATCATGGATGCCGATGCCTGCGCATAGTCAACGGCGGCAGAGCCGGTCATCCAGTATACCATATAGCTGTCAACATTCAGCAGGTACTTTGCCTTCGCGTACACCTCGGGAAGGTTCTTCTTTATCCACAGCATCTTTGCCGCAGTGTGGGTGGAGTCGAGGTTAAGACCCGACACCTCAAAAACGCGCGCGGGATCGACGATCTTTGCGATCTCGGCGGTCTCGGCCTCGGCGCGGCGGTCAAGCCAGATGATGCAGTTGCTGAGCGCATTGCCGTTTTCGTCGGCTGCGATAACGGAGTCGTTTATCGCGTCCATGCCGATGGTGCCTATCTCGGAGGGGTCCACGCCGGACTCGGCAACGAGCTGCTTTATAACGGTAGTGAACGAGTGCAGGTAATCCTCAACGGGCTGCTCTGCCCAGCCGGGATTGGGGTATATGGGATCGTGCGCGCAGGTCGCCTCGGCGACTATCTTGCCCTGGGGATCGACAAGCAGTCCCTTGAGAGACTGTGTGCCAAGGTCTACGCCTATTACATAACTCATATGATAGCTCCTTTGTTAAGACAATAGCGGCACCGCCATTTGACGATGCCGCTATGGCGTTATGATTACTTATAATATTGGTTGCTTAAATATCACTGATCTTCCGGCTCAACGAGGAAGGTACCGTTCTTCTTCTTGCATACTGCCGCGTAGTAGATGATCGCCACGACGAAGCTGCCGCAACGATGATGCAGAACGGAACGCCAAGGTAGCCGAGCCACTTCGGGCACTTGTAGGGACGAGGCATATCCTTCTGATCCTTGCCGAGCTTGATCCAGGATGCGAAGCAGCACAGTGCCATGAACGCAGAACCGATACCGGCGATGACAACGATAACATCAACAGAGCCGATGAGGGTCAGGACGATACCGATGACGGAGGTGGTGAGCAGAGCGTTGATGGGGGTGCCGTTCTTGTCGAGCTTGCCGAGGAAACCGGGCAGGCACTTGCAGCGTGCCAGAGCGTAGGTCTGACGGGACTGACCAATGATGATGCCGTTAAGGGATGCGATAAGACCTATCATCGCAATTACGATAAATACGATGCTCATTGCGCTGCCCTCACCGAACAGGTGATTGATAACATTTGCGATAGGTGCGTCGTTCTTGAGGAGCTCATCCTTGGGCAGGAGAGAGAAGGTGGTGACGAGCATCAGCATGCCGCCAACGAGCAGGGTGAATATGCCGACGATGAAGCCCTTGGGGATGTCCTTGGAGGGGTTCTTGCATTCCTCTGCGCCCATGCCGCCTGCCTCAAATGCGAGGAAGAACCACACTGCGTAGGGGATAGCAACGAAGATGCCCTTTACGCCGCCGAGCTCGCCCATCTTACCGAGCAGGCTGAAGTCTGCGTGAGGCAGACCAACGCAGGCATAGAATACAACGCCGATAACACCGATGATGGTGACGACAAGACCGATAGCCTGACCTGCCTCGATGCCGCGCATATTGATGAACAGGAATATCAGGTATGCAACGACGGACGCAACGACTGCCGGAACAACGGGGAACAGGGTGTGTACATATGCGCCGACCGCAATGCAGATACCGGGGGTGCAGAACAGGGACTCAACAAGATAGCTGAAGCCTGCGAAGAAGCCTGCGCCGCGGCCGAATGCCTTCTCGGTGTAAGCTGCGGGGCCTGCGGAGCTGGGGATGGCGGTTGCGAGCTCTGCAAACATGAACGCAAACGGAACATAGAACAGGATCGCTATAGCCATTGCTATGAGACAGCCCGTAAAGTTGGTTTCGGATGCGATGTAGTTCCAGCCGTAGTAGCTGCCGGAAATAACCGCACTATTACTTCTGAGCCATATAATCGGCAACGGCCTTGAGGTTATCGCGGAAGCTGCCGTCGGCAACGAACTTCTTCTCAAAGAGAGCCGAGCCCATCGTGAAGGTCCAGGGTCCGATGTCGAACATGGTGTCAATGCGCGCAAAGCTGTTTATGGAGCCTGCTATGCAGATCTCGGCGTCTATCGCAGCGCAGAACTCGCGTGCGAGCTTCTCGCCGTCAACTACATGGCGGTAAGCAAGAATGTCAAAGCCCTTGATGCCCTTTGCCATGAGATCCTTCGCGTTCTGGATGATCTCCTCGTTCGTGCCCTCAAGGATGCTCGGGCTGCCCGATACCTTGCCGACAAACGGAAGATATGCCATGCCGTTTTCCTTCAGAAGCTTTGCTACGGAGTCGTAGTAAACCGTGCCCATGAGGTAATCAAAGCCGCAGTCTATTGCGGTCTGTGCGCCGTCAAGGCAGCTTGCCTCGTCATAGGTGACGACCTCGAGGAAGGTGGTCTTGCCTGCCGCCTTCATCGCACCCGCGACCTTCTTCATCTCGTCCTTCGGAAGTCCGACATTCTTAAAGCCCCAGTACTTTACCGGCAGATCCTTGCACTGCTCGAACACTTCGCCAGCGTCCTTCACCGTTACATCATGGTGTGTCAGCATTATTATGATCTCAGGTCTCATTTTCTTTCGCTCCTTTTCGATTTTTTCCGCCCGTCAAAACGGCGCGGATGGTTTTTACGAAAATAATAATATTTCAGTTTTTTTCAAATGTAAACAAAAAATGCACGCGCAAAAATGTCTCGTAATGCTTGAGTTAGCTATGTTTTTCGCATCTTTCGCATTTCGCTCATTTTTGCTTTAAAATGCGCGTTTCGTTTATTCGATTTTTACATTTTTCACAAAAACGCCGCGTTAATTTTTACACTTTATTACACGAAAGTTTGATGCATTTTTAACAAAATTGCGCTAAATATTTGCTATTTCCTACATCTGTTTCGCCTTTTTTCACAATAAGGCTCTATCTGTTATATGAAAATTGCACAATCGGTTCTTAACATTGAGAGGGGTATGATCTCGGCTGCACCATCGCCTCCCTTTTGTAAATGGAGGCGGGGTGTTCAGCGAGCTGGAAGGATTGTCTGTTGAACATTGCCGCGCACTTACGGTGACACTGTAGGGGCGACCAGTGGTCGCCCGCTGCGATGGTTTCGTCGGTACTCACCGGTCGGGCTGGCGCAATAGATGTATCCGCAGATGCTGAAATGCGCCACCAAAAAAGCGGAGTGCAGATGCACTCCGTTTTTTCAATGTGGGGTTATCCCTCTATAGCCGTTGCGAGTCTGCCGTAGCCATCGTAGGCATAGAGCTGCTTTTTGTCCTCGTCGCCGTAGACGGAAACGATGTCGGCAACATAGAAGGTGTGGTCGCCTATATCGACAGCCTCCGCGAGCTTGCACTCGAATATGACCTTGCTCGCCTTGACGACCTTAGGCGTTACGACCTTGGCATCCGTGAGCTCGATGCCGAACTGCTGTGCCTTATCGGTGTCCCTGCCGGAGCAACCGCCGCACTTGAGTGCAGCCTCGCTGAGCTCCTCATCGACTATGCACAGCGCAAACTCTCCGCCCTCGCGGATGTTGCCGCCGCTGTAGCCCTTGTTGCTGAGGCACGCGCCGAGCTTGGGCGGGCGGTTGCTGAGGTATGTCCACCACGACACCGCCATGAGATTGGTCTTGCCGTCCTTGTCAGCCGATGCGAGCAGCGCAAACGGCGCGGGCGCAGTCATGCGCTGAGCCTGACCTATGGTGAGTTCCTTCATTGCATTTTCCTCCAAACGCAGATTATGCTGCATACTTTACATTATAAACGCAAAATATGCAAGCATAATCGGGCGGATATTACTTCTGAGCCATATAATCGGCAACGGCCTTGAGGTTATCGCGGAAGCTGCCGTCGGCAACGAACTTCTTCTCAAAGAGAGCCGAGCCCATCGTG
>SFLE01000025.1 GCA_004553495.1 Clostridiales bacterium | reverse complement strand
GAAGCTGAAGGTCGTTAACCTGAAGACCGACCCGCAGCTCATGGGCGCTCTCGGTGCAGCAGAGTATGCTCGCCAGAAGGGTCTTGCAAAGAAGTAATTTCTTTAGAGGTGCGATGAGGCTTCCAAATGTCTTTAATGCGGTGCTTGACCGGTGACATCATACCGGTTTCGGGTGCATCGCACTGAATAAGGCTGGTAGAAGCGGCACGCTAAAAGCATTTCTTTGACACCTATACAGGCGCCAACAGATCTGATTGATCGAACTGTTTGGCATCAATAACAGCTCAAAAAGGAGAAAACGCTAATGTGCAATTTCTGCAAAAAGTCCGTTAAGCTGTTTAGCATGGTAGTCGGCGTTCTGTTCGTTGTTTATTTCTGGAACCTCGATCAGAAGGTGCTCGGCTGGGCATACAAGCAGGTTAACACCATGTTCGACAGAAAGCCTGTCGACATCAAGTTCTGATTTCTTAAAAAGTACCGGCATATGCCCCACATCATATGCCGGTATGATAAAAAACTCCGAAGAGAATTTCTCTTCGGAGTTTTTTTGTTCTTATTGCAGCTCTTTTTTTAGCTTCAGACTGTCCTGCAGCGTGATCTCGCGTATGACGCGGCATGGGTTACCGGCTGCAAGCGAGTTAGCCGGTATATCCCGCGTCACAACGCTGCCTGCACCGATAACACAACTGCTGCCTATGGTAACGCCGCCGCATACGGTGACATTTCCGGCGAGCCAGCAGTCATCGCCGATGGTTATCGGCTTTGCGTACTCAATATCGTACATAGTGCCGTCAGGCTTAAAGCGAATATTCCGCTCCTCGCTCAAAAATGCGTGCATCGGAGTGAGGATGCTGCAATTCGGTCCGAAAAATACATTGTCGCCTATATAAACGGGGCAGCAATCGAGAACGGTGAAGTTAAAATTCGCATAACAATTAGCGCCGAAATGTGTGAACAAGCCGTAGTCAAAATACACCGGACCCTGTAAGAACAAGCCTGAGTCCGCATTCGGAGTGAGCTCTGCAAGGATCGCGGTGCGCTCGGCAATCTGATCCTCGTCCGTTTCGTTATACCTTCTGCTCAGCTTGTGAGCATTCAGTCTCAGCGCGGCAAGCTCCTCCTCGGACGGGTCATACAGCTTGCCCGCGAGCATCCGTTCCTTCTGCGTCATTACAGCTCGGCGATGACCTCGCACTCGACAAGAACATCCTTCGGCAGGCGAGCGACCTCAACGCAGCTGCGGGCAGGGAATGGCTCGGTGAAATACTGAGCGTAAATGCCGTTCACAGTCGCAAACTCGTCCATGTTCTTAATAAAAACGGTAGTTTTTACGACCTTGGACATATCGCTTCCTGCCGCCTTGAGCAGCTCAGTGAGGTTTTTGAACACCTGATGAGCCTGAGCCTCGACACCCTCGGGGACAATGCCGGTCGCGGGATCAATGCCTATCTGACCGGAGGTATAAACCATGTTTCCGACTATCTGAGCCTGAGAGTAGGGACCTATTGCGGCGGGAGCCTTGTTGGTGGATACAGTTTCCATTTTTTTATTCCTCCTAATAGTTCATGCTGATCTTAAATCCGTTGTCTTTGAGTGCGCGCAGGAGCCGGTCGCCGTGTTCCTTGCCGCCGACCTCACACGAAATGTGCACATTCGTCTGGTTGGGGTTGAGCCCCGCGCTGAGCCGGTCATGCTCAACGGTGAGAATATTCGCGCCGAGAGCGGCAATATCGTTGAGCAGCTTAACGAGACTGCCGGGCTTATCCAAAAGCGTTACGGTAAAGCGCATCTGGCGGTTTCGGGCAACAAGACCCTGCTTTATTATGCACTGAATGAAGCTGACATCAATGTTGCCACCTGAGAGCAGACACACGACCTTTTTGCCCTTGACATCGACCTTGCCCTTGAGCACCGCAGCAACGGGAGTCGCGCCGGAGGGCTCGACGATCTGCTTGCAGCGCTCCATGAGCAGCAGTATCGCCTCGGAGATCTCGTTGTCATTTACCGTTACAACATCGTCGGCATATCTGTTTATGAGCTCGACCGTCATGTCGCCGGGCGACTTTACAGCAATGCCGTCGGCGATTGTCGAAACGGAATCGGTAGATATGTACCTCTTCGCCTTAAACGACTGCGCTATAGCGTCAGCGCCTTCAGCCTGAACGCCGATGACCTGAATGCGCGGGTTTATCTGCTTTATGCAGGCTGCAACACCGGCAAGCAGCCCGCCGCCTCCGGCGGGCACGATAACAATATCGGCAGTGGGGAGGTCGCCGAGGATCTCAAGTCCGAGCGTGCCCTGACCTGCCATGACCTCAAGGTCATTGTACGGGTGCAGGAATGTTGCGCCCTCGTCCTTGCATATCTCGCAGGCGCGGGTGTATGCGTCGTCATAGCAGTCGCCGTGAAGGACGACCTTTGCACCGTAGCCCTCGGTAGCCTGGACCTTAGCGATAGGCGCGCTTGCGGGCATTACTATGGTGGCGGGTATGCCGAACTTGTGCGCTGCGTAAGCAACGCCCTGCGCATGGTTGCCGGCTGAGGATGCGACAACGCTGTTGACACCGCCCTGCTCTATGAGGGAAGCGATCTTGTTGCTCGCACCGCGAATTTTGAACGAGCCGGTCTTCTGGCGGTTTTCGCATTTGAGATATATCTCTCCACCGGTCATTGCGGAAAAGGTGGAGGACATATCAAGCTCGGTATGATGCAGAATAGGCTTGAGCCGCTCGGCAGCGAGCTCAATATCGGATAACTTTAATTCCATCCAATTCACCTCGTTATTATTGTCAATCTACGGTACAAATTCTACAGCATTTGGACCAATTTTACAAGTCATTTGGATAAAAAATGTCCCTATATCAGCAACAAAAGCTCGATATGCCCACGCCACAAAAACAGATGATTTTCCGGCTCAATCCGACGAGGTAAGCGAGTCAACGAAGCTCTTCATTTCCTTGCGGCTTTTTGCCTGCTTGCTTTTCTCTATTATCTGCTTCTGCTGATTTGCATCGAGTGCGGAGAAGTAGAGGAAAGCATCTGCGTTCTGCATCAACGCCATTCCGAGACCGAGCGGCAGATCGCCGCCGTTTTTTGCGTTCATAATATCACCTCGCTGATATATTCGGCAAAACGGCAAAAAAATATACGGTGCGGATGCACCGTATATTATCGTATCAGTTTTTATAAGGAAGCGATGTGAAATAGCTTGTGTCGGGCTGGCCTGCGATCTTCCATCCGCTGCCGTCGTTTGAAATGGAAATGGAGCCGGTAAAACCGCCGTCGGTCACGAAATTAATGACCGAACTGCCATCAGTCGAGGTGAAGCGGAGCTGCGTGCCGGACTTGAGCAGACTGCCGTTTGAAAGCGTTATGCTCTTTGAGGTGGTGACATATTCGTTGTTGTTATCAAACGAAAGCTCACCGGAGTCCTTGGTAAAGCTCTTATCGGAAAGGGAATAGGTGCTCTTCACCTTGTATGTGCCGAGAATGTTTACCTCGGTGTCAAGAACGAGCTTAGCCTCGCCAAACTCCTTGAAAAGTCCCTCGGCATAGCTCTGACTGTCAAACAGCGCCATGTGCAGGGGCTGCTTGTCGGACGGGGAATACATGACCGCGCAGGTTATAGAGGCAGAGTTCGCGTCCGTTCCGTCGATGTATATCTCGCGCACGCCGTCATTATCGAGGTCATAGAGCCTGATGCTGTGAACGGATTTTACGCCGGTTGTGACTTTGCTCGTCTCGCCGTTTGCCTCAACGCTTATAACGGTCAGACCCTGAGCGTCGGTGGAGGTACTGACAGTCTCGTCCTTACCGTCGCCGTTCAGGTCGCCGGTGTAGGGGAGACGGGAGGTGATCACCGTTCCGGCACTGCCGTTGGGGTCTGTCACCTTAACGGCACCGCTGTCGTCAAGAGAGAGAAGCCGAACCTCGTTCGTGCCGTCGCCCTGATTGAAGAATATCGCCAGCGTAGGCGTAGTATCGGTCAGCTCGGTGTTTATCGCAAGCGCCGCACCGTCGGACATATCGCTGCAAAACAGCACCTGACGCAGTGGAGTGTACGCACCGGAAGCGGCATTATAGTTTATCGTGTACACGCAGACATCGTATACAGAGCCGCTTGCGGAAACGAGCAGCGACTTAATGTCGGTGGCTGCCGCGCTGCCGAGCACGGTGAGATCCTTCTCGTTTGCATCGGCTGCAAACTCAACGCTTACATTGCCTTCGCTGCCCTCGCGCTCTGCGGGGACAAATTTTTCATCTATAACGCTCTTGAGCTTGTCGTAGGATACGGTAAACTCATAAAAGCCGTTTGCGGCGTCGGCGATCTCGCCCTCGTTTGCTATAACCACGAAGCCCTCGTCGGAGAGATACCAGTGACCGTCGGAAACAAGGGACTTGATCGTTTCGGAATAGCCCTCATTGAAGAATGTGCCCTGATACTTAGGGTCATCGTTGAAGGATACGAGAATATCCTCGGAAACGGCGTTGACGATCTTGCTCTCATTTTCGCCGAGATCGGAGAGCTTAAGTTCCTCGCCGGTCTGCGAATTGAAGCAGTGACCGCTTATGTTGAGCAGGTTTTCGGTTCCGAGAGAAGCCCTGTCAACAACTCGCAGGGAAACAACGGCACTGTCGGCGCGCTCGGTGCGCACCGTGCGTCCCATGGAAAATGCGCTGAGTCCCTCGGCTGTACCATCGCCGATGTTCTGAACATAACGCTCGTGGTAAGCGGTGTACAGATCGTTGGTGAACCGCTCGTTGAGAGTGGTGATATTGGTGTTCATCGTGTCCGCGGCATCGGCACGGTCGGGCATCGTCACCTTGGGCACCATGTATGAAACGCTGTCCTCGGCGGATACATCTTCCATCTCGATAACCACATCGCCGCCGCAGCTTCCCGCATTGGCGTTGATTATCTTGTGATCCTCGGTAACGGTGATGTTCACCTTGGCGTGATTGGAGAAATCATCTACAAACGACTTTATTTCAATAACATTAAGCTCTGAGTCATAAATGCAGATGCTGTACTCGATCTCAGCCTTTTCGGTGCTGTCGGCCTTATCTCCGGCAAAGTCAAAATGAATGCTCTCGCCGACCTTGATGGGGCTCTTATCAGCATTTTCAAAGGATTCGGAGCCCTGATCCGTGCCGTATGAAACGGCATAGACATCGGATGCCTCCATTTTTATATATACGCCGCACTCGCGCTCGGCATCGCCGGTGTCCTTTTTGCCGCAGGCGCACAGGGACACAACGGTGAGCAGAGCCAATATGATAGCTGCAAATTTGCGCATAACATCAACTCCTTACATATTAGGTGATTATATCATGCGACCATATAAAAATCCAGCGTTAGCTCAATTATTCACAAAAACATAAAAATTCCCCGTCAATGACGGGGAATTTTTATGTTTAGGCATTATTTGTGATGGTCGGGATAGTGTACATGGAGCAGATCGTGAGCTCTGCCGCGCAGCAGCCTGTAAACGCCGTCGAGCGCGGGATTTTGCTCGGAGGAGCGCAGCTCGCAATCCTCGTCGGCAACGAATATACCATCGTTTCGGACTTCCTTCTGCTTGCGGCAGGCAGGGGGTTGACCGCCGCCGCCGATGCATCCGTTGGGACACGCCATAACCTCTACAAAGTGGAAGCTTTCTTCGCCGCTTTCGATCTTCTCGATGAGATTGTCGGCATTTCCGAGACCGCTTACCACCGCAATCTTCAGCGTGAGATCGCCGGCAGTCACCTCGAAAGCCTTTATGCCGTCGAGACCGCGAACGCCGCATTCGGCTATGCCGGATATTTTCTCCGTCGTAGTGGCACCGACGACATGGCGGATGACCGCCTCGGTAACGCCGCCGGTAACGCCGAAGATAACGCCGGCGCCGGTGTACTCGGCAAACGGCTGATCGGGCTCGGAATCGGGGAGATTTGCAAAGTCTATGCCAGCCTCGGAGATCATCTTTGCAAGCTCCTGAGTGGTGAGCACGAGGTCGATGAGTCTCTCGCCGTCTTTAACGAGCTCGGGGCGCTCAGCCTCGGCTTTCTTGGCGGTGCAGGGCATTATTGCGACCGAGTAGAGCTCCTCGTCGGTATACTGCTGCCTGATCAGCGCGCCGAACATTTCCATAGGCGAGCCGCAGGTAGACACCTGAGGCATGAGCTCGGGGTGCATATTTTCAACATGCTTTATCCAGCCGGGGCAGCAAGAGGTGAACATCGGCAGCTTTTCGCCGTTTTTGAGCTTTTCGAGGAACTCTGCCGACTCCTCCATGATAGTGAGGTCGGCGGTCAGGGAGGTGTCGAAAACATAGTCCGCACCAAGCATTTTCAGCGCCGTGACTATCTTGCCCATAACGGGCTGCGATGCCGGAATGCCGAACTCCTCGCCTATGCCGACTCGAACAGCCGGAGCCACCTGCACGGCGACCTTCTTGGTCGAGTCGTAAATTGCCTTCCACAGGTCGGCTACCTGGTTTTTGATAACGATAGCGCCGGTGGGGCATACCGCCGCACACTGACCGCAGCTTACGCACTTCGTGTCGGCAAGCTTATTTTCAAAACCGCAGGAGATATAGGTATCAATGCCGCGCTCGGCAAAATCAACGGCGTGGATATTCTGGACCTCCGAGCACATTCTCACGCACTTGCCGCAGAGGATGCACTTTGAAGGATCGCGGATAAGGGCGGGGGAGGAGTCATCTATGGGCTGCTTGCAGTACTCGTTTGCAAAGCGGATATTTGTAACATTATAGCGTCTTGCATAGGTCTGGAGCTTGCACTTACCGGATTTCTCACAGGTGGTGCATTCGGCTCTGTGACCTGCCAGCAGCAGCTCGAGTATCATCTGGCGGTGCTTTCTCAGACGAGCGGTGTTGGTCTTAATGACCATGCCGTCTTTGGGTATCATGGAGCAGGCAGCCTCAACGCCGCCGCGCTCGTTTTCAACAACGCACAGCCGGCAACCGCCGTATATCGACAGGCTTTCGCAGTAGCACAGATTGGGTATGTCGATATGATTTGCCTGAGCGACTTCGAGAACATTTCTCGCGTTTTCAAATTCACAGCTTATGCCGTCAATGATCATGTGCTTCATATCATCATACCTCCTTTATCGCATGCTTCGGGCATCCGTGCTTACACTCGCGGCACTTGATGCACTTATCCGGATCTATCTTGTGCGGCTTACGCAGCTCGCCGGTGATTGCGCCAACAGGGCAGTTTCGTGCACACTTTGTGCAGCCGATGCACTTGAGCGGGTCTATCCACATCGTGCACAGACTGCGGCAGGCGCCAGCGGGACACTTTTTATCAACAATGTGTGCGATATATTCGTCCTTGAAGTACTTGAGCGTGCTGAGCACGGGGTTGGTAGCCGTTTTTCCGAGACCGCAGAGCGAGCAGCTCTTGACAACGCTCGAAAGCTCCTGAAGCATATCAATGTCTTCAATTGTGCCTGCGCCGTGAGTTATGCGCTCGAGTATCGCCTGTATCTTGGGAATACCCTCGCGGCAGGTGGCGCATTTGCCGCATGACTCCTTTTTGGTGAAGTTCATGAAGAAGCGGGCTATTTCGACCATGCAGGTATCGTCGCCCATAACGACAAGACCGCCGGAGCCGATGATCGCGCCTATTCTCTTTGTAGACTCAAAGTCGAGCGGGAGGTCAAGGTGCTCCTCGGTGAGGCAGCCGCCGGAGGGACCGCCTATCTGAACGGCTTTGAATTTGCCGGTTTTAACGCCGCCGCCTATATTGAAAACGATCTCGCGCAGGGTCGTGCCCATCGGGACCTCGATAAGACCGGTGTGCTTGATGTTGCCGGTGAGGGCGAATGCCTTTGTGCCGGAGCTGGTTTCCGTACCGAAGCTGCGATACCACTTCGCGCCGCGCTCGATGATGGGCGGGACATTCGCAAAGGTCTCAACATTGTTAAGCGAGGTGGGCGCGTCGAACAGACCCTGATCGACGCTGCGGGGAGGCTTAGTCCTCGGCATACCGCGCTCACCCTCGATGGAGGCGGTAAGCGCCGATCCCTCGCCGCAGACGAATGCGCCGGCACCGCGGTTGATATGGAGTCTGAAATTTTTGCCGGAGCCGAGGATGTTCTCGCCGAGTATACCGTGAGCCTCGTCGTCGGCTATCGCCATTTTAAGGCGCTCGACCGCCAGAGGATACTCGGCGCGGACATATATGTAGCCCTCTTCCGCACCGGTGGCTACACCGGCGATTATCATACCCTCTATCATGCGGTGTGGATCTCCCTCCATTATGGAGCGGTCCATGAACGCGCCGGGGTCGCCCTCGTCGCCGTTACAGACGATGTACTTGACGGGAGCTTCCTTGTGTGCCGCCACCTGAGCCCACTTTTTGCCCGTGGGGAAGCCCGCGCCGCCTCTGCCGCGCAGACCGGAGTCGGACACCTCGGCGATGATCTCTTCTGGAGTCATATCAAACAGAGCCTTTTCAAGCGCGGAGTAACCGCCTACGGCTATGTATTCCTCAACGCTTTCGGCGTTTATGTGACCGCAGTGCTCAAGTGCAACGCGGGTCTGCTGCTTATAGAAGGGAATATCCTCCTGGCGCACATAGGAGTTGCCGTCCTCGTGATATACGAGCCTGTCGATTACCTCGTCGTTGAGAATGGTTTTCTCGATTATCTCTTCGCAGTCCTCGACCTTTACCTTAATATAGAGAAGTCCCATGGGCTCAATGCGCATGAGCGGTCCCATCTGGCAGAAGCCGTGGCATCCGCTGTGCTTGAGACCAACGGATTCATCGTGAGTTTCATGCTGCAAAACGACATCAACGCGAAGCCCGTTTGCCTCCATGAGCTCCTTCATCCGGTCGTAAACATGCAGCGAGCCGCCGGCAACGCAGCCGGAGCCGCCGCAGATAACTACCTGTTTATACTGGCAGGCGAGGGCTTTCTTGAAATCCTCACGGCACTGGATAAGCTGCTGTCTGCTTTCAATTTTCATGATTTTTCAGCCTCCCTCAACTCTGCGATAAGTGCGTGGGCTTTCTCGGCGGTCATGGAAGCATGAACGACATCGTTGACGGTGCACACGGGTGCAAGACCGCAGGCACCGAGGCACGAAACGCGCTCAATGGTGAAAAGCCCGTCGGCGGACATATGATCCTCGGGCTTTATGCCCGTTGCGGCATACAGCGCCTCCTGCACATCATCAGACTTACGGACATGGCAGGCAGTGCCGTTGCAGACCTTTATAATATACTTGCCCTTTTCGTTCATGGAAAAGTTTTCGTAAAAGGTCGCAACGCCGTACAGCTCGGCTTCGCTCATGCCGATCTTTGCGGCAATATACTTCAGCGCATCCTTCGGCAGGAATTTGTACTCATTCTGCACATCCTGCATGATCGCTATGGCGTGTGTTTTATCGTAGTCGTGCTTTTGCAGAACGCCATCGATAAAACCGAAATCTACCTTTACCAATGTGTATCATCCTTTCTATACATTCTTGTTTCTTCACTTTAGTGCTTTGCATAAGTCAATTATAGTGAAAAATTATTTTCGTGTAAAGATTAGTTATTTAATTGTTAATACGAGCCGCTTCCGGAGTGGTTCGGGCAAGCAAACCAAAAGCGAGAGAAAATGTACTGTTTTTGCCCTCTTGTTCAGAGAAAAAACGGAACAATTGGTAAAAATGATGATGAAAATCACGGTTTTTATTGCAGTTTCAACAAAGTTTTATATGCTTGATATTTGACTAACATATTCAGGGAAAAATAATTTCATTTTTCACAACTCAATATGGCTTGACTTTATGGAGATTTTATATATAATCAAAACCATAAATGTCTCGTTTGAGACAAAAAACGGGTGGACATATGAAGCTTCGGGAAAATGAGATAGAGCTGCTGCTCAAAACAAGTCTGTTCAATATGGTGCCTGACAGTACGCTGCTCAGAATTGTCGCGTCGCCCTACTGCAAGGTGAAAACCTTTGAAAAAGGCGAGCTTGTTTACGGAACGAGAGACTTTTCACGCAGCCTCGGCATAGTCCTTTCCGGCCAACTGCGTGTAACGAAAAATAACGCCGACGGACATGCCATGCTTATGAGCACGCTCACACAGGGCTCGCTGTTCGGAGCTGCTGCGCTGTTTAACGATGAGACCGAGTACGCGACCGACATCACGGCGCTTACGGAAAGCCGCATAGTGTTCATGACTCAGGTGCTCATGCAGCGCATGATCCGCCGCGAGCCGCGCATTGCGGAAAACTATATAAAATACCTGTCCGGCAGGATTCTGTTTCTCAATAAAAAGATGTATTTCCTCACTGCCGGCACCGCGGAGCAGCGCCTGAGCAGCTTTTTGTTTGACAATGTGCCGCAGGGGAGACCGTGCGAGCTGCCGATGCAGATAAACAAGCTTGCCGGAGCGCTTAACATTTCGAGAGCGTCCCTTTACCGCGCGTTTGATGCGCTCACTCAAAGCGGAGCCGTCGAAAAAAGCGGTAAAACCATTTGTATAACCGATGCCGAAAGGCTCAAAAAATATATGAGGTGAAAGTATGAAAAAAGTAATATCCTTAGTACTCGCGGCTTTGATGCTCGTATGCCTGTTCGCCGGCTGCACGAACACCGATCCCGAAGCGGTCGAAACTCCTGCCGTCAGCGAAGAGCCCACGACCATCCGCGTAGGTGCCATGACCGGACCTACCGCCATGGGCATGGTAAAGCTCATGGACGACAGCGATAACGGCAACACCGCAAACAAGTATGAATTTTCGCTCCAGACTGAGGCAACGGCATTTGCCCCCGCGCTCACCAAGGGCGAGATCGACATCGCGGCGGTCCCCGCAAACCTTGCATCCGTCATATACAATAACACCGACGGCGGCATAAAGGTGCTTGCTGTCAACGCAACCGGCGTTCTGTACATCGTTGAGCGCGGAGAGAGCATAAACAGCTTTGCCGACCTTGCCGGAAAGAAGCTCTATGCCACTGGTGAGGGTGCAACTCCCGAGTTTGCGCTGAGGTACCTGCTCAAGGCAAACGGGCTCGATGGCGATAAAGCGCCCGAGATCCAGTGGTGCGCCGATACCACCGAGGCGCTGTCCTACATCAGCAACGATGCAAACGCAATAGCTATGCTGCCCCAGCCGTTCGTTACCGCGGCTCAGACAAAGGTAAACGACCTGCGCATAGCCATAAACCTCAATGAGCAGTGGCAGGCTGCAAACGACGGTGCGTCAATGGCTACCGGCGTTCTGGTCGTCCGCACAGAGTTTGCCGAGAAATATCCGCAGCAGCTCAAAAAATTCATGGAGGAGTATGTAGCCTCCGTTAAGTATGTAAACGAGAACACCGAGCAGGCGGCTCAGCTCATAGGCGGATATGAGATCGTCAAGGCTCCCATTGCTCAGAAGGCACTGCCTTACTGCAATATCTGCTGTCTCACCGGTGATGAGCTCAAGGAGTGCCTCGGCGGCTACCTTTCCGCGCTTTATGATATGAACCCGCAGTCTGTCGGCGGCAAGCTGCCCGACGACGGTCTCTATTATGCCGAAAAATAAGAGATGGGCAGGTAAAGCGGCTGCCATTTTGTTCGCGCTGCTGCTGTGGCAGATCGCAGCAATGGCAGTTGATCAAAGCATACTGCTCGTATCGCCCATAGATGTGGCAGTCAGGCTCACGACCATATGGCAGGTGCAGGGCTTTGCATCATCCATATGGTTCAGCTTCTACCACATTGCCGGAGGTTTTCTGATAGCGCTCGCAGCAGGCATATTGCTTGCATCGCTCGCAGGGCGGTTCCCATGGGTGGAAACGGCGCTCTGGCCGTTTATGATAACCGTAAAGACCGTGCCGGTAGCGTCGTTCGTGGTGATATGCCTTATCTGGCTCTCCGCGCAAAATCTCTCGGTTTTCATATCGTTTCTCATTGTCTTGCCGGTCGTTTACGGCAATATGCTTGAGGGCATAAAAAACGAGGACAGAAAAATGCTCGAGGTCGCATCGGTTTTCCGAATGCCTTTTGTAAAAAGAGTGCTGTACATTCATATGCCGCAGCTCAAGCCCTTTATTCTGTCGGCGTGCACTACGGCTCTGGGAATGTCGTGGAAGGCCGGCGTTGCGGCAGAGGTAATCGGAACACCGGACGGCTCGATAGGAAAGCAGCTTTACTATGCCAAGATATATCTCGACACCGACGACCTACTGTGCTGGACGGTAATAATAGTTGTAGTGAGCGTCGTGTTTGAAAAGCTGTTTATGCTTGCCCTGCGCACATTCTACCGCAGATTGGAGCGTGGCTGATGGAGCTTAAAAACATATGCAAGGCGTATGGCGGCAATGCCGTTTTAAAGGATGTCAGTCTTGTTATCCCGAAGGGGAGCCATACTGTCATAACCGCTCCGTCCGGCGGCGGAAAAACAACGCTGCTCCGCATAATGATGGGGCTGGAAGAGCCAGATTCCGGAGAGGTGATAGGCAGACCCGCAAAGCAGGCCGCCGTCTTTCAGGAGGACAGGTTTCCGGACGAATTTACCCCCGTTAACTGCGTTAAAATGACCTCCGCCCACGGGATAAGCAGGCAAACCGTTCTTGAGCATCTTGAACAGGTCGGACTGAAAGGGCACACGGATAAACCGGTGATGCAGATCTCCGGCGGTATGCGCCGCCGCGTTGCGATAGTGCGCGCGGTGCTCGGCGAGTCGGAGATAATATATTTTGACGAACCGTTCACAGGACTTGATAACGACACAAAAATGCTCGTTATCGACTATATCGACCGCCATACCAAGGGCAAAACGCTCGTTTTTGTGAGCCATAGTCCCGATGATGAAAAACTCTTAAACGCAAAGAAACTCCGTATCGTTTGATACGGAGTTTCTTTTTAATAAAAGCACCTGCCGGCAAGAAGGACAAAAACCGCCATATATTAGACCTGCGTCTTATGCCGGAAGCAAAAAATAACGCACTGCCAAATGCAATGCGTTATCCGTATATATATTGTATAACCGCTAATGCGACTGCTTCTTTGCACCGGCTTTCTGTATCAGTCCGATAAGCTGACCGGAAAGAACAACGGTGAGCAGGGAATAGGCTATCTTGCCGAGCGGTATGTAGGTCAGCGACAGCAGCAAAACCACGAGATCGCTGACAAGGTATACCCACTGTATGCCAATCTTGAATAGATGCGACAGGCTCAACGCGAGTGAATCATCGCCCGTAGGCGCGGAATTTGCCCTCACGCACAGTCCGACACCGATGCCTACAAACAGCGAGCCGACTATCGCGGCAAGCAGCGGCATATCCGCTATCTGAGGGTACACCGGCGGGAACTTTTCGAATATCGCGTAGAAAAGCGAAAACCCGCCGCCGGCGATAACGGAATAGGCGATAAACTCCTTGCCGAGTAGCTTAAAGCCGAGCAGATAGCAAACGCCGTTTAGTATGAGCCCGCTCACCGAAGGAGAAATGCCGAACCAGTGCTCAAGAAGGAGCGTCAGCCCGAGAACTCCGCCCTCGGTAACTCCCGATATCGAGTGCACATTGTACAGTCCGAAAGCGAGTATGGCGCTGCCGATGCATATGTTGAGGCAATTCTTTGCCTTTAACCTGGGAAACAATTTTAACAAAACCTTTCTTATTCTATTATATCCTCCGCATATTTCACAAATCGCTTTACGGCGGGGGAGGCGTTCTTGAGAGACGGAACGGCGATTCCGAGCGTTATGCTGCGAGCAGGCGCTATAGGCAGCTTTACGACATCGCATTGCCAATTGCGGGTTATGAGCTCGTTCATTATACTCATGCCAAGTCCCTGCTCGACCATTTGCAGCGCCGAAAAGCTCTCAACGGTGGAGAATGATACATTCGGCTCGATGCCGAACTCATCAAACAGGGCAATAACATCGTCGTCGTGTCCGAAGCCGGGGAGGATGAGCTCCTCATTCCGGCACAACTCAATGGAGTATGTGCTGTCGGCTGCATGAGGATGCTCCTTCGGCAGCACCGCGATCATGGGATCCTCAGCAATCGGTATCCAGTCATACGGAAACGGCTCGCGAAAGCTCGTAAAAGCAATGTCGGCAATTTTATCGTCCAGCCATTTATTTACCTCTTGGCGAACGCCTTCCATCAGCGTTATTTTTATCTGCGGGTATGCGCTTTGAAAGCTGCCGATCACCTTTGGCAGCCAGTGAGTGGCTATGCTTGAATAAGAGGCAATGGTAACACTGCCTATCAGAAGTCCTCGCGCGTCGGCGGCAAACTGATATATCCGCTCCTCCTGATTTAAAAACTCGCGCATGACCGGCAGGAGAAGCTCGCCCTCGGGAGTCGCGGTAACGCCTTTGTTCGTGCGCCTGAGCAGAGCAAAGCCGAGATCGGCTTCAAGGGCGCTGACCAGCTGGCTCACGCCTGACGGCGTGTAGCTCAAAAGCTCCGCCGCCTTTGAAAAACTGCCCGTTTCCGCAGCTGCGATATACGCCTTGCAGCGGGATGTTTCCATGTTTGTCTCCTTTAAGTTAAACTTAAAACCACATTAACGATCAACAGCTTTACTTTTCTTGAAACTTATTCTACAATACAGACAGTAAGAAATCAAGCACTATTCAGGGCCCGAATATAATTGAGATCTTCCCAAATAATAATTAAAAATTATATCGGAGGAATAGTTATGAAAAAGTCTACCGTTTATGCACTCGCAGTTGTTCTGAGCCTCGTAGCCGCCGTTGTTTTCAGCTATTGCATGGCGACCTTCACCGCGTCCGAAGAAGTTTTCGGAGTTCTCTCGGTTGCAGCAGCCTGCTCGTTCACCCTGTTTGTAAACAAGCTCACGAATGCCGCCTGACGAAGGCTCAGCGGAGTATGAATATTAAGCCTTACTGTCCGACCTTGCAGCGTTGAATGCAGGGTCGGAATTTAATTTGTGCAGAACGCCGAGCTGATAAAATGCCACCGCGCTTGCTGCCGCAACATTGAGCGAGTCCACTCCGTGCGACATGGGAATGCGCAGTGTGTAATCACAGCTCTCTATTGTCTCGCGTGCAAGTCCGTCGCCCTCGGTGCCGAGAACGATAGCGAGCTTTTCCTCGGCGGCGGGGAGCGCATCATATATCGGCAGCGACTTGCCCGTGAGCGCCATTGCCGCAGTTTTGAAGCCGAGGGAGTGCAGCTGCTCCGACCACGGCATATTATCGTCAAGATAAGTCCACGGCACTTGAAACACCGTTCCCATGCTTACTCGCACCGCCCTGCGGTAAAGCGGGTCGCTGCCCTGCGAGGTTAGCAGCAGCGCGTCTATGCCGAGTGCCGCCGCCGATCGGAATATCGCGCCGATGTTGGTGGGATTCATGACATTTTCGAGCACAGCTATGCGGCTTGCGCCCTTGCATATCTCTGAAACCTCAGGCAGCTTGGGTCTGAGCATTGCGCACAGCATGCCGCGCGTAAGGTGAAAGCCGGTGAGCTCCGTTAGAACCTCAAGCGGTGCCGTATATACATTGATATTGTCCGGACAGCGCGCGAGAAGCTCCTTTGCCTTGCCCTCTGCGTGCTTTGTCTCCATAAGAAACGACAGGGGAGTGCATCCCGCGTCAAGCGCGCGCTCGATAACGAGCGGGCTTTCGGCTATGAACATGGCGTTTTCCGGATGCATCCTGCATAAAAGCTGGTTTTCTGTAAGCCTTGCGTAAACATCCAGCTCCGGCGCGTCAAAGCTGTTTATCTCAATAAAATTTGCCATAGTAACTCCTGAAAACGATAAGTAGGCGCAATTGTGCTGCCGTTTGATTTGTTTAACCATCATAACACAGCTTTGCGGTATTTTCTACATATTAAAAAGCGCACGGCGGTTAGAAATCGCCGTGCACCGTGGTGCAGCAAGGCAATCCAAATCCGAACCGTTTTTGTTGCTGATAGCGCCCTGCAATTCCGCGAAGGTGATGGTTTTCGTGCCCTCCTTGTAGTTGAAGGTGATCACCATTTTATCATCGTACAGGAAAATCGCATTGATGAAGGTGTCGATGAGCATCTTGCGGTGGCTTTTCTGCCGCACATCCAGCTTGCGGAAGCGGTGAAGCCAGAAGGTCATAAACTCTGCGCTGGCCTTGGGCTTCGCCAGCTTTTCGCAGGCAAGCCTGTTCTCAAGCTCGTCGCGGCGGTTTTCCAGCTCCTCCAGCCGCTCCTTTGTGGAGCGCGTCAGGATGCCCTGCTGAATGGCATTGAGCAGATTGCTGATGGCGGTTTCCGCTTCACGGAGCTGTTGCTCATACAGCGGCACGTTCACATTGTCCCTGTCCTGCAAGTCCATCAGCATGGATACGATGGCCTCGATTGCTTTGTCGTCCATGACCATTTTCATGGTTTCACCGACCACCAAATCCTCGATCCATTCTTTCCTGACGGGCTTCTTGTGGCACTCGGTGCGCTTCTTTTTGACGGAAACGCACTTGTAATAGTGATGCACCTTTCCCGTGCGGCTTGTGCCGCTCTCGCCGCAGAGATACGCGCCGCAGTAGCCGCAGAACAGCTTGGTGGTCAGCAGATAATCGTCCTCGGCCTTGTGACGCGCCGGGGCCTTTTTGTTCTTCGCCAGCTTCTTCTGCACCCGGTCAAAGAGGTCTTGCGGTACGATTGCGGGGATGCCGTCCGGCACGATCACATCGCGGTATCGGAACTCCCCGATATAGCGCCGGTTGTGGAGTATATGCCCCACGCTGTTGAAGGTCATTTTCTGCCCTCGCGTGTTGGTAAGCCCCTGCTCGTTCAGCCAATTCATAATGGAGGAAATGGTTTCTCCGCCGTCATATCGCTTGAAGGCTTCCAGCACGAACGGCGCGGTCAGCGGGTCGATCTGGAAGTGCTGCTCCGCGTCGATCACATAACCTATGGGCATCATGCCGCCGTTGAATTTGCACTTGAGGGCGTTGTCCGTCATGCCGCGAATGACCTTTTCCGAAAGGTCGGCGGAGTAGTATTCCGCATAGCCCTCAAGGACGGATTCGAGAATGATGCCCTCCGCGCCCTCTGAAATAATCTCGGTGGCGGATACCACCTTCACGCCGTTCTTTTTAAGCGTGGCCTTGTACCGGGCGCTGTCATAGCGGTTTCGTGCAAACCTGTCCAGCTTCCAGACGATCACTATATCAAACAGCCGCTTGCCGCTGTCCTTTATCATGTTTTGGAACTCCGGGCGGTTGTCGGTCTTTGCAGAATACGCGCGGTCGATGTAATGCCGCAATACCGTGATTCCGTTTTTCTCGGCAAAGGCGGCACACTCGCGGAGCTGCCCTTCGATGGATTCCTCTCGCTGGCTGTCCGAGGAATAGCGGGCGTAGATCACGGCTTTCATTTCGCATCCACCTCCGAGAGCATCTGCACAAGCGTTGCCTTCAATCGTTCGTTCATAGCCGAGCCGGGGTCGAAGCACATTTCCACGAACCGCGCCATTTCGGGATTGTTCAGGCCGAGCTTCACACAGTTGTTATAGATCATGCCGTGTGGGTCGTCCGTCCTGCCGAAAATGTAGTCCAGCGACACGTCAAAGTAGTCTGCGTATTTCAGAAAAACCTCCGGGGAGGGCGTGGAATCGTCGATCTCATACCGGGCAAGGGCGGATTGGGAAACGTCAAATTCCTTTGCCAGCTTCGCCTGCGAGAGCCTGACGCTTTCGCGCAAGCCCCTGAGCCGTTCACCGATGATTTTCAAGGCTGCGTCACCTCCTTTTCTGTTTCAAGTATACCCGGAAACAGAGAATATGTCAATGACACATTCACATAACGCCGCAATTTCCTGATGCGTCGCAGGCGAAGAAAGCTCCGCAGGAGCGCAGCCGATTTTGCAAAAATCGTTCAAAGGGGCTTGGGGACAAATTTCCCCAACAAGCGCAAAGTGGCTCCAAGCCACCTTGCTTGCCGAGTGTGAAGCCGGCAGGGTTCGCAGGTTGGCAGGCAGCAAAGTGGGTACCGCTTTGCCCTGCTTGCCAGTTCTTTTTCACTCAGCATATTGACGATTTTAATCTGTCATGGTATGATTTTAATACTGTAAAGGATCGGAGAAGATACCATGTCTGATTTTTTTATGAATGATAAGTATAGGGTTCTTAAGTGCATGGCAACACGGCAGATTCCTGTAAACGGTGAAACGGTTGTCAAGCTTTCGCAGCAGGAAATTGCTGATATTCTCGACTTTGCAAAACCGAAGGTTAACACGATTATCAGAGAGCTTAAAGATGCTGGCTATATAGCACAGCACAGTACAAGGGGCAAGTACTCTTTAACTTCAAAAGCCATGGACGCGCTCAATACAATGAGTGAAATGGAGGCACAGGCATGAACATGAACACGATGCCTTTGGAGGCGGAAACCAGGATTCTTATTGATAGAAATCTTGAACATCTTGGCTGGAAGCTGAGTGGTAAAGACCAGAATGTTTTTTATGAGCAGCCAAAGTCAGAAGATGAGAAGAAAAAGCTTGGTGGCAAACGCCCAGATTATGTTCTTTACTCCAAAGAAAGCGATAGACCGCTTATTGTCATTGAAGCAAAAAAGAAAGGTTCTCGCATAGATGCAGCTTTGGAGCAGGGAATCCATTATGCCCGGGCCATTAATGCGCCGCTTGTTTTTGCGACCGACGGTGTGTTTTGCAAGGCATTTCATACTGACGCAAATCGTCCGCCGCTATTAAACGGCGAAGAGGTCGATGAGTTTATCCGTGAGGCTCTTGCCTTACGTTATTTGACTTCCTATGAGGTCAATACCGTCAGCCCTAAAGTGCAGTATGACCGCAAAGAGCTTATCCGTATCTTTGATGAAGCAAACAATATGC
>SFLE01000049.1 GCA_004553495.1 Clostridiales bacterium | reverse complement strand
GACCATGGCTATCACCACGATGTTCTTCAACGGCATCGGCATGGGCATATCCGTACTTATCATCCTCACCTGCTGCAACGTCGTTATCTCCGCAATGCGTAAGATCATCCCGAATGATATCCGTATCGCAGTTTTCGTTGTTATCATCGCAGGCTTTGTTACGATAGTTGACCTCCTGCTTCAGGCATACGTTCCCGCGCTGAGCGAGTCTCTGGGCGTGTTCATCCCCCTGATCGTCGTCAACTGCATCATCATCGGCCGCGCAGAGGCGTTCGCCGCGAAAAATACCATCGGCGCTTCCGCACTCGACGGCATTTTCCAGGGTCTCGGCTACACGATAGTTCTGACCATCATGTGCATCATCCGTGAGTTCCTCGGCTCCGGCTCGTTCGGCAAGGGTATCATCAATACCATCAGCGGTATCGGCACCGGCAACGGTCTGCAGATATTCCCCGAAGAGTACGGCGCGAAGCTCCTGACCATGCCTTTCGGCGGCTTCCTTACCCTCGGCTGCCTTATCGCTCTTATGCAGTTTGCCCTGCGTAAGTCCGCCGAAAAGAAAGAAAAGGAGGGAAATAAGTAATGCTTACAAGTATTCTTTCCATCTCTCTGGGCGCAATTCTTATAAACAACTTCATTTTCTCCCAGTTCCTTGGCTGCTGCCCCTTCCTCGGCTGCTCGAGCAAGGTCGACACCGCAGTCGGAATGGGCCTCGCGGTCACCTTCGTTATGGGTCTTGCATCCGCGATCTGCTGGGTCGTTGACTTCTATGTTCTCCAGCCCCTCGGACTCGCTTTCCTCCAGACCCTGACCTTCATTCTGGTCATCGCGGCTCTGGTTCAGTTCGTCGAGATGTTCCTGAAGAAGTCCATCCCCTCGCTGTACTCCGCACTGGGCATTTACCTGCCCCTTATCACCACCAACTGCGCCGTTCTCGGTGTCGTTCTCCTGAATGTTCAGAACAAGTACAACTTCATCGAGTCCACCGTTTACGGTATCACCGGCGGTCTCGGCTTCCTGCTTGCTATCGTGCTGTTTGCATCGGTTCGTGAGCGCGTCGAGTTCGCGGAGTATCCGAAGAGCTTTGAGGGCTTCCCGATCTGTCTCGTTACCGCTTCTCTGCTCGCTCTGGCCTTCATGGGCTTCAGCGGCATGAAGATCTTTTGATAGGGGGACGATGATATGCAGTTAGTTATTTATGGTGTTATCGTTCTCGGCGTTCTCGGTGCTCTGTTCGGCGCGATCCTCGCGTTTGCATCGAAGATATTCTATGTCGAGGTAGACCCCAAGCAGGAGCAGGTCCGTGAGTGTCTCGCCGGCGCAAACTGCGGCGGCTGCGGATTCCCCGGCTGCGACGGCTATGCCGCTGCGGTCGCAAAGGGCGAAGCTCCTACCAACAAGTGCGTTGCAGCCGGTCCTGAGGCTGCCGAAAAAATCGCGGAGATCATGGGCGTTTCCGCCGGTGAAGTCGTAAAGCAGGTCGCATTCGTTCCCTGCTCGGGCACTGAAGGTCATGCTTCCAAGCGCTTCAACTACAATGGACCCCAGAACTGCCAGGCGGCTATGCTTTTCGGCGGTAAGAGCAATATGGATTGCCGCTTCGCGTGCATAGGACTCGGCAACTGCGCAAATGCCTGCCAGTTCGGTGCAATGAGCATCGTTGACGGCGTTGCAAAGGTCGACCGCGAGAAGTGTGTCGGCTGCGGTGCGTGCGTCGATGCCTGCCCGAAGAAGATAGTCAAGCTCGTCAATTATGATCAGCATGTTCTCGTCGCCTGCTCCAGCTGCGACAAGGGCGCTGCCGTCATGAAGGTCTGCGACGAGGGCTGCATCGGATGCATGAAGTGCCAGCGCGAGTGCCCCGCCGACGCAATCGTTGTCAAAGACGCTCTGGCTCGTATCGATGTTTCCAAGTGCGTACAGTGCGGTCATTGCGCCGACATCTGCCCGCGCCACATCATCAAGATCCAGAACTGACAGCTCACTGAATTTAAAAATACCTGAACGCTTGCCGTTCAGGTATTTTTTTCATGTATACGCATTTCGCTGCGCGGAAAAATAGAACAAAAAGCAGGAGAGATGCATATGAGTGTTAAACGAAAAAAGCTTGTGCTCGCAGTTGCCCTTATATTCGCGGTGAACATCCTTATAATAGCGCTTGCGCAGTCGGCGGACGCCGCCCTTTATAAGCGCGGCTCATCCGGCGCGACCGTCACGCAGATACAGACCCGCCTTAAAAGCTGGGGCTACTACACGGGCAGCGTTGATGGAGTTTACGGCAGCGCGACAGAGAGCGCGGTGAAGTATTTTCAGCGCAAAAACGGTCTGAGCGTGGACGGTCAGGCTGGGGACAAGACCCTCGCGGCGCTGGGCATATATGAGCAGTCCTCGGGCTCATCGTCATCGTCGGGCGATGTATATCTGCTCGCGCGGCTCATATCCGCCGAGGCACGCGGCGAGCCGTATGTCGGTCAGGTAGCCGTGGGCGCTGTAGTGCTCAACAGGATAGACCACCCCTCGTTTCCAAACTCGCTGTCCGGCGTCATATATCAGAGCGGCGCGTTTTCCTGCCTCTACGACGGCCAGTTTGACCAGCCGATAGCCGACAGCGCATATCGCGCCGCGCGTGAAGCGCTCGCGGGATCGGATCCCACCGGAGGCGCTATCTACTACTTCAATCCCGCCACCGCAACGAGCAAGTGGATATGGTCGCGCCCGCAGATGCTCACCATCGGCAGCCATATATTTTGCGCTTGACTTAAAATGGCGATGATTATAAAATATAAGAAATATTTATTCGGCGGCTCGCCGCCGTACATAGAAAGGTGATCACTATGAACAAATGCCCGAAATGCGGAACCTATATACCCGACGGCGGCAAGGTGTGTCTGTCCTGCGGCTGGAAGCCCGAGACGGCTGACGGCGTTTTTGATAATTTCATATTGAAGTATATGCAGGATGCTTTTGAGAAAGCCAGCCCCGAAATGACCGAAAACGACACGATCCCCGAGGAGTACCGCGAGCGCGACCTGGCCGCTACCGGCTACATCGGACCCGTGTTCCTGTATTCTCTTCTCAAGGATGGCAGCTCCGAGCTCGTAAAGTACCATGCCAAGCAGTCGGCGATGCTGCTTGCAATGCATATGCTGAACGGCGTTGTCGGCACTGTGCCATATATCGGCAAGCCGATAAAAAAGCTCAACACCGCACTGCTGGTGGTGCTGGCGTTCCTCGGCGCGCGCAACGCGTATTTCGGCAAAAAAGAGCCGGTGCCGTTTGTCGGACAGATAATTTCAATGATACTGGAGGCGCTGTGAGATGAAATTCGTTACATATACATATGAAGGAGCATCTGCGGTAGGCGTGCTTTCCGCAGACGATAGCGCGGTTATTCCCGCATCGGAGCTGGGGCTCAAGGCTGAGAGCATGAATGAACTCATATGCGAGCTCGACGGCAGCCTGCCTGCTATTCCCGACGGCGCAAAGAGCATACCGCTCACCGCCGTGAAGCTCGACGCTCCCATACCGGAGCCGAAGCAGGATGTTGTGTGCCTTGGTCTTAATTACCGCGACCATGTCGATGAGGCTACCCGTGCGGATGCGGTTTTCGATGTGCAGCGCGGCGATGCCGTGTATTTTGCAAAGCGGCTTCAGCGAGCGGTAGCTCCCGACGGAATCATCGACGGGCATTTTGACATATGCGACAGCCTCGACTACGAGGTCGAGCTCGGCGTCATTATCGGACGCGACGCGAAGAATGTCAAAGCTGTCGACGCCGGCGATTACATATTCGGCTATACAATTATAAATGATGTATCTGCCCGCAATCTCCAGACCCGCCATAAGCAGTGGTACTTCGGCAAGAGTCTCGATGACTTTACGCCCATGGGGCCGTGCATTGTGTCGGCTGAGACGATCGGCGCAATGCCGGAGCTCGGTATCCGCTGCTATGTAAACGGCGAGCTTCGCCAGAGCAGCAATACGCACAATATGATATTCGACATACCTTATGTAATAGAGGAGCTTTCCGCCGGAATGACGCTGAAAGCGGGTACCGTTATCGCAACCGGCACCCCCAGCGGCGTCGCCCTCGGTATGCCGCCCGAAACACGGCGGTACCTCAAAAGCGGCGATGTTATCCGCTGCGAGATCGACGGCATCGGCGTTCTTGAAAACACAGTCGGTTGAGGCAGACTGACCGCACATATATTGAGGAAGCTCAGCGCCGCAAACACAAGATTTAGAACTTGCAAAAAAGGAACAAAAAAGTTTCAAAAACAGCTTGACAATTGGCGTTTGCGGTGCTATTCTATCTAAGCAATTCGGAAAACGACATAAAAGAGCGAAACAAAAAACTTAAAAAGTTTTGAAAAAAGTTCTTGACAAGTTGTGATGAATTTGCTAATATATAAAAGCTCACCGCGTGTGCGGTCGGGCGAGTGTACCTTGAAAATTAGATAATGTAAGAACAGCTTATGCTAAATAAGCACCGGAAAAGGGTTCAAGTTTCTGAAAAAATGGAACTTAAATTAATTTCTT
>SFLE01000024.1 GCA_004553495.1 Clostridiales bacterium | reverse complement strand
TCTGTTCTATAAGGGCTTTAAGCTTGACGTTGCTCTTCTCCGCGGTACAACTGCCGATGAAAACGGAAACATCACCTTTGAAGATGAGAGCATGATAAATGAAGGCAAGGACATTGATGTAAGCTGCCAGTTCTGCGACACGGTCTACACCTTCACGCCCGATGATCTGCGCACGCTTCTCGACGAGTCCAAAAAAGCATAAAAAGTTGAAATTTGATGTTGACAATTGGGGCGAGCTTTAGTATAATGAACAAGCCGCTGATAGGGGAGCATAGCTCAGCTGGTTAGAGCACCTGCCTTACAAGCAGGGGGTCACTGGTTCGAGTCCAGTTGTTCCCACCAATTTTCAGCATATGCCTCTGTAGCTCAGCGACCGGAGGCACCATTTGCGGGCATAGCTCATCCGGTAGAGCGCCACCTTGCCAAGGTGGAGGTAGCGAGTTCGAGTCTCGTTGCCCGCTCCAAAAAATGCGTTTGCAGGCTTCGCTTTAAAGCCTGCAAACTAATATGGCGTCATAGCCAAGTGGTAAGGCAGCGGACTGCAAATCCGCGATTCCCCGGTTCAAATCCGGGTGACGCCTCCAGAAACCCGACTGTCGGCAGTCGGGTTTTTCTTATATTATGTTCTTAAAGAGGTCATTAAAATGTCGGAGAATGAAGCGAGAGCGAAAAGCAGATATTGCGGCAAAAGATTTTCCATACTCGGCGATTCCATAAGCACGCTCGCAGGTTATAATCCGAGCGGCTACAGCGTATTCTTCGCCGGCGAGGTGTGCGCAAGGGCAAATGTTTTTAATGCGCGCGACACATGGTGGGGGCAGGTCATTTCAAGGCTCGGCGGCGAGCTGCTGGTGAACAACTCATGGTCGGGCAGCCGCGTAACAAAGCTGCGCGGTCAGACCACGCTGTTCCCCTCCGGATGCAGCGACGAGCGCACCGGAGGGCTTCACCGCGGCGGCACGATGCCGGATGTTATCATCGTTTACCTCGGTACAAACGATTGGGCCCAGGGCATTGAGGCAAAATGCCTTGACTGCGCGGATTGGCAGCATCGGGCATGGTCTACGGTGTTCGACTCGGCATACGAGCGTATGCTTATGAAGCTCAGGCGCAATTACCCCGCCGCGGAGATATTCTGCTGTACCCTCTGCCCTACCCTCATCTCGGCAAACCCTTCGTTTACTTTTCCGGAAAGCTACGGCGGCGTGCACATTGAAAGGTACTGCGAAACGATACGGCATATTGCTGAGATAAACGGATGCAGGGTCATTGACCTTTACAAATACCGCACACCTTACAACTCCATCGACGGCTCTCATCCGAACAGCGCCGGAATGAACACTCTTGCATCCCTTATTATAAAAGAGATGATATGACCCCCGACTATGGGCGGGGGTATTTTCATATAAAAATGGGTGCGGCGTGGGAGATGCCGCACCCAAAGCCTCCGCTTTTTGAGAAAAAACCGGTGGCAACACTGATGAAATTATACTATATTGTACTTCTTGAGCAGGTCTACGACGACATTGTTCGTAAGAGGCTCCTTGAGCAGTCCGAGGATGGGCATGATGGTCGGCAGCAGGAACTCAGCCGGCTTCTTGCCGTCGAGGAGCTTGCTCGTTGCGTACAGCAGGTCGCGCACATCGTAAACGGAGCCCCAGACCTCGGGGACGCCGCGGTCAACATTGCACAGCGTGTAGACTGCTTCCATGCCGGTACGGATGGAGTACTCGGTGGTGAAAACGGTGTCGCGCGGTGTGTCGGCAAACTGACCGACGAACGCGAGGTTTACAGAGCCGTCGGGAACTACCTTGGGACGGTCGCCCTCTGCTCTGGGCATGAAGAAGGTGGTTACATAAGGCATCATGCACGGAGTGGTATTGCACTCGTTGGTGGCAAGATCCATGATCTGATCCTCGGGGATACCGATGTGGTACAGCCACTCTGCGGCAAGCTCAATGCCGGTGCACTGGTACATAGGCTTTTTGATGAAGTCGCCTTCGTCGTCCCAGCAGTTAAGACCGTAGACCCAGATCAGGCAGTGGTCGGAGGGCTGCTCCTGGAACTGACCCTGACGGTTGATGGTCCAGCTTACGAGCCAGCTCGAGTCGCGGCAGGTCACGATGCCGCCGGTGACGACCTTGCCGGACAGAGGATCACGCTTGCAGATCTTCTGGATAGCGTCGAGGATCTGCTTGTTTGCGGTGTCGACGGTCCAGGACTCCCAGGAGGTCTCCTTGATGCCGGCGAAGAACTTCTCGGGACGGCCGAACGCCGGATCCTGAGCCGCGATCTTCTTCCACATCTCGATGGAGGGACCCTCGCCGTTTTTGACGGTGACGACGGGAGCATGGGTGTTATCGCCGTATGCCGAAGCATCGCCCTGACAGCCGTTGGTGCAGATAACGAGATCGTTCTCGGTGAGGTCGATGACCTTCTCAACGCCGCCCTGAGTGTACTCTATCTTCTTTGCGACCTTCTTCTCGGGGGTGCAGTCGCAGACGATGTTGGTAACGGTCGTATCATAGAGGATCTTGCCGCCGTGGTCGGTTATGTACTTGCACATGGGCAGGATCATGGACTCATACTGGTTATAGCGTGTGAAACGCAGTGCGCTCAGATCGGGCAGACCGTCGATGTGATGGATGTAGCGCTGCAGGTACAGCTTCATCTCGAGTGCGGAGTGCCATTTCTCGAATGCGAACATCGTCTGCCAGTAGGTCCAGAAGTTCGTTGCATAGAACTCATCATCGAACACATCGTCGATCTTCTTATCCTCGAGGGACTTGTTGGTGGACATGAACAGCTTGAGGAGCTGAGTTGCCGCGCCGGGGGTAAGACCGTACTTTCTGTCGGTGTGCGCGTCCTGGCCCTGCTTTTCGGTGACGCGGCACAGGGAGAAGTTCGGGTCTTCCTTGTTCAGATGATAGTACTCGGAGAAAACGGTCTCGCCGGGATTTACGATAGAGGGGATGGATTTGAACAGATCCCACATACACTCGAAGTGGTTATCCATCTCACGGCCGCCGCGCATTATGAAGCCCTTGGTTGCATCATAAATGCCGTCGCAGGAGCCGCCTGCCAGAGGCAGATGCTCAAACAGGGTGATGTGCTCACCCGGCATCTGAGCGTCACGGATGAGGAAGCAGGCTGCCGCAAGACCTGCAAGGCCGGTGCCTACTATGTAGGCGGATTTTTCATCGATACCTTCGGGCTTTTTCGGGGTGGCAAAAGCTTCATAGTTACCGCTGCTGTAATACATTGTGGTTCCTCCTGAATATATATTTTTTGTCTGCACATGGTGCAGTAAGGTACAGGATCCTCAGCGCTTTTCAATGGCTCTTATCGGGCAGGCAAGATAGCACGCTCCGCAATGAACGCACCTTTCCTGCTCAATCCTGAGCGGTTTTCTGCCCGCGTCGATGCAGTTTTCGGGGCACCTTGAATGGCACCCGCCGCAGCCGACGCATCTTTCGCTGATGAAATAGGTTTCCACAGTGTTGTCCTTCCGGTATCTTCCTCTTTTTATGTACTGCGGCGGCAGCTCCCACAGCCGCCGCAGTGAAGAGGGGGAATATAAGAAACTGAGTTATCTCAGCATCCTGCTATGTCTCTGAGTCCATTTCTGTCAAGAATATATATCTTTCCGCGTCCCGTGCGGATAAGCCCCGCATCGCGCATATGGTCTAATTCCCTGCTCACGACTACCCGCGTCGTCCCAAGGTTATTCGCTATCTCCTCGTGGGTTATCTCTATGACCTCAGAGCAGTCCATGACAAGCTCGCGCGCAATGCAGTTTCGTATGCTGTTGAAAACGCAATAGGATATGTTGTTGAGTATCGCCTGCGCGGTCTTTGAACAGGTCTCAAACACAAACTTTGCAAAAAGCGGCTCCTCGTATGCCACCGGCGCCATATCCGAGCGCTGGAGGTAGGCAAGCGATGTTGCGCTCATCGCCTGAAGCGAGGGTACCACATCGCTGCTTTTGGCGTTATCGACCGTCATTATACTGAACGCATCGCCCTCGTGCAGATGAAACAGCGTCATTTCCCTGCCGTTATCCGAGGCAAGGTACACCCGCAGCTCGCCGCCGAGTACGAATATGATACCGTCCTTTTTCACGGTTTTGAAGATCACATTTTCCCCGCGCCTGTAGCTGCGGAAGATCGTGTTGTCTGAAAGGCTGTGCCTGTGCTTTTCGCTGAGCTTATCCCAGAACGAAACGCACTCGGATATATTGCGCCTCATTTTTATCACTCCACCAAATATTTTTCTCCCACTGAAGTATATGTTATGACCTATAACATATACTTCAAAAAAAATTTGTGCGGAAGCATCATTTAAATTTGTCTGAATATTATCAAATCCTCAAGACATTTCTGCACCTTTTGTTACTTAACTTTAGAAATATCTTGTCATTTCCTAAAGTTTGTTTAAATCACATAAATTCAAGTGTCGGCTTTTATGTATCTTGCAATAAGCTTTGAGTAAAGTTCCAACTCATCTATGGGCAAAAGCTGCTCGTTCGGGTCATTATATATGTCAACTCCGGTGTAGGCATTGACAATAAGCTGCAAAAGCATACGCACATTTACATCCGCGCGAATGGATCCGTCCGCTATCCCCTCTTCGAGCGAGTGCACGATGGGCAGAGGTATCTCCTTATCGTAAAACTGCCAGAAAACGCTGCCGATGTCTATTCCGCTGCCCTCCGGCGCTGCGGTGTAGCTGAGCATTTCGCGGGTGTATCTGTACCACTCGGGAAACAGCATATAGGTGTTATTATACTCCTCCATTGCGGCAACGCAGCGCTCATAGCCGTTTTTGAGTCCCTTCGCACGCTCGTTATAGCGCTGCATATAGCCCTCGTAAAAAACGCCGAGCGCATCGCGCCATGCCGCAAGCACGAGGTTTACCTTGTTGCCGAAATAGCGGTATATCGACATCGGCGAAAGTCCGACCTCGCTTGCTATGCGGTTTATAGAGGTGTTGGCGACACCATCGGATATAAACAGCTCCTGCGCCGCCTTTATGACTCTGAGCTTATTCTCATCGCGTATCTGCTCTTTTGACATTTCACTCAGCTCTTTTCGAGTATTTTCACAGCATCGCGCGCGGCAGTCGCGGCATCGGGGGCGTATATATCCGCGCCGATCTCGTCGCAGAAGCTCTGGCTTATGGGCGCTCCGCCAATCATTATAGTGACCTTTTCGCGTATGCCCGCCTGCTTTGCAAGCTCGACTACCTGACGCATTTCCTCCATCGTTGTTGTAAGCAGCGAGGCGCAGGCGACTATCCTGCAATCGTTTTCAGCCGCCGCTTCAACGAATTTTTCAGGAGGTACATCCGTCCCGAGGTCGATGACCTCTATACCGCTGCCCTCAAACATTATCTTGACGAGGTTTTTGCCTATATCATGCATATCGCCGCGAACCGTTCCCATGCACGCTCTGCCGATGCTTCGGGTCTTGCCGCCGGCATCGACCATATAAGGCTTTAAAAGCGCGGTGGCTGCCGCCATGCACCGTGCGGCTATGAGCATTTCGGGAACGAACGCTCTGTTTGCCGAGAAATCCTCGCCGAGCTCGTTCATGCCCTTTATAAGTCCCTGCGAGAGTATATCCTGCGCGTCAACGCCGTCGTCAAGAGCCTTCTGGATGAGCGTTATCAGTCTCTTCTGCTGGCCGCGCTTTATAGCGGAGGCTATTGAGCCGAATACGCTCCCCTCCTGCACCTGCTCCTCTGGTCTCTTCTCGGCGGAGACGGAGCTTTTTCCGACCGCGCGGCGCGGTACCGGCGGCAGGTCATAGCGCGGCATATGAAGCTTTGCGTTATACTCGTCTATCGCCTGATCTATATAACGGTCTATGTGCGGGAACACCGCGCCGGGCAAACCGTAGGTTATCGAGGGGATGAAGTGCCCGCCGGCACAGCAGGTATCAAGGGTATTGCGGGCATAGGCAAGTATCTCCTCGGGCGTGGCATCGGCCCTGTCTATCGCCGCGCCCATACCGCCCATGAGAACGAGCTTGCCATTTAAATGCCGCTGAAGCGCGGGAATGTCGTTTTCCGGCAGAGTGCCCTGCCAGACCTGAATGCCTATCTCCGCCATATCGTCAACTATCGGAACGAGGTAGGAGTCGGCATGGTGAATGGCTATGCAGCCGCACGAGCGAATATAACCGTAAAACCGGCGATAAGGCTCCTTAAAGAACTCGCGCCACATATCCGGATTCATGAACAGGGCGTTTTTCGTGCCCCAGTCGTCGTGTGAGAAGATAACATCAGGCCGGAGATTATCAATAAGCAGCTTTACATAGGTAAGGCGGTACTCGGTTATATATTCGATGAGCTCGTGCATCTCCGTCGGGTGCTCATAGAGGTTTGTGAGCGTGTCCTCAAAGCCCATGAGAAAATGGCACTGCTCAAATATTCCGGTACCCATGAAGCTCGCGAGCAGCTTATCGCTGCCGGTCGCCTCGCGCGCCTTTTTGCGGCACTCCTCCCAGCCCTCGGTGCAGTTTGCGGCAATATCCGGCGCGTGAACGGTTTCCCGCCAGCGGGTTATATCGTGGCAGACGGCAAGGTCGCCGTGGTTCATCGGTATCGCTCCGGGGGCATCCTCGGGAAAGCTGATCGTCGTTCCCCAGCGGTCAACACTTACGGTGCCGCGCTTGCGGTTGCCCCGGAGGTAGACATTTATGGGGTCGTAAAGGCACATATGCAGCGCTTCGTACTGCTTGAGCGCGCGCTCAGGCTGTCCGTCCGGCTTTAAAAGCTCTAAAAATATTTCCTTCGGTGTCTGCATTCTTATCACTCCTCGTTATAAAGCACGCATGAGGTGTAGGTCATTGTGTGTGCGCCGTAATTATATCCAAGTCCCGATCGGGTGCATATATCGCTTACCCACAAGCCGTAGGCCTCCATAGACGAAAGGCGCTTTGACGGAAAGCGGCACGGTCTGCTCGGATATGTGCATTTTGTGCATATATCGCAGGTGCCCGCCGTGAGCGGGAGGCAGTCGTGGTAAAGCAGTTGCGCCTGCCGTGCAAAGTCGGAAAAGCTGCGCTTATGCCGCCTTGACACCTCCTGCATCCCCTCATAGTCGAACTCATCGGCAAGCTCGCCGGTGGTCTGGACGAGGATACCGCGCTTATACCGCCTTATCTGCTCGGCTGCTGTCTCAAGGCTGCCGCAGGCGGGCGGACACGCCCAGTTATTATTCCATTTTCCGCAGCGGTCGGCAGCGCACATCTTCCTTATGTCGGGCATCGGCACAAAAGCCGACATATCGGCATACGCGATGTGCGAAAAGCCGTTTTCCTCTGCAAGTGTCATCATATCGGTCATATCGTCAATGCCTCTTGACAAAGCAGATAAGTACTGTTAAAAATTATATGTAATACATTATATTATATTAAGGGGTGAAGTCCGTGTCAAGCATTCAGGTCATATGCGGCGATAAATCTTTCGCGGTGCGCTTTAACGCGGGCGAAACTCTTCTGAGCGCTCTGCGCCGCGCCGGTGTAAGCATTCCGGCGGCGTGCGTCGGGCGCGGTAAATGCGGCAAATGCAGGGTGAGCGTAAACTCCGTTTCGCGGCTGGCGTGTAAAGTGATCCCCACCGACGGCGATGTTATAACACTGCCCGAGACCTCGGGCGGCATGATACTTACCGACACTATCGAGATCTCCCCAGCCGAAACAAACGAAACGGGATATGCCGCCGCCGTTGACCTCGGCACGACTACAGTCGCCGTGAGGCTGTACGAGCTTTCCTCGTCGCGCGAGCTGGGCACGGTGAGCCGCTGGAACGCGCAGGCATCATACGGCGCGGATGTCATAAGCCGCATACAGCACACGATAGACGATCCCGACGGACTTAAAACGCTGTCGGACCGCATAAGAAAACAGGTGTCGGAGCTCATAGCGCTTCTTATGCGCGGGCACGAGCTAAGGGAGCTCAAAACCATAGTTATTGCCGGTAACACCGTGATGCAGCATATATTCGCAGGCTGCGAGGTAAAAAGCATAGCGGTGGCTCCGTTTAAGCCGGAAACGCTGTTTTGGGAGCCTGTACGGGACGATCTGCTCGGCGCGCAGATCGTCTATTCTCCGTGCGTTGCGGGATATGTCGGCGGCGATATAACCGCGGGTCTGCTCGCATCGGGGTTATACGAAAAGGACGGCTGCTTTCTGTTTCTCGACATAGGCACGAACGGTGAAATGGCTATCGGCGGACGCGGCGGCTTTACCTGCTGCGCCGTTGCATCCGGTCCCGCGTTTGAGGGCGCCGGTATAAGCTGCGGCATGGCGGGCATCGGCGGCGCGATAAGCCATGTGCGCTATGATAATGGGTTTTTATACGATGTTATAGGCTCGGAAACGCCTCGCGGACTGTGCGGCTCGGGGCTTATTGATCTCGTGGCGGCGCTTATACGGCTCGGGGTCATAGACGAGAGCGGAAGGCTGCTGCCGCCGTGCGATGTGCCGGAGAAAATGAGAAGGTATGTCACCGCCGACGATAACGGAAACGGCGTTTTTCACCTCACTCCCGAGGTTTATCTCACGGCAGCGGATGTGCGCAATTTGCAGCTTGCAAAAGCCGCGGTCGCTGCGGGCGTGCAGGTGCTTTTAAACAGCCGAGGTAAGAGCGCCGAGGAGCTCGACGGAGTTTATATCGCGGGCGGCTTCGGAACATATATCGACATCGGCAGCGCAATGGACATAGGCATGCTGCCGAGGCTTGGCAAAAGTCTTCTGCACTGTTTGGGAAACACCTCGCTTGCGGGCGCTTCAATGGCAGCTTTAAGCTCTGAAAGGCGCGGTACCCTGCTCGAGATCGCGGAAAAATGCGGTTATATCGAGCTGTCCGGCAGGCAGGACTTCACGCAGTATTTCACCGATAACATGACATTTTAAAGAGAGTACACGGAGGTAGCATCATGCAGGTAAAATTCCCGCTCATTCTTGACGGTGCGACCGGCACCGAGCTTCAAAAGCGCGGCTACACGGGCGATGTGAGCGCCGAGCAGTGGGTGCTCGATCACCCCGAGAGCATTATTGACATACAGAGCACATATGTGAGCGCCGGAAGCAATGTTCTATACTCCCCCAGCTTCGGCGCAAACCGCAGGAAGCTTGAAGAGCACGGCATTTTTAACAAGACCGAAGAGTATAATCTCCGTCTTGCTGAGCTTTCAAAAAAAGCCGCCGGCGGAAAAGCGCTCGTTGCGGGCGATATATCCCCAACCGGACTGTTTCTCTCCCCTCTCGGCGAAGCATCGTTCGAGGAGCTTGTAGACATTTACACTGAGCAGGCTGCCGGACTTGAAAAAGCCGGAGTCGATCTTTTCGTTATCGAGACCATGATGACGCTTTCCGACGCGCGCGCCGCCGTTCTCGCCGTGCGCAGCGTGAGCGATAAGCCCATATTTGTGACATTCACCTGCGACGAAAGCGGCAGGAGCCTGTCGGGTACGGATATTACCGCCGCGCTCACCGTGCTTCAGGGCATGGGCATCGACGCGTTCGGGCTGAACTGCTCCACGGGTCCCGAGCAGATGCTTTTGCAGCTGAAGCGGCTGCACGAGTTTGCACGCGTTCCGCTCATTGCAAAGCCAAACGCAGGTATGCCGGAAATAAGAGACGGCAAGACCGTTTACGACTGCCCTCCGGAGGAGTTCGTTGCGCTGATACCTGAAATGCTCGACACTGGCGTTGCCGTGTTCGGAGGCTGCTGCGGCACCACCGCCGAGCATATCGCCGCGCTTAAAGAAGCACTTGCGGGCGCCGTCGTGCAGAAGCCTTCGCCGCTGCACAGCGATATGCTGCCCGCTTCGACGGAAAAGCTGCCCGCTTACCTTCCTGTGGACACCTGCTGCGGAAAGATAATCGAGGTCGGCGACGGCTTTGAGGACGAGCTTTCCGACGCGATGGACTCGGCGCTTGAGCTCGTTGGCATACGCATCGGCTCGTGGGACGATGTTGAGGCGCTGGGCGATTTCCAGTACATGATCTCAAAGCCGCTGTGCCTCGTGTGCGACGACGCAGAGCTGCTTGAGTCGGCACTCAGAGTGTATCAGGGCAGAGCCCTGTACGAGGGCGGCATCCCCGAAAGCGAGCTCCTGCCCCTTTGCGATAAATACGGACTGATAATCTGACGGTGCATTTTTATTATCCGCCAAGCTATTGTAATACCATTGCGGACATGGTAAAATATAGGTGCATCTGATAAGGAGGGCATAAAAATGAGTTTTGGTCAGGCAATATCGAGCGTGTTCAAAAACTACGCAAATTTTAACGGCAGAGCGCGCCGCAGTGAGTTCTGGTTCTTTGCGCTGTTTAATTTGATCATCTATCTCGCAGCCAGTGTCATTAACTACCTCATTGCAGGCAGCTCGGACACTACAAGCATCATAGGAATTGTCTATTTGCTTTATTCTCTGGCAACTATTCTTCCCTCTTTGGCGGTATCGTGGCGCAGACTGCACGATATCGGCAAGTCCGGCGCATACATACTGTTTATACTCATCCCGCTCGTCGGCTGGATCTTCCTGCTGGCCTGGTTTGTAAAGGACAGCGACATGGGCGAAAACCGGTTTGGTCCGAATCCCAAGGGGCAGTACCCCGAATACTGAAAATAAGCGCAAAAAAGCTCCCCACACAGGGGAGCTTTTTTCACGCTATTTCTTCCTCTTCATCCTCGTCCTGAATGAGACTTAGGTATTTATCCTCGCACACGACCATTGAGTAAGCCGTTGCCGCAAGGATGATATTCACCCACGCGCCCTGCGTGCCCATGAGCTTAACGGCAAAAAACGCTATAGCCGCGCCGAGGTGGAACGCCAGAAGCGTAAACACATAAAACCGCAGCTTTTTAAAATGCAGACGGTCGCCGTCGGTTATATACTGCGCAAATGCAAGGGATGCCTGCTTTGTATTGTTCGTCGAAAATATCGTTGAGCTTACAAAGCCCCGCGCACCGGAAAACGAGCTCCACTGCACGCTCATCGCAAAAAATATCGGGTAAAGCGAGAGTATGACATTCGCGTCAGCCGGAATAAAGCACAAAACCACACACATAAGGGCATCTATGACGGGTGCGGCACGGCGCATATCCACGCCGAAATAGTGCGGCAGCAAAACGGTGAGCATCGTTCCTCCGACATACAGCACCAATGCGCCTATGTGCAGCAACACCGCAGCAGCATCGCCCTGCAGGGCATTTATCGTCAGCTCAAGCAAATTCATCGTCTGCGCGCTGGCGAGAATTCCGCAGCGGCACAGTATGGCGTAAGCCCCAAAAAATCCGCCAACTGCCGCAAACGACAAGTGCCGGTAGAGGTCTATATTTTCATTTTTGGACAAATGTATCGCCTGTTTCGCAAAAAATCGTTCAAACGAACAGAAGTAAGTATAGCACAATAATATTTTTTGGCAAGGCTTTTATTGCCTTGGAAATACTGTTGTGATAAACTATCGCAATGGAGTGATGAAAATGTACGAATTAATACAGGTTACAAATAACACATATTATGTTAACTGTCCCGCTAAGATTGGGCTGTACCGCTGCGAGGATAGCGGCGTTTATCTCATCGACAGCGGCAATGATAAGGAAGCCGGCAGAAAGGTCCGGCAAATCCTTGATAAAAACAGATGGACGCTGAAAGCCATATTCAACACGCACTCGAACGCCGACCACATCGGAGGCAACAAGTACCTGCAGGCTCAAACCGGATGCGGCATATATGCCACCGGTATCGAGTGCGATCTCACGCGCCACACGCTTCTTGAGCCCTCGTTTTTGTACGGCGGCTATCCCCCCAAGGCGCTGCGACACAAGTTTTTGATGGCGCAGGAGTCGGACGCCGCCGAGCTAACGCCTGACAAGCTGCCGGAGGGCTTTGAGATACTGCCGCTGTCGGGGCACTTTTTCGACATGGTCGGCTTTCGCACGCCGGATGATGTAGTTTTCCTCGCCGACTGCCTTTCGAGCCGCGAAACGCTCGAAAAGTACCGCATCGGTTTTATCTACGATGTCGCGGCATACATAGAAACGCTCGAGCGCGTAAAAAGCATGAGTGCTGCGGTTTTCGTTCCCGCTCACGCACCCGCAGCCGAGGACATTACCGAGCTTGCACAGTATAACATCGACACCGTTAACGAAATTGCCAAGCGCATAGTTTCCATATGCGCGGAGCCACAGTGCTTTGAAAGTATTCTCAAGCGGCTTTTTGACGCTTACGGGCTTACTATGAGCTTTGAGCAGTATGCGCTCGTCGGCAGCACCGTTCGCTCGTATCTGGCGTGGCTGCTCGACAGCGGCAGGGTACGCACCGTGTTTGAGGGCAATATGCTGCTGTGGGAGGCTATAGTGTAAATAATGGAGATCACACTCATACAGTTTCTCATCGTCTGCCCCCTTGTTTTTCTTGCGGGCTTTGTCGATGCCGTTGCGGGCGGCGGCGGGCTCATCTCGCTGCCCGCTTATCTCATTGCGGGATTTCCCGTGCATTTTGCGATAGGCACGAATAAGATAAGCTCCGCCATGGGCACAACGCTCACGACCATAAGGTATACAAAAAGCGGGTTTATTCCATGGAAGCAGGCGATATTCTGCGTGCTGTTCGCTTTCGCGGGCTCAGCTTGCGGAGCAAATCTCGCGCTGCTCATTAACGACGGCGTTTTTAAGATAATCATGCTCGTCATACTGCCGCTTACCGCCCTGTATGTCATGCGTGGCAAGGCGTTGAGCGGCGATAAGGAGCCGTACTCCGCCGTGAAAACCACGGTTCTCGCCTGTGCGGTGGCGTTTTTCATCGGAGCCTACGACGGGTTTTACGGTCCCGGGACCGGCACATTTCTCATCCTGCTGCTGACCGCGGTCGCGCATATGCCGGTGACCGAGGCTAACGGCGTGAGTAAGGCGATAAACCTCGCAACGAACCTGTCCGCGCTCGTGGTTTTCCTCATAAACGGCAAGGTGGTATTCGCCATAGGACTCGTCGCCGGACTGTTCTCCATAGCCGGTAACTGGCTCGGCTCGAGCTTGTTCAAAAAAGGCGGCAGCAAGGCTGTAAAGCCCATAATGATAACCGTCCTCGTCATATTCTTCGTAAAGGTCCTGTACGAGGTCATCGGTGGATAAGAGAAAAAGACGCAAATATGAAGAAAAAGATCTATAATAACAAAGGCAAATAAACTTAAGGAAATTTGAAAATTCTCTTATTCACCAAATCTAGCAGTACTGTGCCCGTTTTAAAGAGACGGCAGGAGCTCTTTCAGGTTATTGCCGTGGTAGTTCATCATAATTGGCGTCGCTACTCCAACTTTGCCGTCATGCAGTAGCTCTTCCCCAAAATCCGACAAAAGCACAATGACCTCTTTCTGCCTGAAAATATCAAGCAAAAAGAGGTCATTTTCTTTGGATAATTTTAGCGCCGGTCAGATGTTTTCGTACTTAGCCAATAAGTTTGAAAAGCTCTCAGATAGAGCACTGTTTATCGGCTTTGGAGCTTGAATTACGCCTTGCGAACCTTGTCGATGTGGCGGGTGAGATCGAGCATCTTGCAGCTGAAGCCCCACTCGTTATCGTACCAAGCCATGAGCTTTACGAAGTTGTCGTTCAGAGCCAGACCTGCTTTTGCATCGAAGATACTGGTATGAGGATCGGTGATGAAGTCGGAAGAAACGACCTCGTCCTCGCAGTACTCTATGACGCCCTTCATGCTGCCTTCGCTTGCTGCCTTGACTGCCGCGCAGATCTCATCATAGGTTGCGCCCTTCTCAAGGCGGCAGGTGAGGTCAACGATGGAGACATCGGCACTGGGGATACGCATGGAGGTACCGGTCAGCTTGCCCTTGAGCTCGGGAATGACCTTGCCGACTGCCTTTGCAGCACCGGTGCTGGTGGGGATGATGTTGCCGTGTACGCCGCGACCGAGACGCCAGTTCTTCTTGGAGAAGCCGTCGACGACTTCCTGAGTTGCGGTGTCGGCGTGAACGGTGGTCATGAGACCCTCGACGATGCCGAAATTATCGTTTATGACCTTTGCAAGAGGTGCAAGGCAGTTGGTGGTGCAGGATGCGTTTGAAACAACCTTGATGTCGGGAGTGTACTTATCGAGGTTTACGCCGCAGACGAACATCGGGGTGTCATCCTTGGAAGGACCGGACAGAACGACGACCTGTGCGCCGGCGTCGATATGAGCCTGTGCCTTCTCGGTGGTGAGGAATGCGCCGGTGCACTCGAGGACATACTCAACGCCCAGCTCGCCCCAGGGCAGCTCTGCGGGGTTGCGGTTGCCGACTATGGCAACGCGCTTGCCGTTTACGGTGATGGAATTATCGTCATACTCAACGGTTCCCTGGAAACGACCGTGGACGGAATCGTACTTTACGGTGTATGCCAGCTGTGCGGGGGTCTTATCGGGAGCGTTTATCGCAACGATCTCGATATCGTCGGCAACGATGCCGGCTCTGAATGCAAGACGACCGATACGGCCAAAACCATTGATAGCAACTTTGATCATTTTATGTTCCTCCGTTTTATAAATTTCAGCATGGAAAACATTACTTACTGCTTGATACAATTGTAGCATATACTATGCTCAAAAATCAATATTTCGATACAGCCAAATCTTCGTTAAAAAATAGCCATTTTTGGGACTGCTATTGTATAATATGCTTGTTTTTGATAAAATGATGCCGTAATTTGTTGTGAGGTGGAGGATATGGCAGATATAGACCTGTTATCAACCGCGTTTTCAATGCTCAGTGAACCGGTGGCGGTTTCGCGCCGGTCGAAGATACTGTACATGAACCAAGCCGCTATAAAGCTCGCCGGTAAAGACCTATCCGGCAAACCTCTTGATATGCTCATGCCCTTGCATATATCGAACAATCAGGCGGACAATTTCATAACCACCGCCTTTATCGGCAGCAAAAACTGCACGGTGAAGGTGTCGTCGGCAAACGGACTGAGGATATACGCCATATCATATGACGCTCCCATCGCCGAGCCGAGCGAGGCTGTTTTATCCTGCCTGCGCTCAAGTATGTCGAATATAAAATTTGCCGCCTCGTGCATATCCGTTATCGCCGAGGACATCGCAAACGACAAGCTCACGGAATATGTCAGCACGCTAAACCGCAGCTACTATAGAGTAAAGCGCGCGCTGGATAACCTCGGAACTCTGTCCGGCATAGCCGCGTGTACGCTGCCGTTTCATCCTCGCCCGACGGACATTACCGATCTGTGCCGCAATATCATAGAGACTGTCTCCCTATTGACCGAAAAGCAGGATATAAACATCTCGTTCCTCGCCGAGGAGCATATGCGGATAGTCGCCGACAGAGAGCTTGTGAGCCGTCTGCTGCTTAATCTGCTGTCAAACAGCTTGCTCAATTGCAGGCGCGGCGGACGGATCTCCGTGTCGCTGCTGCGCACGGGCAGCAATCTCGTTATGTGCGTTGACGACGACGGCAGGGGCATAGAGCCCGACGAGCTGGCGTTCGTGTTTGACCGGTATAAGCACAGCGAATGCCTCACCCATCCGGTGGGCTCCGGCATCGGGCTCGCGGTGGCAAAGGGCATTGCCGAGCTGCACGGAGGCGCTCTGATAATCGAAAGCAGAGGCGAGGACATGGGCACATCGGTGCGCGTTATGCTCTCGTATGACACCCCGCCCGAGCGCGGTCTGTCGGCTCCGGAAGTACTGTACAACGATGCCGATATGCAGACCATACTCACCGAGCTTTCCGGCTGCCTTACGACAAACTGCTATTCCGAATATCTGAACGATTAAAAAAGCCGCCCCGAGGGGCGGTTTTAATTTACTTTGTATATAAGTATTTTAAGCGCTCGAGCTTTTCGTCATCGAGTCCGAGTTGACCGTGCAGGAACTCCTCAATGCCGCCGTAACGCTCGGTCATAGTGTCAAAGGCTACATCGAGGTAGCTTTCGTGGACAGTGTCGAGCTCGCGTATAAAGCTTAGCGTCGGCTCATCATCGGTATATCTACGGCAGTTGGCAACAAGCCGCTCTGTACCCGCGGCACATCTGTCGCGGGTGATGAGATAGTCGGCATATATATCCTCGCGCGGGACATCGAGCGCGGTGAGCAGCAGCGCGGTCGCAACGCCTACCCTGTCCTTGCCCATGGTGCAGTGATACAGCAGTGCGCCGGTCTCGTGGCGCAGCAGTATCTCGAAAAACTGCCGGTAATGCGCGACCGAGTGCTCGGCGGTGACCATGATCGGGTACAGCGAGCGCATCTGCTCGACACCGTTTCCGCCGTGCAGCATGAGCCGCTGCGCCATCTTAACGGTGCGCTGTGCCTCCTCATCCTCGGTCTCGGGCTTATCGCGGGTTATGCCCTCCGCCTTGTCCTCAAGAATGGGACAAATTATATACTCCGCGCCGCTTATAACGCGGTCGGGCTTCTGATTGCGCTCGGCGCTCGTTCTGAAATCGACGACGGTTTTAAGTCCCGCATCCTCAAGGCATTTTGCGTCGGCATCATTAAGGCGTGAGAGCATACCGCTGCGGATAATGCGGTTTTTGCATATCTCATGCCCCCCACGCGTTAAAATGCCGCCGAGGTCGCGCGCGTTCGGTGCTCCCTGCAATATTATCTCCGGCTTATACATCAAGCACCCTCCAATCCGAAAAGTCTCCTGCCGTTTTCAAAGGTCAGACGCTCGATCTCATCGGCGCTCATGCCCTTTATCTCGGCTATCTTCGCTATCACATGGCGAAGCTGTGTTGAGTCGTTTCGCTTGCCGCGATTCGGCACCGGCGTGAGATACGGGCTGTCGGTCTCGATAACAATGCGGTCAAGGGGGCACATTTCGAGCACCTCAATGGCTTTGCGCGCATTTTTATATGTTATCGGACCGTCAAAGCCGAGGTACCAGCCGCGCTTTAAAAGCTCGGCTGCCATCTCCGCACTGCCGGAAAAGCAGTGGAACACGCCGCGCAGCTCGGGATAGCGGCACACTATTTCAAGGCTGTCGCCGTGCGCCTCGCGGTCATGGACTATGATGGGCTTATCAAGGCGCAGCGCAAGCTCTATCTGCCTGCAAAACAGCTCCTTCTGCTCCTGCTTATGCTCGGAATCCCAGTAATAATCGAGCCCTATTTCGCCTATGGCGACGCATTTCGGGTGCTCTGCCAGCTTTTCAAGCTCCTGCATCCCCTCCGGCGTAAGCTTGTCGATATCCTCGGGATGCCAGCCCACGGCGGCATAAACGAAGCTGAACCGCTCGGCGAGCTCTATCGCCTGACGGCTGCTTTCGAGATCGCAGCCGGGGTCGACTATGAGCCCCACGCCGTTATACGGCATCGAAGAGAGTATATCAAAGCGGTCGGCGTTGAACGCCCCGCTGTCGTAATGCGCATGAGTATCAAATATCATTGGTCATACCTCCGTGTTTATTATAACATCACTTGATATACCGGTGCAAGCGGTGATATAATGAACCGGCACGGAGGATGGATACATGGATCTTTATGACACTCTTATTAACGGCATCGACGGTGAGCCTACCGTCAGCGCCGTAATACATGGACTCACATGGACGGCGGCGGAGCTGAGCGACGGGCGCTTCGGCATAGCCCTGCGAAATCAAGCCGCCACGGTGCAGCGGAGGTTTGGCTCTCTCGAGGGGCTCGGTGCGCGCCTCGCGGCGCAGGCTGTTCGCTCATGGAACCTTGAGGAGGCATCCGAGGGCATGGCGGTGATAAACGCCTTTTACAACACACCCGCGCGCTTGGCTGAGCTTGATGCCGGCTGCGGATATGATAAAAGCTGCACTCAGGGCATGGCGACCGAGGGCGCGAAGATCGCGCTCATAGGGCATTTGAAGCTCCAGCCAGACGCTCTCAAGGGCGCGGATAAGGTTTACATAATTGAGCGTGAGCCGAAATCGGGTGATTACCCTGATCCCGCCTGCGAGTACATTCTGCCTGAGTGCGGCATTGTTATAATGACTGCCAGCGCCGCGATAAACAAAACGCTCCCTCGACTGTTAAAGCTCTCGGAAAATGCAAAAACGGTCGTTATCGGTCCTTCCGCACCGCTTTGCCCCGAAATTCTGCAGCACGGAATAACGAGGGTATCCGGAATGGTCGTTCGTGATATACCCGCATTCAAGGAATGGATGATGACCGAAAGCGGCAATCCGTACCCCTACGGCGATGTATTTATGATATAGTTTGGTTTACATAAAACTAAGGATGCCAAAAACGGCATCCTTAGTTTTTTATAAGTCAATTTCGTCGCTGTAGACTTTATCGTCAAAGGCGCCCATGAAAAACTGCCTGAGCGGTTCAAACCTTCGCACCGCCCGTCCCGCTGCCTCGGCAAATGTGTCGAGATCGTGCAGGTCGTCGGGCGTGAACGAGTACTCAGTCAAATAGAACTTATACTTCAGCCACTCGGCGGCGGGATGATCCGCGTCAAAGCCGCGCGGAGTGCGCTTGAGCATCTCGCCGTACACCATGAGCGAGTTCTGCTCAACGATGGAGTCGAGCTCCTCATAGTTATAGGCAATATACTCGCGCAGGCGGTTCAGCTGCTTTGCATCCCACGGCCATGCGCCGGTCTCGATGATGCAGCGGTCGCAGCTTATGTGCAGGTAGTACGAAAGCGGCAGAAAATCCTTTTTATGCGGCGAGAGATACGCCCTGAACGCGGGGTTATACGGCGTTTTGTTCTTGCTGTAGCGCATATCGCGTGGGATGCGGTACATGAAGTTCTTGGGGTTTTCAAAAAGCAGCATGTCCCCTATCGTCGGAGCGTCCTTTGCCAGAACGAACTTCATAACATCCAGCACCATGAGGAAATCCTCCTGCGCCAGCTCATATTCGCGGTGGTTATCATGAAACCATGTGCGGTCGTTATTTTTGCTCAGTGCCTCGGTATAGCTGAGCATTCTGCTGAAATCCATCAGAAAAGTCCCGTTATCCTTCCGTTATCGTCTATATCAATGCCTTCGGCTGCCGGATGCTTCGGAAGTCCGGGCATTGTCATTATATTCCCCGCCAGAGCCACGATAAATCCCGCTCCGGCACTGACCTTCATGCTGCGCACGGTTATCGTAAAGCCGTCGGGCGCGCCGAGAATGCCGGCATCATCCGTAAAGCTGCTCTGCGTTTTCGCTATGCACACCGGCAGCTTGTCAAAGCCGAGCCTTGTGAGGTGCTCCGCCTGCTGCCGCGCCTCGGGGGTAAGAATCACGCCCTCCCCGCCGTATACCTTTTTGACGACGGCGCTGAGCTTATCCTCTATGCTGCCGTCAAGCTCATAGCTATACGAAAATTGCGAGTTATCCTCGCTGCACAGCTTTACCACAGCCTCGGCGAGCTCTGCTCCGCCCTTGCCGCCTTCAGCCCAAACATTGGACAGCACGAGCTCAACGCCGAGCTGCGCGCACCTGTCGCCTACGAGCTTCACCTCGGCATCGGTGTCCGTCGGGAAGCGGTTGAGCGCCACGACGCACGGGAGGCGGTACACATTCCTGATGTTTGAAACATGGCGCATGAGGTTCGGCAAGCCCTTTTCGAGCGCGGCAAGATCCTCCCTGCCAAGCTCGTCTTTTTTCAGCCCGCCGTGCATTTTAAGCGCGCGCACCGTTGCTACGACTACTACCGCCGACGGCGTAAGCCCGGCCGTGCGGCATTTTATGTCCAAAAACTTTTCCGCGCCGAGATCGGCTCCGAAGCCCGCCTCTGTAACGGCATAGTCGGCGGATTTGAGCGCCATGCGCGTTGCGAGGACAGAGTTGCAGCCGTGGGCGATGTTCGCAAACGGTCCGCCGTGCACGAACGCCGGAGTGCCCTCAAGCGTCTGCACAAGGTTCGGCTTTATCGCGTCCTTTAACAGCGCCGCCATCGCGCCCGCAGCCTTGAGCCGGCGGCAGATCACGGGGTTATTCTCGACATCGTAGCCGATGATTATATCTCCAAGCCGCTTTTTGAGGTCGGCGGCGGACTCCGCAAGGCAGAGTATCGCCATTATCTCGCTGGCGACGGTGATGTCAAAGCCGTCGTCGCGCTCAACGCCGTTTGCGCTGCCGCCGAGCCCGTCGCGGATAAATCTGAGTTGACGGTCGTTCATGTCAACGCAGCGCCGCCATGTTATTCGCGTCGGGTCGAGT
>SFLE01000008.1 GCA_004553495.1 Clostridiales bacterium | reverse complement strand
TCATTGTCCCTGAATCGTTTCATCGCCTTATCCGTAGCAAGCGGATATTTCAGAATGGTTCGGAATCGCTACCAACCTTGCTTTCCGTGATAACCCTTGTGGGCAGGAAGTTCGTGGCGCACCTTCATCCGGCTGGGGCTTTCGCCCCCGATCAGGAATGTACCTGTTGAGTGTGTATTCTGTTTTCAAGGATCACGAGGAAACTTGTTTTGTCCCTCAATAGGTAGCCAGCGAGAAGGCTCATTTATAGACCCCCTAAACGAAAAAATTTCAAAAAACTTTTTGAGAACGAAAAAAGCCGCTGATTTCATAGTGAAACCAGCGGCTTGATTTACGGTGTATTCAGCTTAAAATGGGCAAAAAATAACGGTCACACAATCCAAACGGACTGTGTGACCGTATTTATATCAGTTGTTTTGCCTACGCGACAAGCGACAACTTCTTATTGGCGCTGTTCGCGGATGGCAGCCTGTGCTGCTGCGAGGCGGGCGATGGGAACGCGGAAGGGACTGCAGGAGACATAGTCCAGACCGACATTGTGGCAGAACTCAACGGACGAAGGATCGCCGCCGTGCTCGCCGCAGATGCCGAGGTGCAGGTCGGGACGAGTTGCACGACCGAGCTGGCATGCCATCTTGACAAGCTTGCCTACGCCGACCTGATCGAGCTTTGCAAACGGGTCGTTCTCGTAGATCTTCTTATCGTAGTAAGCGCCGAGGAACTTGCCTGCGTCGTCGCGGCTGAAGCCGAAGGTCATCTGGGTAAGGTCGTTGGTGCCGAAGGAGAAGAACTCTGCTTCCTTGGCGATCTCGTCGGCAGTGAGAGCCGCTCTGGGGATCTCAATCATGGTGCCGACAAGGTACTTCATATCAAGACCGCTTGCAGCAATGAGCTCGTCTGCATTCTTAACGACGACATCCTTGACATACTTGAGCTCCTTGACCTCGCCTACCAGCGGGATCATGATCTCGGGAACCATGTTCCACTCGGGATGACGCTTCTGAACATTTATTGCTGCGCTTATAACGGCGCGGGTCTGCATTGCAGCTATCTCGGGATAGGTGACAGCCAGACGGCAGCCGCGGTGACCCATCATGGGGTTAAACTCATGCAGGGATGCGATGAGAGTCTTTATAGCCTCAACGGACTTATGCTGTGCCTTTGCGAGAGCCTCGATGTCAGCTTCCTCGGTGGGAACGAACTCGTGGAGGGGAGGATCGAGGAAACGAATGGTTACGGGGCAGCCTTCCATTGCCTCGTAGATGCCCTCGAAGTCTGCCTGCTGCATGGGCTCGAGCTTTGCAAGAGCCGCAACGCGCTCCTCAAGAGTGTCGGCGCAGATCATCTCACGGAATGCCGCGATACGGTCGCTATCAAAGAACATATGCTCGGTACGGGTAAGGCCGATACCCTGTGCGCCGAGCTCGCGTGCCTTTGCGGCATCGTGCGGAGTGTCGGCATTGGTACGGACCTGCAGACGGCGATACTTGTCAGCCCATGCCATGATGCGGCCGAACTCGCCGGCTATGGAAGCATCGACGGTGGGGATGATGCCATCGTAGATCTTGCCGGTGGAGCCGTCGAGAGAGATGAAATCGCCCTCGCTGAAGGTCTTGCCCGCGAGCTCGAACTTCTTGTTCTCCTCGTCCATCTTTATATCGCCGCAGCCGGAAACGCAGCACTTACCCATGCCGCGGGCAACAACTGCCGCATGGCTGGTCATGCCGCCGCGAACGGTAAGTATACCCTCTGCGGCCTTCATGCCTTCAATATCCTCGGGAGAGGTCTCGAGACGGACGAGTACGACCTTCTCGCCGCGCTCTCTCCATTCTTTTGCGTCCTCAGCGCTGAACACGATCTTGCCGCAGGCAGCGCCGGGGGATGCGCCAAGGCCCTTGCCCATCGGAGTTGCAGCCTTGAGAGCGGCAGCGTCGAACTGGGGATGCAGCAGTGTGTCGAGGTTTCTGGGATCGATCATCGCAACGGCTTCCTTCTCGCTGATCATGCCCTCGTCAACGAGGTCGCAGGCGATCTTGAGAGCAGCCTGAGCGGTGCGCTTGCCGTTACGGGTCTGGAGCATATAGAGCTTGCCGTTTTCAACGGTGAACTCCATGTCCTGCATATCTCTGTAGTGGTTCTCGAGAGTCTGGCAGACATTCTTGAACTGCGCAAACGCCTCGGGGAACTTCTCTGCCATCTGAGCGATGGGCATCGGGGTGCGGACGCCTGCAACGACATCCTCGCCCTGTGCATTTGTAAGGAACTCGCCCATGAGCTTCTTCTCGCCGGTGGCGGGGTCGCGGGTGAACGCAACGCCGGTGCCGCAGTCGTCGCCCATGTTGCCGAATGCCATCATCTGTACATTAACGGCAGTGCCCCAGCTGTAGGGGATGTCGTTATCGCGGCGGTAAACATTCGCGCGGGGGTTATCCCAGCTGCGGAAGACTGCCTTGATAGCGCCCATGAGCTGCTCTTTCGGGTCGGTCGGGAAGTCCTCGCCGATCTTTTCCTTATACTCTGCCTTGAATTTGCCTGCAAGCTCCTTGAGGTCGTCGGCAGTGAGCTCAACATCCTGAGTTACGCCGCGGGCTTCCTTCATTTCATCAATGAGCTGCTCGAAGTACTTTTTGCCGACTTCCATGACAACATCGGAATACATCTGGATGAAGCGGCGGTAGCAGTCCCATGCCCAACGGGGGTTGTTGGACTTCTTTGCCATGACCGCTACGACATCCTCGTTAAGACCGAGGTTGAGGATGGTGTCCATCATGCCGGGCATGGATGCACGCGCACCGGAGCGGACGGATACGAGAAGAGGATTCTCGAGGTCGCCGAACTTCTTGCCGGTGATGCCTTCCATCTTGACGATGTACTCCATGATCTCAGCCATGATCTCATCGTTTATCTTCTGACCGTCTTCATAATACTGTGTGCATGCCTCGGTGGTGATGGTGAAGCCCTGAGGTACGGGCAGACCGATGTTGGTCATTTCCGCCAGGTTTGCGCCCTTGCCGCCGAGAAGCTCGCGCATTTTCGCATTGCCCTCGGAGAACAAATAAACATACTTCTTGCTCATTGAGTTATCATCCTTTCTATGAACGCGCGCGGTCAAAGCCGCGCGCTGTTTTTACTTATTAAGTCTCGCTTCGAGATCGTCGAGCTCTTCGGCAAGCTTCTTGGGCAGCTTGTCGCCGAACTGGGAGTAGTACTCGCGGATGCCCTTGCACTCCTCCAGCCACAGCTCCTTGTCAACGCCGAGAATATCCTTAACGGTATCAACGGTTACATCAACGCCCTCGAGGTTTATGTCCTCGGGACGGGGCTCGTAGCCGAGCGCGGTCTCCACCGCGTCCTTCTCGCCGAAGCAGCGGCCGAGTATCCACTCTACAACGCGCAGGTTGTCGCCGAAGCCGGGCCACTGGAAGTTGCCCTCGTCGTCGGTGCGGAACCAGTTGACATTGAAGATCTTGGGCGGGTTGGAAAGCTTCTTGCCCATATCGAGCCAGTGCTGCCAGTAGTCGCCCATGTTATAGCCGCAGAACGGACGCATTGCCATGGGGTCGCGCCTTACAACGCCGACCTTGCCGGTCGCCGCCGCGGTGGTCTCGCTCGCCATGATCGAACCTACGAACACGCCATGATCCCAATCGCGGGACTGGTAGACCAGAGGGGCGGTCTTTGCGCGGCGTCCGCCGAAGATTATAGCGGAGATGGGAACGCCGGTCTTGCTCTCAAACTCGGGGCTGATGCAGGGGCAATTTACTGCCGGTGCAGTGAAACGGGAGTTCGGGTGAGCGCCCTTGCTGCCGTCGGTGCAGTCCCACTTCTCGCCCTTCCAGTTCTCGGCGTTCTTCGGGGGATTCTTATCCATGCCCTCCCACCAAACGGTGTTGTCGTCAAGATTGTGCACGACATTGGTGAAGATGGTGTTTTTCTTTGTTGCCTCAAGCGCGTTGGGGTTAGACTTCATGCTGGTACCGGGAGCGACGCCGAAGAAGCCGTTTTCGGGGTTTACTGCCCACAGTCTGCCGTCGGGGCCTATGCGCAGCCATGCAATGTCGTCGCCGACGGTCCAGCACTTCCAGCCCTTTTCACGGTAAGCCTGGGGCGGAATGAGCATTGCGAGGTTGGTTTTGCCGCAGGCGGACGGGAATGCGCCGCAGACATAGCGGATCTCGCCCTGCGGATTCTGTACGCCGAGGATGAGCATATGCTCCGCCATCCAGTCCTCTTTTCTGCCAAGGGTGGACGCTATGCGAAGTGCAAAGCACTTCTTGCCCAGCAGGACATTGCCGCCGTAGCCGGAGTTGACGGACATGATGGTGTTGTCCTCGGGGAAGTGAACGATGTATCTCTTCTCGGGATCAAGCTCGGCCTTGGAGTGCAGACCCTTGATGTAATCGGCGCTGTCGCCGATAGCGTCGAGGACCTGAGTGCCGATGCGGGTCATTATCGCCATGGAAACGACGACATAGATGCTGTCGGTAAGCTCAATGCCGTACTTTGCAAAGTCGGAGCCCACAACGCCCATGGAGTAAGGAATGACATACATCGTGCGGCCCTTCATCGAGCCGTCGTATATCTCGTACAGCTTTTTGTACATTTCCTCGGGATCCATCCAGTTGTTGGTGGGACCCGCGTCCTCCTTGCGCTTGGAGCAGATAAAGGTGCGATCTTCAACGCGCGCGACATCGTTGACATCCGAGCGGTGCAGATAGCAGCCGGGGAGTTTTTCTTCGTTGAGCTTTATGAGCTCTCCGGTACCCATGGCCTCATGGCGCAGCTTTTCCAGCTGCTCCTCGGAGCCGTCGATCCATACGATCTCATCGGGCTTTGTAAGTGCAGCCATTTCATCGACCCACTTGAGAATGTGGACATTATCGGTCAGTTTCATGATTCTTACCTCCGTATTTTCATAAAAATTATTACCAATAACACCTTAATTAAGACTACCATCTTTGATAGTTCTTAATCAATGCATTTTGCTCACAAAAATTACTCAGAAACCGTGCAAAAAGCGTCGGCTATTTTTGCAAAATCACCAATCGACAGCACTTCTCCGCGAATTTTTGCGTCAAAACCGCTATCAATTATGCATTTTTCAATACTTTCCTTGGATAATTCTCCAAATCCGGCGCTGAGGGCGTTGACGAGCGTTTTGCGCCGCTGGGCAAACGCAGCGCGCACGACGCGGAAAAATACCGTCTCGCTTTTCACCTGCACGGGCGGCGTATCGCGGCGCTTTAAGCGGATGACGCTTGAGGTCACCTTCGGCTGCGGGATAAAGCATCCTGCCGGCACATCAAACAGCATTTCCGGCTGCGCATACCAGTTGACGAACACGGTAAACGCTCCGTAATCCGCGGTGCCGGCTGCCGCGCATATCCTGCGGGCCACCTCGCGCTGGATCATGACCGTTATCGTTTCAAACTCGCCGCATTCGAGGAGCTTTGATATTATCGGAGTCGTCACATTGTACGGCAGATTTGCGCACACGACACGGCGCATATCCGGCATTTTTTCGTTAACGAGCGCGGCAATATCAAGCTTGAGCGCATCGCCGAACACGATCTCGACATTTTCCCTGCCGCCGAGCGTTTCCGCGAGCACCGGTCTGAGCGCATTGTCGAGCTCTATCGACACGACCTTGCGCGCGCGCATCGAAAGCTGCTCCGTAAGGCAGCCGATGCCGGGACCTATCTCAAGAACGCCGGTGCCGCCGTCTATATCGGCTGAGTCGGCAATATCCTCCGGCACCCATGAGGCAACGAGGAAGTTCTGCCCCAGCGATTTTGAGAAGCGAAATCCATGCCGGTGCAAAAGTTGCTTTATGTCGTTTATATTCGTAAGTTCCATATCAGTTCCCGCTCACAGTTTTTTCTCAAAGCACTGCCGTGCAGGGTCGTGCCCCGCTTCGGACGAGCACAGCATATTTCCCCGGTAATCGAAACCGATGCTTTTCAAAAGCCGCTGCATGGGCTTGTTCTTACGGTGGGTGTCGGTTCGAACGCACTCCGCACCCTGCTCCGCGGCAAGCTTCAGCGCCGCGTCGATGAGCATTCGGCTCATGCCCGTGCCGCGAAACTCAGCGGCTACCGCCGCCCTGTGCAGTGTGCAGTATTTGCCCTCGCCGTGCCAGCGGCCGTCGGTTATATTCTCGTAATCGGGCTCGGGCCTATCGGTCAGGCAGAAAAATCCCGCGACCGCGCCGCCGTAGGTCAAAACGCGGCAGCTTCCGTTTTCAATGTCGGGCAGAAAATCCTCAGGCGCGGGATATTCGCCCTGCCACTGGTCCACCCTGTGCTTTTTGAGATAATTTCTCGCCTGACGCACTATGAGCATGATGCTCTCAAGGTCGCCTGCGCTTGCTGCGCGGCACTCCACGGGCTTTGTCAGCTTCATGCGGCTGCGCTCTTTGTTTATCTCCTCAACGAGCTTTATATCGTCCTTATCGGTAAGCTCAAGCTTTGCATACATATCGGGGCGCTTATCCATCGTGCGCTCAATGCTTTTTTTGCGCCGCCAGCGCGCGACCGCGGCATGATCGCCGCCGAGCAGTACCTTTGGCACCTCCCTGCCCTCCCAGACCTCGGGTCTGGTGTACTGCGGGTACTCGAGCAGACCGTCCCAATGGCTCTCGCCGGTGAAGCATTCCTCGTCGGAAAGAACTCCCGGAACGAGCCTGCACACCGAGTCGGCGACCGCCATCGCAGCGAGCTCGCCGCCCGTGAGCACAAAGTCGCCCAGTGAAATTTCCTCATCAACGCACTGCTCTATAAAGCGCTCGTCAATGCCCTCATAGTGCCCGCAAACGAGCACGAGATGGTCATAGTCGTCGCGCAATCTGCGCGCAGTCGCCTGGTCATAAGGCTTGCCCTGCGGGGACATATAGATAACACGGCTGCGCATATCCTTTGCAGTTGACATAATATCGTCAAGACAGGATTTGAGCGGCTGCGCCATCATAACGCAGCCCCAGCCGCCGCCGTAGGGATAATCGTCCACCTGGCACTGCTTGTTTTCGGTATAGTCCCGAATTTGTACGCAATTTATCTCGATTATGCCCTTTTTTGCCGCTCTTCCGAGGATGCTTTCATGCATTATCGCATTCATCGTATCCGGAAACAGCGTCATTATATCTATTCGCATAGGCTTGTATACCTCTCAGCGTTAAGTTTACATAACATTTTACATTCCCTCGATGAGGCGAACCGTGATAACGCCCTGCTCGGCATCGGTTTTGAGGATAAACTCAGGCACGGCGGGGATCATGTGCTCACTCTCTCCGCGAACGATGTACACCGAGGATGCCGGAGTTTCGAGAATATCCTCCAACACTCCGATGAGCTCTCCGCTTTCATTTTCAACGCGCGCGCCGATTATATCGCAAAGGAAATACTCGCCCTTGCCGAGCTTTGCGTCTGCCCTGTCGATGAGAACGGTTTTATTTTTAAGACTCATGGCGGCGTTTATATCGTCAACGCCCTCCAGCACCGCTATCACAAAGCCCTTGTGCACTCTCGCCGAGAGCATTTTCACGGGCTTTGCGTCTATGTATATCGTCTTAAAGCGGCGCAGAAACTCAGGGCTGTCAAGCCAAACCTGAATTTTGACCTCGCCACGAACGCCGTGGGTGTTAACTATCTTTCCCGCTTCGATGTACTGCTGCTTTTCCATGCGAAAACCTCCATAGGATATCAGTATATAATTTACCATAAATCAGAGCGTTTAACAAGCAAAACAGGTATAAAAAAAGCAGAACGGAACTTTCCGTTCTGCTTTTTATCAGTCCATAATATCGACTGAGACCTTCTTGCCCTGTCTCTGGGCTACAGCCCGCATGAGTATACGGATCTCTTTTACGATCCTGCCCTGCCGGCCAATGACCTTGCCCATGTCCCCGTCAGCTACGCGTACTTCATATACGGTCTCGCCGCCGTGAACGCGCTCGGTCACAGATACTTCGTCAGGTTTCTCGACGAGGCTCTGTACGATATAGGTCAAAAGTTCTTTCATGCCGGTAGTTACTCCTTGTTAGGCCTCGACTTTGGAAAGCAGGCCGCGTACGGTCTCGGTAGGCTGTGCGCCGTTGGATATCCAATACTTTGCACGCTCCATATCGACCTTGATCTTCTGCTCGCCTTCTGCCATGGGGTCATAAGTGCCGAGCTCCTCGATGAAACGACCATCGCGGGGGCTGCGGGAGTCTGCAACGACGATGCGGTAGAACGGTGCCTTCTTTGCACCCATTCTGCGAAGTCTGATCTTTACCATTTATCTTTCACCTCCATAATTTTTTCTTTATATTACAAACGCTTTCGCGCCGGTAATCTAAGTTAAAGCCTGAAGCCGCCCAGTCCGGGGAAGCCGCCTCCGCCCATGCCGCCGAGCTTTTTCTGAAGCTTTTTCATGTTCTTGCCGGAGAGCTGCTTCATCATGCCCTGCATTGCGTCAAACTGCTTGAGCAGGCGGTTTATATCGACGACCGATGTGCCGCTGCCGGCAGCGATGCGCTTTTTGCGCGAGGCATTGAGGATAGACGGATCATCGCGCTCTGCCTGAGTCATGGAAAGGATTATCGCCTCAATGCGCGCAAGGCCCTTCTCATCAAACTTTGCGCCCTTGAGCGCCTTTGCGTCGAGCCCCGGTATCATGCCCGCCAGATCGTTTATATCGCCCATACCCTTGAGCGAGCGCATCTGGTCGAGATAATCCGACAGCGAGAAGCGGTTTGCCTTCATCCTCTCCGCCATCTCGAGAGCCTTTTTCTCATCAAAGCTCTGCTCGGCTTTTTCAATAAGCGTGAGCACATCGCCCATGCCGAGGATGCGCGACGCCATACGGTCGGGGTAAAACGGCTCGATCTGGTCGAGCTTTTCGCCGACGCCGATAAATTTTATCGGCTTGCCGGTGCTTGCCTTTATCGAAAGCGCCGCACCGCCGCGCGCATCGCCGTCAAGCTTTGTGAGCATGACGCCGGTGACACCGAGAGCATCGTTAAAAGCGTTTGCCGCGTTGACGGCATCCTGACCGGTCATCGCATCGACAACGAGCAGTATCTCGCTCGGCTCGACAGCATCACGGATATTTTTAAGCTCCTGCATGAGCTGCTCATCAATATGAAGTCTGCCGGCTGTGTCGAGAAAAACAAGGTCGTTGCCGTGCTTTTTCGCATGCTCTATCGCAGCCTTGGCAATGTCCACAGGATCGGTGGTGCCCATCTGGAAGACGGGAATGTCAAGCTGCTTGCCGACGGTTTCAAGCTGTTTTATAGCCGCGGGACGGTAAATGTCGCAGGCTGCCAGCAACGGGCGCTTGCCCTGCTTGCGCATATAGGCAGCCAGCTTTGCGCCGTTTGTCGTTTTGCCTGCGCCCTGAAGACCGACGAGCATGACAACGCTCGGCGACTTTGAGCCGATGGTGAGGCGCTGGTTTTCGCTGCCCATGAGCTTTATAAGCTCTTCATTAACTATCTTTATGACCTGCTGTGCCGGAGAAAGCGCTTCGAGCACATCCGCACCCGAGGCTCGCTCGGTCACACTTTTTGTAAACTCCTTGACGACCTTATAGCTGACATCAGCCTCCAGAAGCGCCATGCGCACTTCCTTCATTGCCTCCTTGACATCAGCCGCAGTCAGTCTGCCCTTGCCGCGCAGCTTTTTAAAGGCAGCGGACAGCTTGTCGGATAACGATTCAAATGCCATGCTATCTGCCTCCTATATTTTAAGTCCCTCGAGCTTTCTGAAAATGCCCTCATCGGAAACGCCGATGGCTTTAAGCTCGCATTCCAGCTCGTCTATCTGAGCATTGCGCTCGAGAAAACGCTTTATAAGACCCGTTTTCTCCTCTATCTCTGTCATCGCGGTCTCGGCGCGGCGGATTATATCCCAAACACCCTGCCTCGATATTCCGCACTGCTCGGCGATCTCACCGAGCGACAGATCCTCGTTATAGCGGAGGTCAAAGTACTCACGCTGTTTGTCCGTAAGCAATTCGCCGTAAAAATCAAACAGCATCGAACGCATGACCGCACTGTTTTTCACGGCGCACCTCCCTGTAAACGCAATTCACTTTACAGAGTATAGCATCGCCCGCCACGCCTGTCAAGTATTTTTTCTTGTCACCGTGCCGCGAATATATCCTTACATTTATGGTAAAACTTATTGCATTAATATGAGCTAAGGAGAGCTTTATGGACAGCAAAAATAACGGCACGCTTTTTGACCGCGCGGCAAGCTGTGCGCGCCTGTGCAAGCCCACCGGTCTGCGACCGTGCAGCGATATAAAAACGCCGCTTAGAAAAAACATTTCGGAGATAAACTCCGTGTACCGGCTCATAGAAGGGCGGTTCGGCTCTAAGGCAAGCATACCGGCTGCCTGCCAATGGCTTTTGGATAACCGGTACATCGCGGTGCGCGAGGCTAAAAGCGCGTTCGGCGGGCTCGACCGGTGCCGCAGGCTGCGCGCCGGTGACGACGGCATCATCCTCGTCTGCATGTCTCGGGATATGCTCCATGCCTGCGGGCTGAGCATAAGCGAGGACTCGATAATAGAGTATCTGCGCGGCGCGCAAAGCATTGCGGCGCTCCCGCACGAGGAGCTGTGCCTGTTCCCTGCCGTTTTGCGTTCGGAGCTTGTACGCGAGCTTGCCGAGCTGTGCTCAAAGCTGCGCCAAAGCGCGGAGCCCGACGGGCTGACGGATAAATTTGCGGCGGTTTTTACATCGCTGCGGCTTATATCGGGGCTCCAATGGCAGAGCATCATAGAGCGCTCGGACACGGTAGAAAAGATATTCATGGCAGACCCGTCAGGCGTTTATCCGCACATGGACGAGCAGAGCCGCGCGCAGTACCGCATAAGGCTTGCAGAGCTTGCGAAGAAAAACGGCACTGCCGAGGACGCGATGGCGCGGAGCATACTCTCCGAGTGCCAAAAGGCTGAGGGTGATGCGCGGCATATAGGCAATAAGCTTTTCAAAACCGGTGATACGCGCAGGTCGGGGGCATATTACATTGCGGCAAATGTGCTGCTGACATTGTTTTTATCGCTGCTGTGCGGGTTTTTATCCCACAGCGCGGCAGCCGCGCTGCTTCTGCTGCTGCCGTTATCGGAGCTTACGAAAACGCTGCTGGATTATATTCTGCTGTCATCGGTCCCGCCGCGCAGACTGCCGAGGCTGGATGTTTCCGCCGGCGTTCCCGACAAGGGCAGGACCATATGCGTGATCTCGGCACTGCTCGGCAGCGGGGACAGCGGGCGCAAATTTGCCAAAAAGCTTGAGGAATACTACCTTGCAAACCGCAGCTGCGGAAAAAACCTTACCTTCGGCATACTTGCCGACCTCCCAGAGGCGGACGCTCCGGAGTCTCCCGAGGATGAGAAAATAATAGCCTCGGCTGCCGCCGCCATTGACGAGCTCAACGCAAAGTATTCCGGCGGCTTTTATCTTTTCACCCGTGCGAGGGTCGAGGATGCCGGCCGCGGCAAATACTCCGGCAGAGAGCGAAAGCGCGGCGCGATACTTGCGCTCGCCGAGCTTTTATGCGGCGGGGAAAGCAGTCTGACCGTCCGCTCCGGCGGAGCTCAGGCTCTTTCCGGCACGAAATTCATAGTAACGCTCGACAGCGACACGGTTCCCTCGCCGGACTCGATAGCCGAGCTTATCGGCGCTATGCTGCACCCTCTGAACGCACCGGTGCTTGATACGGAGACCATGAGCGTTATATCCGGTCACGGACTTATACATCCGCGCATGTGCGTTTCGCTTCATTCCGCCGCTGCGACGGATTTTTCGCGCATATTCGCCGGCATAGGCGGCACCGAGCCCTACAGCTCGCTGTGCGGCGAGGTGAACATGGACCTGTTCGACCGCGGCGGATTTTCCGGCAAGGGGATAATGGATGCCCGCGTGCTGCTTGCGGTGACGCGCGCGCACATTCCCGACGGCCGCGTGCTCTCGCACGATGCCCTTGAGGGGGCTTATATGCGCGGAGGATACATGAGCGATGTCGAGTTTTCCGACGATTTCCCCTCCTCCCCGCTGGCCTATTACCGGCGCAGTCACCGTTGGATACGCGGCGACTGGCAGAACTCGGCGTGGATATTTGACGGAGCGTCGCCCCTGCCCGACATTGAGCGGTGGAAGCTGTTTGACTCGCTGCGCCGCAGCCTTATAGCGCCTGCGACCTTTGCCGCGATATTCGCGGGGCTCATGTTCAAGGCGGCGGGACTGATGGTCGCTGCGTGGGCGGCGCTTATAGCGCTCGCGTCCGGACTGCTGATATCGCTTGCCGAGCTTGCGTCACAGAAGCCGGAGGTGCTGTCGGCGAGGTATCACAGCCGCGTTTTGTCCGGCATCGGAAGATCCGTTGTGCAGACGGCATTCAGGCTGTGGTTTCTGCCGTATGAGGCGTGGATATGCGTTTCGGCAGCTGCGACCGCGCTGTGGCGGATGCTCATAAGCGGCAAAAGTCTGCTCGAATGGGAAACGGCGGCGCAGGGCGAAAAGAAAAAGCACGGGCCCGCGGCCTACTATAAAAATATGTGGCTGGCTCCCGCTGCGGGGGTGCTGCTCATCGTGTTTGCGCCTGACATATTCGCAAAAACCGTGGGGCTTATGTGGCTGCTGGCGCCTATCGCGGCGGTATCGCTCGCGCTGCCCTCAAAGCCCGCGCGTGAGCTGCCTGCGGACGACAGGCAGTATCTTCTCGGCTGCGCACGCGAAATATGGGGCTATTTTGCTGTCATGTGCACGGAGCAGGATAATTTCCTGCCGCCGGATAATTTTCAGCAGCAGCCGCCGGTGGGTATTGCCCACCGCACCTCGCCGACGAATATCGGGCTTGCGCTCGTTTCGGCGCTGTGTACCCATAAGCTTGGCTTCATAAGCGAGACAGAGCTTGAGCGCTTTGTCGGAAACATGCTGGAAACGCTCGAAAAAGTGCCGAAATATGCAGGGCATCTCTGCAACTGGTACGACACGCGCACGCTGCGTCCGCTTGAGCCGAAATACCTCTCCACCGTTGACTGCGGCAACCTGTACGCCTGCCTTACGGCGCTTAAAAACGGACTTTCCGAAATCGGACTGCATGAGCTTTCCGAGCGCGTGCAGCGACTGATGTCACCCATGGATTTTTCCATCTTCTACAATGAGCAGCGCGGGCTTTTCCACATCGGCATAGACCTTGAAAAGGGTGCGGCATCGTCCGGACTTTACGACCTCATGGCAAGCGAGGCGCGCCTGACGAGCTACATTGCGATAGCCAAGGGCGATGTTCCCCGCCGTCACTGGCGCAGGCTTGCCCGCGTCGAGCGCAGCATGGCGGGCTATCGCGGCATGGCAAGCTGGACTGGCACAATGTTTGAATACCTCATGCCGGAGCTGTTTCTGCCGCTCATGCCGGACAGTCTGCTGTATGAAACGGCAAAGTACTGCCTTTTCGTTCAGAAGCAGCGGCGCAGCCACACCGGACTCTGGGGAATTTCCGAAAGCGCGTTTTTCTCGCTCGACCCCGCGCTGAATTACCGCTACAAAGCCCACGGCTGTGCGCATCTTGCGCTCAAGCGCGGTCAGGACAGCGAGCTGGTCATAGCGCCTTACGCTGCGTTTCTTGCGCTCATCGTTGAGCCCAAAAGCGCCATTGCCGATCTCAGGCGCATGGAAAAGGAAAACCTGAGGTCGCGCTTCGGCTTTATTGAGGCTGTAGATTTCACACCCTCGCGCTGCCGCAGCTCCGACGGCGAGAAGGTTCTCTGCTACATGGCTCACCACCTCGGCATGAGCATGATCGCCGTAACAAATCTTGTTTCAGGCTCCTGCATACAGGGCTATTTCATGCAGCAGCCGGAAATGTCGGCATACCGCAGCCTGCTCGAGGAAAAGGTTCCGCTCAGCTCCGCGGTGCTCCCCCTGAGCGAAAGCGAGAGCGAAAAGCCGCGTAAGGGCGAGAGCTTACAATGGGAAAAGCGCGGCTCGGATGTGAACTTCGTTCAGCCGGAGTGCACAGTGCTGTCAAACGGCATCTATAATATTATGTTAACCGAGAGCGGCATAAGCAGCTCAAGCTGCGCCGAAATGCTCGTATACCGCGCGCCGTTTAAGCAGCTCGGCGGCGGTCAAGGCGTTTCGCTCAATATGCTCCGCGGAAATGAAAGGCTGTCACTGCTGCCCGATCCTACGAGCAAGGTTCCGTTCATGTGGGAGTTTTCGGAGATTTCATGCACATTTTCCTGTGTATACGATGACTTTACCGCGCGCAGCGGCATAGCCGTCTCCGGCGCGGACAACGGCGAGGTGCGTCTTGTTGAGCTGTTTGCGAAAAATAATATTGAGGATGCCGCAATAGAGCTGTCCTTTGAGCCTGTGCTTGCCGATGCTTGTGATTATGTAAACCATCCCGCATACTGGCGGCTCGGCATTGAGGCTAAAACAGACGGCAACTGCCTTATGCTGCACCGTCTGCCGCGCGGCAGGCAGAATGACGCGTGGCTGTGCATTAGCTGCGATAAGACCATGACTGCGCGCGCCGGCAGGATCGCCGACGATGGCTACCTCTCAGAGCCGTTCGTGCGCGCGGCGGTGAATATATCGCTGAGACGCGGCGAACGGATGAGCCTGCGCTTTGCCGTATGCGTCGGCTCGACACCCGAGGAGGCTTACTCCGGCGTGCAGCATATGCTCGCCATAGGTCCTGCCGAATACGGGGCAATGGTTTCTGCCTGCGCGGGCATAACGCGCATGAGCGCAAAGGATGTTGACGGGGCGATGCAAATGCTTTCAAGGCTGAGGTTTATAAGCGCGGCAAAGCCCTTCCCCGCCAAAAGCGCGCTCTGGCGATACGGCATTTCGGGCGATATGCCGATCATCTGCTGCTCGGGCGACGAGGATGTTGAAACGGTAACGCGGCAGTTTTGCCTTATAAGGAGCTGCGGCGTGTACGCCGATCTCGTGTTCATAACCGATGAGGGCGGCGAATACCGCCGTCCGGTGTACAGTAAGGTGCGCGATATACTATCGGCTCACGGGCTGGAAGCGCTCATAGGTGCTCACGGCGGCGTTCGGATACTGTCCACGGAGGCACTGCCGGTGATAAGCTCAGCCGCGGCATACACCGTCGGCGAGGAAACCGAAAGCCGCACATTTGCCTCGGCTCCGCTGCTTCCGGACACCGGTGGACGCGGCGGCAGTTACCAGCCGAAATTCGAGTATGACACCGACGGTAGCTTCATGTTTTATGTAAACCGAGGTCTGCCCGCCAGAGCATGGAGTAATATGCTCACGAACGGTAGGTTCGGCTACATTGCAGCCGACACCGGCATGGGCAATATGTGGTACAAAAACGCACGCGAGATGCGTATTACGCCGTGGGTGAACGATCCATCGGCAGTAAACGGGCCGGAGAGCCTTGAATATATCACCGACAGCGGGCGCTACAGTCTGTTCGCTGCAAATGACGGAGCCGCGTGCCGCGTGAAGTTCGGCTTCGGTTTTGCGGTTTGGGAAAAGAGCTTCGGAAACAGCGGCACGAGGTGCACGGCGTTTATACCGCCGGATGCGGATGCGCGCGTTATGATAATCGAGCTTTTCGGGCAGCAGACCGGCAGTCTCGAGTGGAAAAGCGAGCTTCTGCTCTCGGATAACGACAATGACTATACCGCCGTATCTGCAAATTATGTTAACTCGATATTCACGGCGACCAGCAGCCGCTCGCCCATAGACGGGCTGTGGTTTTCCGCAATGTGCTCTGCGCCCGCGCTTGGGTGGACCTGCGATCTTTTTTCTTATATCCATGGGGAATTTGACTCGCGCACGGAGAAGCTCAGCTATCCCGTATTCGCTGCGCGATATGAGTTCCAACCGGTCACGGTGCTGGTGTGCGGCTGCTGCTCGGAAGATGAGCTTATTAAATTATGTAAACCTAACGAGGCGTTTTCCGCGCTTGAGGCGGCGAAGGCGCATTGGCGGAGAGTTGTCCATGCGCTCACGCTGTACGGCACCGGAATCAGCGACCGCTATATGAGCGGCTGGGCGGTTTATCAAACGCTTGCCTGCAGGCTGATGGGGCGGTGCTCCATGTACCAGAGCGGCGGCGCGATCGGCTTCCGCGATCAGCTTCAGGATGCCGTAAACCTCATTCTCATAGATCCCTCGATCGCTAAAATGCAGATACTCGACTGCTGCAAGCACCAGTACCTCGAGGGCGATGTCATGCATTGGTGGCACCGCTCCGCCAGCGGCGACAAGGGCGTGCGAACGCACTGTTCGGACGATCTTTTATGGCTCGTGTGGGCTCTGTGCGAGTACACCGAAAAGACTGGCGATTACTCTATCTGCGATTTATCTGAATATTATGTAAACTCAAAACCGCTTGAAGTCTTTGATGCAGACAGATATGAAACACCCATGCTGTCCGCCTGCGCGGAGAGCACTATAGACCATGCCCGACGCGCTATAGACTGCTGCATATCGCGTGGAAAGGGTCCGCACGGTCTGCTGTATTTCGGCAGCGGCGACTGGAACGACGGCATGAACGGCATAGGCGGCGAAAGCGTTTGGCTGACATGGTTCTTCGCCTGCTGCGTAAGACGGTTTTCCGAGCTGTTGTCAGTATTATGTAAACCAGATGCCGAGGTCTTCCGCACCCTCGCCGTCAAAGCCGGAAAAGCGGCTGACGCCGCATGGGACGGTCAGTGGTATCTGCGCGGCTACTGGCCCGACGGCGAAAAGCTCGGCTCGCATTCAAGCGATTGCTGCCGCATAGACTCCATCGTGCAGAGCTGGGCATGCTTCTGCGCCGATGCGCAGAACACACGCGCAGACATTGCCCTTGACAGCGCGCTAAGGCTGCTGTTTGATCGCGAAAATGGCATAGTCAAGCTCTTTGACCCTCCGTTTTCCGGCAGTGGACGCGATCCAGGGTATATCCGCAGCTACGGTCCGGGCTTCCGCGAAAACGGAGGGCAGTACACCCATGCCGCGCTGTGGCTTGCTATGGCGTGCTTCAGGCGTTCGCGCGAAAACGACGGCTGGGCTATACTGCGCGCCATCCTGCCGGAGTGTCACGATCTCAGCCGCTATCTTGCAGAGCCGTTTGTTATCGCAGCCGATGTTTACACCTGCGCATTTCATATCGGCGAGGCGGGATGGACATGGTACACCGGCTCATCGGGATGGTATTTCCGCGTTTTCTGCGAGGAGCTGCTCGGTCTGAAGCTATGGCACGGGGCACTGTATATCCGTCCGAGCCTGCCCGACGGCTTTCCCGAGTGCCGCGTGAGCTGGCGCCCTGTCGGCGGCAAAGCGCACGAGATAATCATAGGCGGCACCATATTTGTCGACGGCGAAAAATACGACGGAAAAGGTATACCATATGCATGAAAAGTGTGATATACTGATTTATTATAAGTCCAAGGAGGTCATGCCATGGATACCATCAGAAAAGAACTGCTCCCCGGCGTGTGGCTCACCGCTCTGCGCAGTGACAAGTTCAAGACCGGATGTCTCAGCGTCAGCCTGCTTACTCAGCTTGACAGGGAAACTGCGTCGTTAAACGCGCTCATCCCCTATGTTCTCAGGCGAGGCAGCCGTTATCACAGCGACATGCGCACATTAGCCTCCGAGCTTGACTCGCTTTACGGCAGCTATATTGAGCCCGTCGTTCGCAAGATAGGCGAGATACAGTGCATCGGTTTTCTGTCGAGCTTTGTTGACGAGGCATATCTTCCCGCAGGCAGCGGCGTTTTTGAAAGCACCGCAAGGCTCACCGCCGAGCTGCTGCTAACGCCGGTGACCAAGGGCGGGCTGCTGCTTCCGGAGTATGTCGAGAGCGAAAAGGAAAAGCTCAAGGACGAGATACTCAGCAAGCTCAATAACAAGCGGGCATATTCGCTCCAGCGGCTCATCGAGCAGATGTGCTGCTTTGAGCCCTTTGCCGTTTCCCGCTACGGCAGCGAGGACGCGGTCGAGAGCATACACTATCAGAAGCTCACAAAGCACTATCGCAGTCTCATCATGTCCTCCCCCGTTGAGATATTCTACTGCGGCAGCTTGAGCGCGGATAAGGTCGCCGATGTGCTGTCCGACGCACTCAGCGGAATGCCCAGAGGCGAGATCAATTACGATATAGGCACCGATATACGCATGAACGCGGTCGAGGAAAGCGTCCGCAGCTTTTCCGATGAGCTGTCGGTCGCACAGGGTCAGCTTGTTATGGGCTACCGTCTCGGCGAGTGCATGGACGATATGGATATTGCCGCGCTCTACACCTTCAACGCCGTTTTTGGCGGCAGCGTCACCTCAAAGCTTTTCATGAATGTGCGCGAAAAGCTGTCGCTTTGCTATTACGCAAGCTCATTGCTGGACACTCACAAGGGGCTGATGATAGTCTCCTCGGGCGTTGATTTTGACAAATTCGACGCCGCCAAGGCCGAGATAGAGGCTCAGCTCGACGCCGTTCGCAGGGGCGATGTAACGAAGGAGGAGCTCAACGCAGCTAAAAGCAGCGTTGCCTCGGATCTGCGCGCCATGATGGACTCGCAGTACAGTCTCGAGGGCTTCTACCTTGCAAACACCATTGACGGGCTGGATTTCGACCCGTCGGAGCTCGCCGCGGCAGTAGAATGCGTTGAGCTTGACAGCGTTGTTGAGATTGCAAACAGCGTTGTGCCGGATGCGGTGTACTATTTGCGCGGCTGCGAGGAGGTAAATTCGGATGAAGCATAAAAGATATGAAAAGATCGGCGAGGATCTCTATTCCGGTCAGCTGCACAACGGGCTGCAGATAAATGTTGTCACAAAGCCCGACTTCAAGCTGGCTTACGCCGTTTTCGCAACTAACTACGGCGGAGCGCACAGGCGGTTTTACCTCGGCGGGCAGATGCACGATACCCCCGCGGGAGTTGCGCATTTTCTCGAGCATAAGATGTTTGATATGCCCAACGGCGACAATGCGCTTAGCATTCTCTCCGCAAACGGCGCTCAGCCCAACGCCTTTACCTCCAGCGGCATGACCGCCTATCACTTTGACTGCACCGACGGATTTGAGGAAAACCTGCGTATGCTCTTAAAATTCGTCTCGACTCCGTATTTTACGGACGAGACCGTTGCCAAGGAGCAGGGCATAATCGGTCAGGAGATATGCATGGTCGAGGATAACCCCGGCTATGTAGTTTATAACCGGCTCATGCGCATGCTTTATGAGCACAATCCGATACGCGATCAGGTCGCAGGCAGCATAGAGAGCATCGCCGAGATCACCGCGGAAACGCTTTATAACTGCCACAAGGCATTCTATGCCCCGTCGAACATGACGCTGTGCGTTGCCGCCGACTGCGATCCCGAGCGCATATTTGACATTGCAAACGAAATGCTGCCGCGCGACAGAGCCGAGATACCCAAGGCGGACATGGGTCCTGCCGAGAGCGATATGCCCGCAAAGACCTATAACGAAGAGTTCATGGAGGTCTCCGCGCCGCAGTTTCTCATCGGCGCAAAGGTAAAGCCCGCGCCGAACGGCGACGCGCTTTTAAGGCAGAAGCTCACCGCCCAGCTTGCCATACGCACGCTGTTCGGAACCTCCGGCGATTTCTACAACCGCCTGTACTCCGACGGCACGCTCAACCGCGACTACGACTATGAGATAGACTATGCCGCCGGTACCGCAACGATAATCCTCGGCGGCGAGAGCAACAAGCCGCAGGCAGTTCTTGAAGAGATAAAGCGCGAGATAAGCAATGTTTCGGAAAACGGGCTTGACAAAGCCGCGTTTGAGGCTGCAAAGCACTCCTCCTTCGGCTCAAGACTGCGTGGTCTTGAGGATTTCGACAACATTTGCCTTGCACTGGTCGACGGAGTTTTCGGCGGCTACTGCGCGCTCGACAGCTTCAGCATACTTGATAGCATAAGCATAGAGGAGTGCGAGAGCTTCCTTAGCTCGTTCATGGCAGCCGACAGGCTCGCCCTGAGCGTTATATCCCCCGTAAAGGACTGATAACATGGGCTTTTTTACCTCAACGATGCTGCGCGATGCCTCGATAAGCTTCCCCATGCTCGGCGATTGGAGCATTGATCCACCCTACAGCTTTTCGGTGTTCGGCTTCGAGATATACCTCTACGGAGTTATAATCGCAGCCGGATTTATACTTGCGGCACTGTTCTGCGCAAGGCAGGCGGCGAAATTCGGGCTGAGCTCCGACGATCTGTTTGACTTCGTGATATGGCTCATCCCCACCTGCATAATCGGCGCAAGGCTCTACTATGTGCTGTTTAAGCTCGATTATTATATCGCAAATCCCGCGGAGATCTTCTCTGTGCGCGACGGCGGACTTGCCATTTACGGCGGCATAATCGCCGGTGTCATAACCGGCATACTCGTGTGCCGGAAAAAGAAGATACCCGTTATGGCGCTCGGCGACCTCGCGGCGTTCGGGCTGCTCATCGGGCAGGCTGTCGGGCGCTGGGGAAACTTCATAAACCGCGAGGCGTTCGGCGCACAGACGGGCATTTTCTGCCGCATGGGTCTCACCACTCCGTTTGGAGAGACAATATATGTGCACCCGACATTTCTGTACGAAAGTCTTTGGAATTTCATAGGGCTCATAGTACTTTACATTCTGCTCAGACGCGGTAAGCGGCAGTACGACGGTCAGTTTTTCTGCCTGTACATATTCTGGTACGGTCTCGGCAGAGCCTGGGTCGAAGGACTCAGAACGGACAGTCTGTATATCGGCTCGACGGATATACGCGTTTCTCAGCTTTTAGCCGCGATAAGCGCGCTCGCCGCAGCCATCATACTCATAGTTAACCTCAGAAAAAAGCACTCGCCCGACGAGCTTTTCGTAAACCGCAGCACGCGGCTCAAAAAAGACGACGGGCAGGAAAGGAGCGAAAGCAATGGCTGATTACAAGAGCATAATCAAGGGAACAATAAACAGCGTTACGAACAAGGCAAAGCAGTATGTCGAAAGCGGCGGTCTTAAAGACGCTTACGATAAGGGCAGCACCGCCGCGAGATGCTATGCGAACATCGCAAAGCTCACATTGCAGATAAACGGCGAGCTCGAGGAGCAGAAAAAGGTTTTCATTGAGATAGGCCGCCTCTGCTACGACGAAAACCGCGACTATCCGCAGGGAAACTATGCTCCCCTGTTCGACGAGCTCAAAGCAATCGACGAGCGTATAGAGGTAATGCGCGAGGAGCTCGAGGCTGCAAAGGCAGCGGTCGATGCCGCCAAAGCAAACGGCGCATCCGGAAACGATAACGCAGTGTTCTACACCATAGACTTTGAGGATACAACCAATGACGAATGATGCTCTTAATAATCTCTACGAGCGCCGCAGCGTCAGGGCATACAAGCCCGAGCAGATAAGCAAGGACGAGCTCGATGCGGTGCTCAAAGCCGGACTGTGCGCGCCTTCGGCTATGAACCGCCAGCCGACCGTTATGCTCGTTGTGCAGGATAAGGAGACCATTGCGCTGCTCTCAAAGCTTAACGCTCAGGTCATGGGGCGCGACATCGACCCGTTTTACGCCGCTCCCACCGTGATAGTCGTGCTTGCCGACCGTACCGTGCCCACACATATCGAGGACGGCAGCCTTGTGCTCGGAAACCTCATGAACGCGGCAAACGCGCTCGGTCTCGGCTCATGCTGGATAAACAGAGCCCGCGAGGTTTTTGAAATGCCCGAGGCGCGCGAGATACTATGCAAAAAGGGCATCGGCGATGAATACATCGGCATCGGTCACTGCATTCTCGGCTACCCCGCCGGACAAGCGCAGCAAGCCCCTCCCACACGAGAAGACAGAGTATATTCCATCTGACAATATAAAAAATAAAAACTACCCGATGTCGGGTAGTTTTTATTTTATTTTTTAGTTATGCTTTTTCTTTTTTTCCGCTGACAGACAGCCCTCTGATGGTATGACCCTGTCCGTCAAAGATATGGGTGTATGGATGGTCTTCCGTCCCGATGGGCGTCCATGCTTCATTTTCAAGATCAATGTCGTTTTCCAGCACGGCGCAGGCGTCGGCATACATGGTGTTGACCCATTTGCTTAGCCATTTTAACCCTTCGGCGGTGAAGATGCGGAAGGGACTGTTCTCCGTGCCGCTGCCCATAATAACACCTGCATTAAATGTTCCGGTGATCTCATTGTCGGAATAGTTAGCAACAACAGCGTTGAATGTGCCGCCGGTGATGGTGCTGCCCCGATGGTTATAAACGACATCAAAGAACCTGCCGCCGTGCTGCCGATCCGTCCATCAGCGTCAGTTCGGCGCCTGCGTTGATATATAAGGCGTCACGAGCTTTTGATCTTTTCAGCTCATAGTCGTTTACTTTTAGTCCGTTTTACTCTATACCTTGCAAAGAAAACTCAAATCGCATGGCAAGCGTCTTGAATAATTTCTGCATAACTTGTTCTGAAATTGCGCGTATATCAAGTCCCTCGACAAAGGCGATGGCTTGCTCGATATCGTTTTTCGGGACATTGTATGCCCTGAGGGTCATGGTGAGAAACAGACGAAGCTTTTTCTCAAGCGTGAGCTCATCATCGCACGGATGTGCCATGTAGCCGCGCATTATGCTCGCAGAGCCTATCTCCATGCAGTAAAAATCGTGCGGCGTAAGCTCCGGTTGATACGGGGAGAACAGCTGATACAACTCCTTTGCGGTCTCGCGGAAAATGAAATCGGATGCCTCGCGCTGGGTGTACGCCTCTATATATATCTCGCGCAGGTTTTCGTTAAGCTCGGTGAGCGTCATCTGAATGGCGGTTTCCACCGCATAGATGCAGGCCGGCGGAAGGTCGGCCTCTGCCGCACTTCTTGCCTCGGCAAACTGATTTGAAAACATAAACTCCACAAGCTCTGTCAGAACTCCGTCCTTTGCGCGGAATATATTCTGAAACGAGCTGTAGGAAACATTGGCCTTTTCGACGATCTCAGCCAGCGTGGTTCTTTTGTATCCCTTTTCGAGAAACAGACGCACACACACGGTGAGTATCCGCTTTTTTGCCGGCAAACTCGCACTTGTAATGGCTATTATGACCACTCCTCTTCTCCGTTTGGTTTATACACCAGCATTTTAGCATATTAGCTATTCAAGTGCAATGATTTTTTCGGGCAAAACAAAAACCGGAGCAGAGCTCCGGTTTTTGCATTGTTCAGTTCATCATAACGGGTACTTTGAGTACGAATTTATTGCAGTAGCGCGAGAGGAATGCCGCGACCTGAGCACGGGTGGCAGTGCCCTGCGGCGTGAGCGTAGTATCGCTTGTGCCGTTTATTATGCCTGCTCCTATGCCCCACTGGAATGCCTGAGTCATGCCGCGGGATATTTGCAGAACATCGGAGTAGCCGAGGATATTAGTGCTGTCGTACTGCGAAACATCGTCGCCGGCATAGTTCTTGGCATAGCGGAAGAGCATGGTTATAAGCTGCTCGCGCGTTATGCTGTTATTCGGGCCAAAAGAGGTCGCAGAATAGCCGTTTACTATTCCGTAGGCAACGCCCCAGCGCACGGCATCGTAATAGTAGCTTCCGCTCGGAACATCGGTGAACTGGCAGGTACCTCCCGGCATCACCGGCGAGCCGGACAGGCGCCACAGAACGGTTATGAACTGGGCGCGGCTCGTCTGCTCATCGGGAGAAAACAGCGTGTCGCTCGTTCCCTTCATAAGTCCCATGCTGCACGCGAAGCGGACATTGTTGTAATACCAGTCATCGCGCGTTACATCCGTGAAGCTCATGCGGTAGCTGTCGTAATCCTGATTTGCGGTCTTTGCAAACAGGGCGGTTATACTGTGATCCTCGCCGAGGCTCACGAATGTGTAATAGCCGTTCTCATCAAGGCTCACGCTCTTGCCGTCAACGAGTACATTCTTTATGTAGTACCCGCTGCTCGGCGTTACCTTGAAGCTGAGGCTCTCACCCTTTGCGGCATTTATGGATTCGGGGCTTATGCTGCCGCCCTCAGACTGGATGACGGTTATCTTGAGGTTATACACCGGCTCGTCGTTATCGTCGTAGAAATCATCGCCGGGGTACGGATCATCGCGGTCGCCGAGGCGCCATGTTGGGGTGAAAGTCTTTGCGGTGGGGACATCGACGGTGCTGCCGGCGGGATAGGTGTTCGTGCCGTCGGACCAGCCGGTAAAGTGGTAGCCCTGATAGTAGATAAACGGGAGGCTGACCTTGCCGTTATCATCCTCAAGCACGCCGACCATGCGGCTGCCCTTATTGCGGTCGAGCGTTGCGTTTCCGATCTTTATGGTGCCGTAATCGTACACCTCGGCTCCGCCGGTGGTTCGGATGCGGGCGTTTTTCTCTATATTGAGAATCGCCTTCTCGTGCACGGTGAGCTTGCTTCCGCCGGGGATCTTGTGCGGATTTCCGGAGTCAAGAGCGGCGTTTACGATAAACTCGCCGTTACGGAGCGTGAGGTCATACGCCGTGGGATCGTCCGTCTTTTTGATCTGGATGGTAAGGCTCTCCTTACCGTAGATCTCGCTGTTGCACGAATCGTCGGCATTGCGGTTTGAATAGATAAACTTCTTTCCGTCGAGGTTTATAAGTCCGCTGTCTTTAATGATATATGTGCCGAGGAGCTGATTGAGGCTCTTGACGGACACATTGGACATGATGATAAGCGAGAAATCGGAGGTGTCGATGGTGACATCATCGTCAAGCGTTATATCTTCTCTGTTCTTGAGCTGAGAGTTTACAAGAAGCTTTACCGTGCCGCCGCCCTCATAGGCATTTGCATCCTTCACGGCGGTGACGACCGAGTAATACTGCTTGCCGTTAAACTCCGCCTGAGCGACCTTGTAATCGTGCTCGCCCTTGGTGTTCGATGCCGAGATGAGCACCGGAAAGCCGGTAACACCCATGAGGTAGTACTCCTCGGAGTCGCCTATGCCCCAGTAGCAGTAGTTTATCTCGGGGTGAGCATCGACATAGAGCTTGAGCGCGCTGGAGGCATTCTTTGTGCGGGTGCCCTCAACGGTGACATAGTCGCCGAGGATGCACACGCCGCCGGTGCCGTTAAAGCTCTGCACCGTAGGGTAGATAACGCTGTAGTCACCGTCGCTGGGGTAGCCCTGCTGGCAGGAGCCGTACAGGTAATAGCAGTACTGAAGCTTTGTGCCGACCGGTGCGCCGGCTATCGCACCGTAGGTAGAAGCGCCGATAACTGCGCCGTAGCTTGTGCAGTTTATGACGGTGCCCATATTGCCGCCGCCGATTATGCCGCCGGTGTTGGCAGCGCCCGCGACCTCGCAGCTCGTCCAGCAGTTTGCTATGGTGCCGAAGTTAAAGTCGGCGCATATCGCGGCGGTGTTAACGCCCTTTGCCGTTACAGAGCCGCTTATGCCGAGGTTCTTGACCACGGCATCAGTGCCGGTGACCTGCCCGAAGAAGCCCTGGTCGTCGGCATAGCTTGAAATGTAAAGGTATTTTATCGTATAGCCCTGACCGTCGAATATGCCCTTGAACGGATCCTTGACCGTGCCGACGGGAGTCCACGAGGTACCGCTGGCTGCCGAATAGGTGTAGCTCATGTCGATGTCGCGGGTCATGAAGAATATGATCCTGCGGGTCTTATAGCCCTCGTTTACATACTTTCTGAAGGCTATGAGATCATCCATGTTGCTTATGCTGTAGCAGCCGCCCTCAACGCCGTCGCTTCGAGTGCTGTAAAGGGCGCTCATGGTGTTCGTTGCGGTGTAATCGCCGCAATAATCCTTATCCTCCTCGGGTCCGTTTACAGAGGGGTTCATGAGCACGGGGAAATATCCGTTTGCGCCGGGTATCTCGTTTATTGACGAGGCTATATGCCATGTGCAGTAAAGCTCGTTATCCTGCTTGTAGACCCAGCCGTTTAACGCCTCGAGCATATCGTCGCCCGTGTAGCTGTCAACGGTTATCGCCTTCTGAAGCGTGCACTTCTGATCGCCGTCGATGTCGTATCTGAAGTACATGCAGTCGTTAAAAACGCTGTCCTTATCCGTTTTGTTGCAGAAATCATCAATAAGCCCATACAGATAGTAGCAGTTGCTGATGGTCGAGCCGTTCGATCTGCCGACAAAGCCCGCCTTTTCACCCTCATCGCTGGTGGTGTACAGCGGTCCGTAGGCTGCGCAGTTGGATATTGTGGAGTTGTGAGCATAACCGACGATGCCGCCGACCTCGGTGGACGCCTGGATTATGACGGACGACCAGCAGTTTTCGATCGTACAGCTGTTTGCTCTGCCGACGATGCCGCCGACCTCGTCGTCTGCGAGCATTTCGCCCGCTACGCCGAGGTTCCTGATCGTACTGCCCCAGCACTGACCGAACAGACCCGCCATGTCGATAAAGTCCGACACGATGTAAAGTCCGCTTACCGTGTAGCCGCAGCCGTCAAAATTTCCTCGGAAATATGTTATGGTCTGTATGCCCTGATGGTTATTGAGCGTTGTTCCGATAGGCACCCAGCCCGCACCCTCGACATCTATGCCCTGAGTTGCGATGTTTATATCATCCGTCAGGTAGAAGTTTGCATTCTTTGTCGAGTAGCCCTCCTGAACATACTTTGACAGAAGTCCCATCTCGTCGCCGGTGGATATGCTGTAGTTGCCGCCGGCTATGGCATCGGTCTTGCTGTCATAGAGCTCGGTCATGGTGGCTGTGCGCTTGTATATGACATTGTACGGATTATCCGTGCGGTCGAGCTCCTCGTCAGTCTCCTTTATGTATTCAAGCTGAGAGGGATCGTTATAATAGATATGTGCCGGAAATGTGCCCCGCAGACGCGCAACGCTCTCGGGCGACGCATCCTGCTTCCAATGGCGCATATCCTGCTTTGCGCCGAGAGTATCGACCCAGTAGTTGAGCGCATTTAGCACCTTGAGCGTTTTGTTGCCATTTATATTTACCGATCTGGTAAGCGTGTACACGCCGTTTGTGACCTTAAACGGCACATTTATCTGATAATTGCCCTCATCGGGGGTTCCGGACACCGCGGAGTTATCGCTGCTGTAATAGCAGTAGCGGACATTGGTGTTTGCCGTAGCCTCGCCGACGATGGCGCCGTATTTGTGGTTATCGGTGGCGTTTGCGTAGAATGCGCAGTTATACACATTGCCGCTGTCGGCATAGCCGACGATACCGCCGGTCGCCTTATCGCCGTTTACATTCATGCCGACCCAGCAGTTTTCCACCGCGCCCGCCTTGAGGTAGCCGACGATGCCGCCGGCATACGCGTTCGCGGTTATTCCTCCGCCGACACCGACATTCTTTATGACCGCCTTGGAGCTGTTTACATAGCCGAACAGTCCGGAGGGATCGTTGCACTTTTTGATAATGAGCTCGTTTATGACAAAGCCCTGCCCGTCGAATGTGCCCTTGAAGCTGTTCTGCTCGCTGTTGCCGATGGGCACCCAGCTCTCGCCTTTATAAAACGAGCCGTTTATAACGATGCTGAGGTCTGCTGTCAGGAAGAATGTTGCGCCCTCGGTGTTGTGACCCTCGTTTACGAAGTTTGCGAGCATTTCGAGCTCCTTGACATCGCCGATGCTGTAGCACACGCCCTCCTGTGCATCCGCCTGAGACTCATAGAGGGTAGACATGGGCACGCTGTCCTTATACACAGGCTCCTCTGCGGCATAGCCGGGGTATGCCTGCGCGGGATACTTTCCGCCGGTTCGCTCTATCGTTTCAGCCGACGCGTCAAACACCCACTTGCGCCATTTTGCGCCGCCGTCGGCGGCTATCCACGCGTTGAGAAGCTGCAGGAGGTCGTCGCTCGTGACAGAGCCCACGGTTTTTTCCTCCTCGGTCGGGCACATGGTGGGGCTCGACGCAAATCTCATGGTGTCAACGCTGCTGCTATTGTCTATGCTGCCGATGTTTTTATCCGCGCTGTAGTAGGTATAGTACACATCGCTTATCTCGGCATTCGTGACCTTTCCGGCTACCGCGCCGACATTGCCGGTGCCGCTGACCTTGGCATAGTTTGCACTGTTAATTATCTTTCCGCCTGAAACGACCGCCGCCAGACCGCCGTTATTACCGGTGCCGTTTACCTTAACGGCGTTCCAGCAGTTTGCTATCGTTCCGGAAAGGTGCGAGGCTATGCCCGCGGCATCCGCGCCGTTTGATACGCCGTTTACGCCGAGGTTCATAATTGTGGCATCCGTGCCCGTATAGGCAAACAGGTATGTTATGAGCCCTACAACGGCAAAGCCGCAGCCGTCGAGAGTACCCTCGAACGGGTGGTCCGCCGTGCCGATGCCGTTCCATGTGTTTTTGCTCATATTGACATCCGCTTTCAGATAGAAGGTAACGCCCTTCGTGTTTCTTCCGGCGGAGACATAGTCGGCAAGGGCTATGATATCATCGTTATTGACTATTCTGTAGCACTGCCCCTCCGTTGCGTCGGTGGTGGCTTTCAAAAGCTGCTCGACCGAGCCGTCGCAGTCATAGCCGCAGCTGTCGAGCGCCATCGCCGTGGGCGCAATGCCAACAAGTCCGAGCACCATCACCATGCAAAGCAAAACGCTCAGTGCTCTTTTAGCGGTATTTTTCATATGCTTTCCTCCTTGAGGGTGTCATATCGGCGGCATGACCCTGAAAATCGGCGCAAAACGCCAATGGGCATACTATTACCCACTGTCACTTTAAGCTTTAAATATGAGAAAAGAATTAGAGAGCATTGACAAGATTATTCCTTGCAAATAAAATGAGGTAAAATTGTGATTTTAGGGGGACTTTTCGTTGAGAACGCTGGTTGTTGAGGATGAAAAGCATTTAAACAGGATGATCTCGGAGGCGATACTGGACGAGGGGTACAGTGTAGATTCCTGCTTTAACGGACTTGAGGCGCTTGAATTGTGCGAATGCGCAAACTACGATGTCATAGTGCTTGATGTTATGATGCCGAAGATTGACGGCTTTGAGCTCGTGAAAATTCTGCGCGAGCGCGGCTGCAAAGTGCCGGTGGTGTACCTCACCTCGCGCGACGGTGTTGCGGACAAGGTAAAGGGGCTTGAATCCGGCGGCGACTATTACATGGTAAAGCCCTTCGATTTCCGCGAACTGATCGCCGTTATCCATGTCATGACGCGCAAAACGAGCGGCAACCGCTCGAATGTATACGAGATTGCGGATCTGCGCGTTGATACCGCCGCAAAGCGCGTGAACCGCGGCGGTCGTGAGATAGAGCTCACTGCAAAGGAATATGCCCTGCTTGAGTACATGATCCGCAACAAGGGAATGGTGCTCTCGCGCGAGCAGATAGAGAATAACCTCTGGAACTACAAATACGAGGGCGGCTCGAATGTAGTTAATGTATATATCGGCTATCTGCGCAAAAAGATAGACGAGGGCTTTGATAAAAAGCTCATCCGCACCGTTTGGGGCATAGGCTGGGTGCTCAAGGAGGACTGATATGTCGGCTAAGCTGAAACTGACCGTCTGGATAGCGGCTATGATGCTTCTGCTGTCGGTGATAACGCTTGCATTCGTCATTTGGGTGGATGAGACGGGACTCGTTGACGATCCGGCTGAAAGGCTCGTTAAGACCGTTCTCGACAACGAAAAGAATTTTGAGTACGAGCGCGGTGCCATCGACTGGGACGAGGTCGATTTCTTCACCCGCGGAGTGTACTGCGCGTTTTATGATGAAAGCGGCACTCTCCTGCGCGGACTGACGGTCGATGAATTAAAACCCGCCGATGTTCCGTTCAGCGAGCACGACCTGCAAAGCATAGTAGTCGATGAGGACGAGTTTTTCATATACGATGCTCACCTCGAGATCTCCGGCAACACCATGATCTGGCTAAGGGGCATAGTTCCCGCAAACGACGACTCGGGAGCCGCGCACACCGTTACGATCATGACCTTGATGCTACTGCCGTTTCTTCTCATAATAAGCATAGGCGGCGGTTGGCTCATAGCAAAGGGCGTGTTTGCGCCCATTGAGAAAATAACCCGCACCGCAAACTCCATAAGCGACGGCGACGACCTTACCCTGCGTATAGCTCTTAAGAAGGGTCCGTCGGAGATGATGGCGCTGTCGGACACATTTGACGGGATGTTCGACCGATTGGAGCGGTCGTTCAAAGCCGAAAAGCAGTTTACATCCGATGCAAGCCACGAGCTGCGCACGCCCATAACCGTTATCCGTGCGAGCTGCGACAGGGCGCTGCGCAAGGACCTCACGCGCGAGGACTTTATGAAGACCATCGGCGTTATCGACGAGCAGGCAAACCATATGTCCAGTCTTGTAAATCACCTGCTCGCCCTCACAAGACTCCAGCAGGGCACGGAGCGCTACGCCCTCGCCGAGGGCGATCTCAGCGAGCTCGTGCGCGAGGCGTGCGTGGACTATATGCCGGAGCAGAAGCGCGGGATAACGCTCGTTACCGACATTTCCGACGGCGTTACGGCGAAATTCAACACCCCGCTCATGGCAAGCCTCGTGCAGAATCTTTTGCAGAACGCCTACCGATACGGCAGGGCAAGCGGGCACATATGGCTGTCGCTGAAGACCGTTGACGGGAAAGCCGTTCTCTCGGTGCGCGACGACGGCATAGGCATAGCGCCCGAGGATCAGGACAAGATATGGCTGCGTTTCTGGCAGGCGGATCTGTCGCGCGGCGAAAATGTAGGAAACGGGCTCGGACTGTCGCTCGTAAAGGAGATAGCCGAGCTGCACAGCGGCAGCGTTTCGCTCGACTCTGCCCTCGGCAAGGGCAGCACCTTCACCGTGACAATATAACTGACGGGAGACGAACGCCTACCGGTTTTGACTCCCGTCAGCTATAGCAAAAACCGCTGCGGTCTCAGACCGCGGCGGTTTTAATTATATTAACGAAATCCAGTACCTCGGGAGTGGGCTCGAGAGGGTATATAATGCCGTATGGCATGGTGTAGTCCCAGTTCACCGGTATGGTAGTCAAAAACGGGTGGATGTCCTCCCATGTTTCGAGCGTTAGCAGAACATCGTTTTCCTGCGCGGCTGCAAGGTGATGCAGTCGGAGGCCGTCATAGCGGACTGGGCAAAAAAATCACTGTAAATTTTTAAACGGGAGACCAAACCGGTCTCCCGTTTAACTTCTGCTGCATTTTTCAGCATCTATAGACAGAACGAGCATGAGAACGCACAGAGCATCGTCGGGGTTTAAAACATCCACGGCATAGGCATCCGTCCAGTAGCCGAGATCCTTTGATATGATGGCTACGGTATCGCCGGTCGATGAGGTCACGGTGTAATCCCAGCCGAGTATGTTGCCCTCCACCTGCCAGCCGTTAAAGTCTATCTCAAACTTCGGTTTAAAGAGAGTAAAGCGCTTTGTTATGCAGCCTATGTATTCGTCCTCGCCGCGATATATCTCGAATTTCGGTTCAAACAGCGTAAGCACCCGCTCTTTGACCGTTCCGAGGTGTCTGCCCGAGCTGTCGAGAATGTGCAGGACATGCCCCCAGTCGAGCTCGCTTGCGACGGTGAACACGGTGTTTCCCTCTTCATCGTATATATCATAGCTGTCAAGCCACGAGAAAAAGCGCTGCTTTAAAAGCAATTTCATAATGTCACCTCTTTAAAGAGAGCCTGCCCCTCGGGCAGGCTCATATTGTTTATTATTTTGCGCGGGTGGACACTTCTTCCCCGAGCTTTGCGATGAAATCCTCGACCTGCATCGAGCCCTCGTCGCCGCCGGCGCGGGTACGCACGGAAATGGTGCCGTTTTCGGCTTCCTTGTCGCCGACGATGATCATGTAGGGGATCTTCTGGGTCTGAGCCTCGCGGATCTTGTAGCCGATCTTCTCGTTGCGCAGATCGGTCTCAACGCGGAAGCCCTGCTTGTCAAGGTGATTTGCAATGTACTTTGCATAGTCGTCAACGCGGTCGGTTATGGGCATGACCTTGACCTGAACGGGCGCAAGCCATGTCGGGAACGCGCCGGCAAAATGCTCGGTGATAACGCCGATGAAGCGCTCGATGGAGCCGAACACGACACGGTGGATCATGACGGGGCGGTGCTTCTCGCCGTCGGCACCGACATACTCGAGCTCAAAGCGCTCGGGAAGCTGCATATCGAGCTGTATCGTGCCGCACTGCCATGTGCGTCCGAGGCTGTCCTCAAGGTGGAAGTCGAGCTTGGGACCGTAGAACGCGCCGTCGCCCTCGTTTATAACGAAGCTCTTGCCCATCTCGGTGATGGCTTCCTTGAGGGTGTTCTGGGCAAACTCCCAATCTTTCTCGTCGCCCATGTGATCATCGGGCATGGTGCTGAGCTCGATCTCATACGGCAGACCGAAGAGCGAATAAACCTCGTCAAAGAGCTTTACGACATTCTTGATCTCGTCCTTCATCTGATCCCATGTCATGAAGATATGGGCATCGTCCTGAGTGAAGCATCTCACGCGGAACAGACCGTGCAGAGCACCGGAGAGCTCGTGGCGGTGGACAAGACCCAGCTCGCCCACACGCAGGGGCAGATCGCGGTAGGAATGCGGCTCGGATTTGTAGACGAGCATACCGCCCGGGCAGTTCATGGGCTTTATCGCAAAGTCCTCGCCGTCGATGACGGTGGTGTACATATTCTCTTTATAGTGGAACCAGTGACCGGAGGTCTCCCAGAGCTGGCGATTGAGGATCATCGGAGTGGAAACCTCAACATAGCCGTACTTCTTGTGTACCTCGCGCCAGTAGTCAATAAGCGCATTTTTAAGGACCATGCCCTTGGGCAGGAAGAACGGGAAGCCGGGGCCCTCCTCGGTGAGCATGAACAGTCCGAGCTCCTTGCCGAGCTTGCGGTGGTCGCGCTTTTTGGCTTCCTCTATGCGGGCAAGATACGCGTCGAGCTCGTCCTTTTTCATAAAGCAGGTGCCGTAAATGCGCTGGAGCATCTTGCGGTTGGAATCGCCGCGCCAGTATGCGCCGGTGCAGGAGGTGAGCTTTATGGCATTGCCCTTGATTCTGCCGGTGGAGTCGAGATGCGGGCCCGCGCACAGGTCGGTGAAGTCGCCCTGCTTGTAAAACGAAATGACGGCATCCTCGGGCAGGTCGTTTATGAGCTCGACCTTGTACGGCTCCTCGCGCTCTTCCATGAACTTTATTGCTTCCTCTCGGGGCAGCTCAAAGCGCTCGAGCTTTATCTTTTCCTTGCAGATCTTGCGCATCTCCGCCTCGATCTTCTCAAGGATCTCGGGAGTTATCGCAAAGGGCGCGTCAAAATCATAGTAAAAGCCGTTTTCTATCGAGGGACCGATGGCGAGTTTTACCTCGGGGTACAGGCGTTTTACGGCCTGAGCGAGGATATGGCTCGTGGTGTGGCGATAGGTGTTCTTAAATTCGGGGTTTTCAAATGTGTACTTATTCTCTTCCATAGTATCTGCTCCTTTACAACAAAAACGCCCCTGACGCACTGCGTCAAGGGCGTAAATACTTTACACGGTTCCACCTTGATAAAACTCATCATGCGCTTAACGGGCGCGGCGCGGAAGCACATTTCCTTGCTTCGGCTCGGGAGCGGTCTCCATCATTTCTCGTGAAAAGACTTGCAGCCTGCGGTCTTTCTCTCTGGGCACTCGAAACGATATTGGTCTCCGTCACTGCTGATTGTTTGATATTATCACCCGAATAGAGTCATGTCAACCGGCAATCAGATAATTTCGCCCCTTTTTCGCATTGCCGCGCGCTGGAATGTCTTGACTATCTCAACGATTATCATACCGAGCATACCTATGCCCATCGCGATGGCGTACTCAAGCAGCGAAACGGGAGTGAAGCCGAAGGCGTTTGCAAGGAACGGCACCTCGCACACGAGCGTTGTAGCCAAAATGCTACCGATGGCTGCCAATGTCAGCGCTTTGTTCGATGTGCCCATGGTGAAGATGCAGCCCCTTAGAGAACGCATATTAAAGCTGTGGCATATCTCAGCCATGGACATGGTGAGAAACGCCATGGTAGTTCCGTCGGCGCTGTCGGTTATCGCCCATGTGCCGGTCTCGATGAAATGCCCGACAAAGTATGCCGCGAGCACGAGAGCCGAGATGAGAACGCCCTGATAGGCTATATCGAAGCCCATGCCGCCGGCAAAAACACCGTCGTTTGCCGCTCTGGGCTTGCGGCGCATGATATCGCCCTCAGCCTTTTCCATGCCGAGCGCAAGCGCAGGAAAGCAGTCGGTGACAAGGTTTATCCACAGAAGATGCACGGGCTTTAGTATCGTAAATCCCAAAAGGGTCGCAACGAAAATGCTTATTACCTCGCTCATGTTCGAGCCGAGCAGGAACTGTATCGCCTTGCGGATATTGTCGTATATCCTGCGCCCCTCCTCAACTGCCCCGACTATGGTAGCAAAGTTATCGTCGGCAAGCACCATATCCGCAACATTTTTCGTTACATCGGTGCCGGTTATGCCCATACCTACGCCTATATCGGCATTTTTTATGGACGGTGCGTCATTTACGCCGTCGCCGGTCATGGCGGTCACAAACCCCGCCCTGCGCCACGCGGTGACTATCCGCGTTTTATGCTCGGGCTGCACCCGCGCGTAAACGCTTATACTCTTAAACTCGCGCTCAAATTCCTCGTCGTTCATTTCGCTGAGCTCTGCTCCCGTTATCGCCCTGTCGCCCTCGCGCAGTATGCCGAGCTCGCGCGCTATGGCTACCGCCGTGTCAACATGGTCGCCGGTTATCATGATGGCACGAATGCCCGCTCCTACGCACTCGTCTATGGCCGCCTTTACCTCGGGCCGCACGGGGTCTATCATGCCGGTGAGCCCGACAAAGCAGAGGTCATGCTCAAGGTATTCCGGCTCGGTGCTTTCAGGCTCTGACTCCCACACGCGCATTGCGCATGCAAGCACTCGCAGCGCCTTGTCAGCCATAGCCTTATTGTTTTTGAGTATCTCCTCGCGGTATTCCTCGGTCATGGGAAGCGCCTGACCGTCCTTGAGATAATGCGTGCACAGCCCGATTATGACATCGGGAGCGCCCTTGGTGTACTGCACGACTCCGTTCGGAGCAAGGTGCAGCGTGCTCATCATCTTTCTGCCGGAGTCAAAGGGTGCCTCGCCGCAGCGTGGGAACGACTGCTTTAGCTGCGCTTTATTAAGCCCCAGCTTATTTGCCCACGCGACGAGAGCCGCCTCCGTGGGCTCACCGGTGACGGAGCCATCCTCGTCTATCTCGGCATCGCAGCACAGCGCCATTGCTCTTGCAAGCTCCTGCTCGCTGCCGCCGAAATGATCGACTACGGTCATTTTGTTCTGAGTGAGGGTGCCGGTCTTATCCGAGCAGATTATCTGTGCGCAGCCGAGCGTTTCAACGGCCGTAAGACGGCGGATTATGGCGTTTCGCTTTGACATATTGGTAACGCCTATGGACAAAACAACCGTTACAACGGCGGCAAGTCCCTCCGGTATGGCGGCAACGGCAAGCGAAACTGCGATCATGAACGAATTGAGGACGACCTCAAAGCTCATGCCGCCCTCTCGCAGAAGCTGAACGGCAAATATTACGACGCATATGCCGAGTACTAACCATGTTAGGATCTTGGAAAGCTGAGTGAGCTTAATTTGCAGCGGGGTCTGCCCGTCCTGCGCCTTAGCCAGCGCATCGGCGATCTTGCCCATCTCGGTATCCATGCCGGTCGCGCAGACTATCATAGCGCCGCGGCCGTACACGACGGTCGAGCCCATATATGCCATGTTGCGCCGATCGCCGAGGGGTATATCCTTCTGCCCGTCGGTGAGGTTTATTATGTCTATAAACTTGCTCACCGGCACGGACTCGCCGGTAAGTGCAGCCTCCTCTATCTTGAGGCTGGCGTTGTCTATTATCCTGCCGTCCGCAGGTACGGCATCGCCCGCTTCAAGCAGCACCACATCGCCGACGACGAGATCCTCGCTGTGCACGGTGACTATCCTGCCGCCGCGCAGCACCTTTGATGTAGCCGCCGACATTTCCTGAAGCGCCTCTATCGCCTTTTCCGCCTTGTTCTCCTGATAAACACCCAGCACGGCATTGACGATGACAACGAACAGAATAATGATAACATCGGCAAAGCTTTCGCCCTGCATTATCGCCAGCACGCCGCTTATCGCAGCCGCCGCGAGCAGAATTATTATCATGGGGTCTGCCATCTGCGCAAAAAACTGCTTTATGACGGAGTCCTTTTTCGGCTCCTTGAGCTTGTTTTTCCCGTTTTCGGCAAGCCTTCGCTCAGCCTCAGCCTCGCTCAGCCCGTTTTCGCCGCTATTTAGCTGCGATATAACGAGATCTTTTTCTTCGCAATAGTACTTCACTTTTGCTCCTCCTTTATGTTCACATTAACTTCAAGCACACATCTTGCATCAGTTGATGTGACCGTAATATGCATATTTTCATAATAGAAGCTGTCACCATTCGCCGGAATACCTCCAAGCTGCTCAATGACCCAGCCGCCGACCGTGTCGGCTTCACTGTCGATCTTACATCTCAGTTCCTCGCACATGGCTTGAAGCTGCGTGCAGCCGAGTATGCAGCAGCTTCCGTCCGGCTGTTCTTTTATATTCTCTATTACTTCATCGTTCTCGTCCCAAATCTCGCCCACAAGCTCCTCAAGTATATCCTCAAGCGTGATTATACCTGTAACTCCGCCGTAATCATCGACTACGACCGCCATATGCCTGTGCTCACGCTGCATATCCAGAAGGATCTTGTCGATACGCATACTTGTGTGAACAAAGCGAGCGGGAAGCAGGAAGTCCTGTATTCTGTCACCCTCGCCGCGGCTGAGTGCGGTAAGATACGACTTTGCGTAGAGTATTCCGACAACATCGTCCACATTCTCGCCGCATACCGGAAAGCGCGAATAACCGCTTTCTGCAATTTCGCGCAGCAGCTTTTCACGTGGATCGTCACGCCGCAGAAAGCAAGCCTGCGCGCGATGAACCATAATGTCCTCAGCGGTGGTGTCGTTGAGCGCAAAAACATTTTTAATGAGCGCTTTTTCGCCGCTTTCAATGGAGCCAGCTTCCTCGCCCTCGTCGAGCATCATGATTATTTCCTCCTCGGAAACCTCCTCTGTCTTGTCGTTGGGGTCGATGCCGCAAAGTTGCAGCACAGCATTAGTGGAAACAGTCAGAAGCCATATGACAGGCTTCAAAACCGACGACATACCTATCATAAGACCGCTCATCGCACGAGCGATGCTGTCCGAGCGCTTCATTGCGATGCGCTTAGGCACGAGCTCGCCGAGAACAAGCGTGAAATAAGAAAGGATAAGCGTTATTATGATAACCGACACCATATCAAGCGCGGACGGAGATATGCCTGTAACGCCACAGTCATTCATGAGCCAGTCAACAAGCTTATCTGAAAAATTATCCGCTGCAAACGCCGAGCCGAGAAAGCCTGCAAGCGTTATGCATATTTGGATGGTCGATAAAAAGCCGGTCGGCTCCGTTACCATACGAAGCATGCCTGCGGCTTTTCTATCTCCATCCTCAGCCATGCGGCGAACCTTTGTCTCATTGAGCGATATCACGGCGATCTCCGTCGCCGCAAACAGGGCGTTTACAGCTATCAGCGCAAGCTGAAGCAGTAATTGAGGCAATATTGAGTCTGTGTCCATTTGTTGTGTTCCCAAGTCCTTTCTTTAAACAAATAAAAAAAGACTCCTACGGCAAAGTTATCTTTTGCCGTAAAAGTCTTGCAAATACAATGTAGTATTCGGCACACCGAACCTTTTCGGTCGTGATGACGATATGCCGAACGCCGTTTGGCGCACGCTACTCCCTTTTATCCCATCCAAAATATCATATGCCGCCGCGCAGAGTCAATCGAATTTTTGATATTTAACAAAATTTTAATCTAATTTCACCGACGGCAAATTCCACTTATTGATAGTCGCCAGCAGGCGCAGAACGAATATCAGCAGCATGCTGCACCCGACGGATGCGAGCTGACCTGCTCCAAGCAGGAGCATGACATAATAAAGCCCGCCGCCGAGCAGCGATGCCACGGCGTAAATGCGCTTTCTTAAAACCTTGGGCATGGTGTTCGTCATAACATCGCGCAGCATACCGCCGCCAATGCCGGTGGACATTCCGACAAACAGCAGCAGTATGACATTGTCGCTGACTGCCATCGCCGTGTTCATGCCGGTGATGGTGAAAACGGCAAGCCCAATGGCATCGAAAATGTTATTTACCGCGTCGAGCCTGTCTATGTGCAGCTTATACCTTTCGCTGCGCACATAGGCGTCCGTGAACACCGCAAGGGCGGCTATCACCGCCACCAAAAGGTACCAGTAGCTCACGAACATACGCGGCGGTATCTGACCTATGAGCACATCGCGGATGACGCCGCCGCCGAGCGCCGTTGTTATCGCAAGAAACAAAACGCCGAAAATATCAGCCTTCTTTTCTATTGCGACCATGGCTCCGGACACCGAAAACGCCGCCGCTCCTATGAGCTCAAGAACAAATATTACCTCGTCCATCACACATTGAATCTGAACAGCGTTACATCGCCGTCGTGCATGACATAGTCCTTGCCCTCGGAGCGAACCAGACCCTTTTCCTTTGCCGCAGCCATACTCCCGCATTCCTTGAGGTCGTCAAAAGCGACTATCTCCGCGCGGATAAAGCCGCGCTCGAAGTCGGTATGTATCTTGCCGGCTGCCTGAGGTGCCTTCGTGCCGCGGCGGATGGTCCACGCTCTGCACTCGTCGCTGCCGCAGGTAAGGAACGAGATAAGCCCCAGCAGCGCATAGGAGGTCTTTATCATGCGGTCGAGTCCCGACTGGCTCATGCCCATCTCTTCGAGGAACATTTCTCGCTCGTCCGGCTCAAGCGCCGCTATCTCCTCCTCGAGCTTTGCGCAGATCGGGAGCACCTGCGCGCCCTCCTTTGCCGCTATATCGCAAAGCTGCTTGTAGTAGGCGTTGTTTTCATAATCGCTTATGCCGTCCTCATCCATGTTTGCGGCATAGATAACGGGCTTTATCGTCAGAAGGTCGCTGGTGGCTATAAGCTCCATATCGTCCGGCTCGCACTCGTAGCTGCGAACGCTTTTGCCCTCGTTCAGATGCTCAAGCAGCCCCTGAAAGACCTCCGCCTCGTGCAGATATTTCTTATCGCCCTTGGCATTTTTGTTTGCCTTTTCGATGCGGCGCTCGACCATTTCCATATCAGCCATTATGAGCTCGAGGTCGATGATATCGACATCGCGCGCGGGATCGGTGCCACCCTCGACATGGATAACATTTTCATCGTCAAAGCACCTTACGACATGAACGATCGCGTCGGTATTGCGTATGTTCGACAAAAACTTGTTGCCCAGTCCCTCGCCCTTGGACGCGCCCTTGACAAGACCGGCTATATCGACAAACTCTATGACCGCGGGGGTGTACTTCTTCGGCTCGTATATCGAGGCGAGGAAGTCAAGGCGCTCGTCGGGCACGGTCACCATGCCGACATTGGGCTCTATAGTGCAGAACGGATAGTTTGCGCTCTCCGCTCCGGCGTTTGTTATTGCATTGAACAGGGTTGATTTGCCGACATTCGGCAAGCCTACGATACCTAATTTCATTTTATCTGCATCTCCTTAAAGATATACAAGTGATTATAGCAGAACCCACCATTTCTAACAAGCCGTTTTTGAAATTTTGCGTGCGATTGGCGGCGCATTTATGTTATAATCGGCGCGGGAGGCGATGCAATGTACTTTTCATACGGGCAGACCGAGCTTGACTATCTGCGCAATGCCGACGAGCGTATGCGCGCGGTGATAGACTCGGTCGGGCACATTGAGCGCGCGCTCGACGATGACCTCTTCTCCTCCGTCGTGCACCACATAATCGGGCAGCAGATATCGACGAAAGCTCAGGCAACGATATGGCAGCGCATGCAGACCTCCATGGGCGATGTCAGCGCCGAAAGTATTCTTGACGCGGGCGTGCCGCGCTTACAGTCGATGGGCATGACATTCCGAAAAGCCGAATACATAACCGACTTTGCGCGCAAAATAAGCTCCGGAGAATTTGACCTTGACCGCGTTTGGGAAATGCCGGACGATGAGGCAATAAAAAGTCTTTCCTCGCTCAAGGGCATAGGCGTTTGGACAGCCGAGATGATACTGCTGTTTTGTATGCAGCGCCCGAATGTTTTCAGCTATGACGACCTTGCGATACAGCGCGGGCTGCGCATGGTGTACCATCACCGGAATATAGACAAAAAGCTGTTTGAGAAATACCGCCGCCGCTTCAGCCCCTATTGCAGCGCTGCAAGCCTTTATCTGTGGGCGGTCGCGGGAGGCGCGATACCCGAAATGCGCGACTATGCGCCGAAAAAGCGGAGGTAAAGACATGATATACACTTCATATTACGACTCGCCGCTCGGGAGGATACTCCTCTCGGCAAACGAAAAAGGACTCACCGGACTGTGGTTCTGCGGTCAGAAATACTTTGCTGCGGGACTCGAGGACGAACGGTGCGAAAAGAAAAACGGCGCGATAGCCGATGCCGAGCACTGGCTCGACATTTACTTTTCCAGCTCAGCGCCCGACTTCACTCCCCCGCTCGATCCGTCCGGAACGGATTTTCAGAAATCGGTGTGGAAAATGCTGCTGGACATCCCATACGGTCAGACGACGACATACGGTGAGCTTGCAAAGCGCCTTGCCGAAAAGATGGGGCGCAGAACGCTCTCGGCGCAGGCGGTCGGCGGAGCCGTGGGGCACAACAAAATTTCGATCATCATCCCCTGCCACCGCGTTATCGGAGCAAACGGCAGCCTGACGGGCTACGCCGGAGGCATAGACCGGAAGATAAAGCTCCTTGAGCTCGAAAAATAGCAAAAAACTCTGCAATACGATGTATTGCAGAGTTTTTCATTATTATTTGTCGTCGGGCTCATCCGCCATGCCTGCCGAGGCGCTGTCCTCGGGAGGATCGTCAAAGCGGGAGATCTTGAGCGCGGGACGCTCAATGGTGTCATCCCTCATTGCCGGTTCCGGCTTGGGCTCGGGGAATGTGCCGTGCTCGCAGTAGTAATCGAAGGTCTCGCGATCCATCGACTCGTTTTCGAGCAGGTACTCGGCAACGCCGATGAGAGTTTCACGGTGCTCGGTGAGTATCTTCTCGCAAAGCTGTGCCGCCTCATCGAATATGCGCTTTACCTCTTCGTCGATGAGCGCCGCGGTCTCCTCGGAGTAGCTCTTGGTGGTACCGAAGTCACGGCCGATGAATATGCTGTGATCGGAGCTGTCATACTGGATAGGTCCGAGCTTTTCGCTCATGCCATAGCGCGTTACCATATTGCGGGCAATACTCGTTGCCTGATGAATATCGCCGGACGCGCCGGTGGAGATATCCTCAAGGAACAGCTTTTCGGCAATTCTGCCGCCGAGACACGACACTATCTGCTCAAACATCTGAGCTCTGGAGGTGAAGTTCTCGGCATCCTCGTCGGGACGATAGAGCGTAAATCCGCCAGCCATGCCGCGCGGGATTATGGTTATATAATGCACCGGATCGGTGTGCTGCAAAAACTTCGACGCAATGGCATGACCCGACTCGTGATAAGCGGTCAGGCGCTTTGCCTTGTCCGACATTTTACGGCTCTTCTTCTCCGGTCCCATCTCGACCTTGAGTATCGCCTCATCACAGTCGTCCATGGTTATGAAGCGGTGCTTGCGCCTTACCGCCAGCAGAGCCGCCTCGTTCATGAGGTTTTCAAGATCGGCGCCGGAAAATCCGGGCGTGCCCTTTGCGATGGATTTAAGATCGACATCATCGGCAAGCGGCTTGCCTCTGGAATGGATCTTGAGTATCGCCTCTCTGCCCTTTATATCGGGCATACCGACATAGACCTGACGGTCGAAGCGGCCGGGACGCAGCAGCGCGTTATCCAGAATATCCGCGCGGTTTGTTGCCGCCATGACGATAACGCCCTCGTTATTGCCGAAGCCATCCATCTCAACGAGCAGCTGGTTGAGGGTCTGCTCGCGCTCGTCGTGACCGCCGCCGAGGCCGGAGCCGCGCTGACGGCCGACAGCGTCGATCTCGTCGATGAATATGATAGCCGGTGCGACTTTCTTTGCCTGATCGAACAGGTCTCTCACGCGGGATGCGCCGACGCCGACATAAAGCTCAACAAAGTCCGAGCCGGAAATGGACAGGAACTGCACTCCCGCCTCGCCCGCAACTGCCTTTGCAAGCAGGGTCTTACCGGTTCCCGGAGGTCCTACAAGGAGAACGCCCTTGGGTATTCTCGCGCCCATTTTTGTAAACGATTTCGGGTCCTTGAGGAACTCAACGAGCTCCTGGAGCTCCGCCTTTTCCTCATCGGCACCCGCAACATCGGCAAATGTCTTTCGGTTTTTCTCGTCGCTGCCGAGGCGCGTGCGCGCCTTGCCGAATTTCATTGCGCCGCCTGCTCCGCCGCCGCCCTGCGCACGCTGCATCATGACTATCCAGAATATCATGAAGCCGATGAACAGAACATAGGGTATGAGCTGGAGCCACCATGTAGACTGAACGGGCTCTATCTGATAATCCTTGATTATGCCGTCCTTATACTGCTGATCTACAAGATCGCCGAGATCCTCATAGAAGAAGGCAAAGCTGTACATCTTATAATATACTTCTTTGTAGCCGCTTTTCGCCGAGCTGTCCCTGACCTTCATCTCAAGGATATTCTTTGAGCCGTTGTAGGTAAATTCCTCAACCTTTTCATTCGTGAAGAGGTCCTTTACCTGAGCGTAGCTAAGCTCGTTTTCCGGCTGCTGATTCAAAAGCGTGAACAGTGTGCACGCCAGAAGCACCAGGATCAAAACATAAAAGCCTATATCTCTCGCTCTGTTGCGCTGAGGTTTCAATTGATCACATCCCTTTCGACAGGAAAAAATGCATCCGTGCCTGAATTGATTAGTTCATATATATTTCGGGCTTGAGTACGCCGATGTAAGGCAGATTACGGTAAAGCTCCTTATAGTCGAGCCCGTAGCCGACTACAAATTCATCGGGTACCTCAAAGCATGAATACTTCGCATAAACCGGAGCTACCCTGCGCGAGGGCTTATCCATAAGCGTTGCAATGGTTATAGATGCGGGCTTGCGCGTCATCAGATAGCTTTGCAGATAGCTGAGCGTGTTGCCGCTGTCGAGAATATCCTCGACGATTATAATGTGTCTGCCCTCGATATTCTGACCGAGGTCCTTGTGTATCTCGACGGCACCGGTAGAGCTCGTGCCTCCCTTGTACGAGGAAACCGCCATAAAATCCATGGAGCAGGGGATGCTGACATGGCGCATAAGGTCTGCCATGAAGACAAAACAGCCCTTCAGAACACCGACGAACAGAGGATCCTTGCCCTCAAAATCCTTCGATATTTCCGCACCGAGCGCCGCTACCTTTTCCTCTATCTCCTCAGCAGTGAAAAACACTCTCTCAATATCATTTCTCATCTTTCAATTGTCCCCCGTACGGTTGGTTTTATTTATTGTCACCCGAAGCACCCTGTCTCCGGTGCGTGCAATACATCTTTCGTCGATGCCGAAGCCGTAAACTCCTATGACACCCTTTTCGTCCCTCAGGACCGGCGTGAGCTCCCGCATACGCAGGCTCATGCCGCTTTCGTTAAACAGGTCCTTTAGGCTTTTTGTGCATTTCCGGTGACTTAACCGTATCTTATCCCCGCTTTTGCGCGGCGTAAGGGATATGTTACCACAAATGCTGTCACATTTAAAGTCTAAAATATTAAACGATTTGAAAATTCGCTCGCAATTGCCAATTATCTGTGCCGATACCTCAAGCCCGCTCTCGGGAATATATATCCTCTGACCGGCTTTGAGCGCATACTCGCGCGGTATGCTGTTCTCTGCGCCGAAATACAGCACGCCTCTGTCATAGGTAACGCGCATTCCAGGTATATCCGCATGCCGGCTCCCGTTTCCCGACGGCAGCGCATACACCGCCTGCGCATGGGCATAGCTTAACCCCCTGCCGCAGATCATGCGGATAACGCGCATTGCCACGGGCTTTGGAAGCTGCATGAGCTTATCCGCGGGCAGAGCCGAGTTTTTATAGAGCTTATCATACGCAGCTCGTGCCATTTCCTCAAGGCAGCGCTCATCCTCGCGCAGGGACAGCGCCGTACGCGCAGCGGCGGTGAAAAATGCAGGATTTATGCTCTCGAGCACCGGAGTTACATGGTGCCTTAAAATATTGCGTGTGTAGTCGTCGCCAAGGTTTGTAGCGTCGGTGACGAACGGCACGGAATTTTCCTCGTTATACCGCTCGATCTGCTCGCGGGTAGTTGAGAGCAGCGGACGGATGATGCCGTCGCGCTCCGGCGGTATGCCGCACAGTCCCTTGAGCCCTCCGCCGCGGGTGAGGTTAAACAGCATCGTCTCCGCATTGTCGTTTGCGTTATGCGCGGTCGCCGTAACGGTGCAGCCGAGCTCTGCCGCGCTTTTTTTGAGAAACGCATACCGCAGCCCTCTTGCCGCTTCCTCCTCGCTCATTCCCTCGGAGAAAGCATACAAGCGCACATCGCCGCAGCCGGTAACGCACGGTATATCCCGCTCTCGGCACCATGCCGCGACAAACTCGCAGTCGCGCGCGGATGCCTCGCCCCTGAGCATATGGTCAAAGCTTGCGGCGCACACGGATATGCCGAGCTTTTCGGCATTCGTGTGCAGATAATGCAGCAGGCACATGGAGTCGGCGCCGCCCGACACCGCGCACAAAACGCGGTCGCCCGCCTTCAAAAGCGCGTTTTCGTTTATAAACTCAATAATCGTCATCTGTTTTTGCCGAACGGTTGCCAAAGCTCGTAAATTCGGGCAGCCACTGCAGGTACACCGTTCCGGTCTGACCCTTGCGGTTTTTAAGAACTATCGCCTCAGCCAGATACGGGTCGGAGCTCTCCTGATCGTAATAGCCCTCGCGGTGCAGACCGATGACGACATCGGCATCCTGCTCGATAGCGCCGGAATCGCGCAGGTCGTTGAGCATGGGGCGCTTGTCGCTTCTGCCGACTGCCGCGCGGTTTAGCTGGCTTAAGCATATGACCGGAACATTGAGCTCCTTTGCCATTATCTTGAGCATACGGCTTATATCGCTGACCGCCTGCTGGCGGTTTTCGTTATAGCTGCTCTTGCCGCCTGCCGACTGCATGAGCTGGAGGTAGTCTATGACCACGAGGCCGAGGTTTGACAGTCTCCTGCACTGGGCGTTCATATCGGCAACGGTGAGCATGGAGTTATCGTCTATGCGCATATCGGTTGCACTTACGAGCTGAGCCGCCGACGCGAGCCTTCGCCACTCGTCGGGGCTGAGCTGACCGGTGAGCATATTCTGCGACGGCACCGATGCCTCGCGCGCAAGGAGCCTGCTGACAAGCTGCTCGCGGCTCATCTCAAGCGAGAAAACGGCAACGGTCTTGTCCGAATTTTTCGCAACATCCATTGCGATATTAAGCGCTATACTCGTTTTGCCCATAGCGGGACGGGCTGCTATCAGGATAAGCTCGCCCTTGTTAAGACCGAGGATGAATTTATCGAGATCCTTGAGTCCTGTTGAAAGTCCCGGTATGGTCTTGCCACTGGACGCGGCTTCCGAGATATTTTCATACACCGACTGCACAATGGTGGATATGGGTAGCAGACCGCCGATGTTTCTGCCCTGACGCAGAGCATATATCTTGCTCTCGGCAGCCTCGAGGATGTTCTCAGCCTCGCCCGAGCCCTCGTAGACGAGATTGTTTATCTCATCCGCTGCGGTGGCAAGGTTGCGCAGCAGCGCTCTGTCGCGCACGATAGCGGCGTATTCCAGAACATTTGCCGCCGTCGGCGTTATGCGCATGAGCTCGGCGATATACTGCGTGCTCGACTCGGTGTAAACGCCTCTGACCTTCATCTGGTCGAGCACCGTTACCGGATCGATGGTCTGTCCGTAGGAGAACATGGCATAGATGGTGTCGAATATATCCCTGTTCTGCTGGATATAAAATTCAGCTCCGCGCAGACGCTCGATAACATCGGGTATGCACCGGGTATCTATAAGCATAGAGCCTATGACCGCCTGCTCCGCCGTTGCGGAGTGGGGTGCCTGTCTGCCCAATAATTCTTCCATGCCTTAACTCCTTCTTGCTTTTGTATTACGCCTCTATAACGAGCACATTTATAGTGCCGGAGATCTCATAGCCGAGCTTTGCCTTGACCTGGAACGCGCCGAAGGTCTTTATGGGCTCTGCCTGAACGATCTTGTTCTTCTCTATCTCAATGCCGTGCTGCTCGCGCAGGGCATCGCTTATTTCCTGAGAGGTGACGGCGCCGAAGAGCTTGCCCGCTCCGCCTGCCTTTGCGCGCACCGTTACGGTTATCTCGCCAAGCTTTTTCGCGTTTGCCTCAGCCTCGGCCTTTTCGCGCGCCATCTGTGCGGCTTTCGCCTTTTCCTTGAGCTTGAGGGCGTTTATATTATCGGTGGTTGCCTCGGCTGCGAGCTTGCGCGGCAGCAGATAATTGCGCGCATAGCCGTCGGAGACTTCCTTCAGCTCGCCCTTTTTGCCCTGACCTCTTACATCAACATTGAATATGACCTTCATAATTTATTCCTTTCCCGTGAATGATCACGAATCAATATACTCATCTATCGCGGCGAACAGCTTATCCACCGCCTGCTTGAGCGTAAGCCCGCTTATCTGCGCCGCGGCTGCCGCGCGGTTTCCGCCGCCGCCGAGCTTTTCCATGATAAGCTGAACATTGACATCGCCTATCGAGCGCGCCGACACGAAAACATCGCCGTCCTCCATGGGGTACATGACCATGGACGCATCGACTCCCGCGACATTGAGAAGCTCGTCGGCTGCCTGAGCCGCGACTATCCTGTTCTGCGGAGTTTCCGGCACCGCGACCGCCATGCTGCGGTAAAGCCGCGCGCTCTGGAGGATCTTGTACTTTGCAACGGTCTGCTCCATGCCGTTCTGCATGAGCTTTTTGACCGCCACCGTGTCCGCTCCGGCACGGCGCAGATATGCCGCGGCATCGAAGGTGCGGTCGCCGGTGCGCAGGGTGAAACTCTTGGTGTCCAGAACTATGCCGGCGAGTATCGCCTCCGCCTCGCATCTGAGGAGCTTGGGGGCATCGCCGCACATTTCGAGTATCTCGGTCATAAGCTCGCACACCGACGAGGCATACGGCTCGATGAAGCTGAGATCGGCTCTGTCTATATAGGTCGCAGCGCGCCTGTGATGGTCGATAACGGCGACATGGTTGCACGATTGCAGCAGCCGCAGATCCTCGACCTGCTCGGGGCGGTTCGTGTCAACAACGACGAGGAGCGTTTTGCCGTCGGCAATCAGGATGGCCTCCTGAGCGCTTATAAACGTCCGCTCATACTCGGGATTGCTGCGCAGAAGCTTTATAAGCGGCTTTGCCGAGCTCTTCTCCGTGTCGGCGACTATCAGCGCCTGCTTGCCGTTTTTGCGCGCCAAGCTGCAAACGCCCACCGCGCCGCCGATGCTGTCCATATCGCTGAAGCGGTGTCCCATTACGAGCACACGAGAAGCGTCTTTTATAAGCGACTCCAGTGCGTTTGCCATAACGCGGGATCTGACCTTGTTGCTCGACTCGACCTCGCCGGACTTGCCGCCGATGAAATCGAAGCTGAACTTGTTCTTTATGACCGCCTGGTCTCCGCCGCGCGAGAGCGCCATCTCAACGGCAAGCGATGCAAATTGCAGCGCCTCGCTGAGGCTTGAGGCTTCCCTTCCGATGCCTATGGAAAGCGTTGCGTGTATCCCGCTCGGGCTTACGACCTGATGCACCTCCTTGAGTATCTCGCACTTTTTATCGAGAATATCCTGCATATACCGCTCCTCAAACAGGAACAGGTATCTGTCGCGGTCAAAGCGGATGATTATACCGTTTTTACCCTCGCCCCATTGGTCGAGCTTATCGCCTACCGCATCGCGCAGGTCGTTTCTCACGCGCTCGGGCTGGTTTTTCATGAGCTCTTCAAAGTTATCTATCGTGAGTATGGCAGCTACGGGTCTTGAAAGCTCGTGCTCTGCGCGGATGCTCTCGTACTCGGTGACATCTATCCAGTAGGCTATCGCCATGAAGTGCTGATCGCCCTCGTCCTTGCCGGAGCGCACGATGTTGCCGCATATCTGATATTTCTTATCCTTGAGCTCAAGAAGGTTCGGACACTGGGTCTTGCCCTCCATGAGCCATTTGCCCGAAAACTCCGGTATGAGCTCGGCAAGGCTTATATCGGTCCTCGTACCCGAAAGTCCGCTTATCGAGAAAAACATCTCGTTGCCCCAGATGATGCGCGAATCATCCAGCCTGAAAACGACTATGGGCAGCGGGAAATTGAGCAGCGTGTTGTTCTTTGCCGTTTCCGCGTCGTAGGTGACAGACTCTATGTACGCCATCAGCGCCTTGCGGCGGCGCGAGCGGGTTATGACCGAATAGATTATGAGCCCCAGTATGACAACGCCCTCAGCCGCGGCGAGGTAGTAGTTTTTAAGAACGAGCGTTGCTACCGCAAATGCGAGCAGGAAAAACACATACGGGCGCGTATTCGGTTCAAAAAGTCTCTGTGAATTCTTCATCTCGTGGTTTCCATCCATAAACTGCGCAAAATAATTGATATTAAATTATAACAAAGTATCAGCCCGATTACAACTGTTATTATAATTTTTATTCCGGCGCACCGAGGTCGTTCAAATTCTTGTAATGTTCGGAAGGCTGTGATATACTTTGAAGTTGTCACTACACCAAGGAGATCTGCCGTGAAGCTTTATTTCTACGGACATAGCTATAAATACGCCGCCGAGCAGATGATGCTCTCGCTTTATCCTGCCGAGCGTCCGGAATACCCCGAGGGCAAGCCCGAGGGAGACAGGGTTGAGCTGAGACTCAGCCGCGGCAAGGTTTACACGACCGCCGTCTGCCGACTCGTTCGCGGCGGCAAGGCGTTCACCGCAAAAAGCGCCGTTAAAACCGAACAGATGACCGACGACATTATGCGCGACAAGCTTTGCAGCCGGATAATCAAAACCGCGTTTTACCGCGCCGCCATAGCATCCGGACACGAAAGCCCCGCCTGGGGGATGCTCACCGGCGTTCGCCCCGGAAAGCTGTTTCGTGAGGAGCTGCGCGGCGTCAGCGATGCTACCGCCGTCAGGCGCTTCATGCGCGACTACGATGTCTCAGAGCAGCGCGCGCTGCTGTGCCGCGACACGGCGCTCGTGACCGAGAATGTAGCCGCAGGTCTCGGCGAGCGCGATGTCTGCCTGTATGTCGGCATACCGTTTTGCCCGACAAGGTGCTCATATTGCAGCTTCGTCAGCCAGTCGGTCGAAAAGAGCATGAAGCTCATACCCCCGTTTATGGACGCGCTCATGCAGGAGATAGACGCGGCAGCAAAAATAATACATGAGCTTTCGCTTTCCGTCATATCGATATACATGGGCGGCGGTACGCCCACAACGCTCAGTTCCAAGCAGCTCGACAGGCTGTGCTCGCGCCTTGAGGAGCAGTTTGACCTTTCAAAGGTGCGCGAATACACCGTGGAGGCAGGCAGACCCGACACCATAAGCGAGGACAAGCTGCGCGTTCTGAGAGCGCACGGCGTTGACAGGATAAGCGTAAATCCCCAGACGATGAGCGACGAGGTCCTCGCCGTTATCGGCAGAAAGCACACCTCGCAGGACATTATCGACGCGCTGGAAAAGGTGCGCAGAGTCGGCGGCATGGCTGTCAACATGGACCTCATAGCGGGGCTTCCGTCGGACGCGGTCGAGGGGTTTACCCAAACGCTCGACAGAGTGATCGCGCTCGAGCCGGAGAACATAACCGTGCACACGCTGTCGCTCAAAAAGGGCTCGCGCATAACGCTTGAGGGCTCTCCCCTCCCGTCGGACGAGGATGTCGGCAGGATGCTGACCGTTTCGCAGGAAAAGCTGCGTGGCGGCGGATGGGCACCGTATTACCTCTACCGGCAGAAATTCATGTCCGGCGGCTTTGAGAACATAGGCTGGGCAAAGCCCGACAGCATAAACCTCTACAATGTCTGCATCATGGAGGAGCTGTGCTCGATAATAGCGCTCGGAGGCGGCGGCTCGACAAAGCTCGTGTCTGCCGGCACCGGCAGGAATATCCGCCTGTTTGCCCCAAAGTACCCGTCGGAATACATATCCGGTATACTCAAGACCTGCACCGATAAGCAGGGTATAATAGATTTCTACAGCAAGGAGAATCAATCGTAATGGCATTCGATCTTAAAGACATCAATTTCCGCACCGTTGCAGACCCGAAGGGCTTTGTTGAGGAGTGCGACGCTGTGTATGCCAAGCGCGTTGCCGACGCAGCCGACGGCATCATCGAAAACAGCCGCAAAAGCCCCATCGTTCTGCTGTCTGGTCCCTCCGGCTCGGGTAAAACTACCACCGCGCGCAAGATAAGCGAGGAGCTTGAGCGCAGAGGCGTTCACGCACACTATGTCGGCATGGACGACTACTTCAAGTCCGTTGATCCCGCCACCGCGCCAAGAACTCCCGAGGGCGACATTGACCTCGAGTCCCCCCTGTGCCTTGACATGGAGCTTTTAAACGAGCACTTCACCATGCTTGCCGAGGGCAAGCGCATCTATGTTCCCAAGTACGAGTTTTCGCGCCAGATGCGCATCCTCGAGCCCTCCAAGTCCATAAAGCTCAAGAAGGACGAAATAGTCGTTTTCGAGGGCATTCACGCTCTGAACGACGACATAACCTCCCGTCATCCCGACGCGTTCAAGCTGTACATATCAGCGCGCAGCAATGTTGAGTTTAACGGCGAAGTGTGCTTCAAGGGCACATGGTTCAGGCTCGTAAGGCGCACGGTGCGCGACTACAACTTCCGCGGTGCCGATCCCGCTCAGACGCTCAAGATGTGGGCAAATGTCCGCAGGGGCGAGAAGGCATACATTTCCCCGTTCAAAAACAAGGCAAATTTCATGTTCGACTCGGCATTCCCCTACGAGATGGCTGTCATGAACGAAACGGCGACAAAGCTGTTTTCCACCATCCCCGAGGGCATCGAGAGATACGACGAGCTGCGCACCGTTTTGCCCGCCTTGCAGCTTTTCGGAGTCATCGACGAAAAATATGTCGCCAAGGACGCGCTTATACGCGAGTTTATAGGCGGCGGAGATTATGACTAAAAAAACAAAACTCAGCTCCATAGACGGGTGTCCGTAAAACAGTTAATCCTCCGTATGGCTTAGACCATGCGGAGGATTTGTTTATGTCTAATCTTCAAACTTGCTGGCGGCAAACGG
>SFLE01000048.1 GCA_004553495.1 Clostridiales bacterium | reverse complement strand
AAAGAATATCGTAATGGTATTCGTTTTCTATAAAAGGAAAATCAACGATGTAATATTCATCGCCGTCCGGCTTGAGATCATCATAGCTGCAATAGTCAAGAACCCTGTCCATCACAGAGCTGTGAATGCGGAGCTTTATTCTTGCCTGCATCGTTTTAAGAATATCGTCAAACTCAAGCTGCGGCTTTGGATAATCCCGCGGCGTAAAAGTGTCCTCATTAATTTGCAGCTTTGACATACGGGACAGCCTGAAAAGGCGATAAGCATTTTTCATATGGCAATACCCATACAGGTACCAATGACTGCCTTTCAGCACGAGCTGATACGGCTCAACTGACCGCGCGGTCTTATTTCCGTGATGGGCTATGTATTCAAATGTCAGAAGTTTGTTATCCTGCAAAGCGGCTTTTATCATTTCTAAATTTGCCTGTATGCTGCCGTTACCGATCCACGGGCTCAGATCTATACAGATTTGATTTACTTTCACTTCGATGTCTTTCGCTTGAGCGGCGGGGATAAAGCTCTTGACCTTTGCAAGGGTGTGTATCAGCTCATCGCCCCGCACAACATCCGAAAGACCGGAAAGCCCCATCAATAAAGCGGAAAGGTCCGCGGTTGAGAATACCTTTTTATCGACCTTATACTGCGGCATGATCTCAAAGCCGCCGCCAACGCCCGATACTGATCGGACAGGGATGCCCGCCATGCTTATGGCATCTATATCTCGGTATATCGTGCGGGGCGAAACCTCAAACATTTCCGCCAACTCCCGTGCACCGATACGCTCCTTATCGAGGAGTATCATAATAATACTGACGAGTCTATCAATTTTCATCCGATTGCAGACCTCCGAGCTATGATTGCTGCCATACTGTTGTCAACGATCATATGGTACGATAAAAACGACAACAAATCAAGCTTCATATCAGGAGGAAAGCATTATGCAGAAAAAGGCGTTAGTGGTCATTGACCTTCAAAATGACATAACAAAAAATTACAGAGATATTATCGGAAATGTCAACAGGGCTATTGACTGGGCGGTCCGGAATGAACTTTGGGTCGTTTACATTCAGCATAACAATCTGTCCGCGGGGACAAGGACATTCAAGCAGGGTACACATGGCGCGGAGCTGGTACCGGAGATGAAGGTCGTATCCGATCAGATCTTTACAAAGTCAAAAAGCAATGCACTTACAAGCGAGACTTTCGCTGCATTCATTCGTGAGCACGGCATTACTGAATTTTATGTTGCCGGTGCAGACGCTGCTGCCTGCATAAAATCCACCTGCTTCAATATGAAAAAAAGCGGGTATACCGTTCGTGTGCTGTCGGACTGCATCACCAGCTATGATAAAAAGAAGCTGCCGGAGATGCTCATGTACTATGAAAGCAAGGGCTGCAAGATCATCTGTTTAAGTGACTTGGAAGCTGATATATAAGCAGAACGAAGGCCAAAATGGACTAACTTTCGAGCGCACGCCTCAGGGCGTGCGCCTTTTCTGTGATTTGTTACAAAATAATGCGTTGAAATATGAGAAATGATTTGCATATATAGTCAAATTGTAATATAATCAATAGCACTGCGTCTGCATCCTGAAAGAAAGGACGGGGAAGCTGATGAGGCTGCTGTGGCTCGTCCCATATGGGCTGATATTCCTTGCAGTGCAATGGCTCGGGCTCCCGCAAACGGGAGCGTGTGTGCTGACGCTTGCGCTTCTGACAGTGTACTGGGCTGCACTGCTTCTATGCGCAAAGCGCAGCGGCAGAGCGCGGGCATACGGTATTTGCCCGATAAAGCTCCGCAGCCGCCGCGACTTCGCAATGCTTCTGCCGCTGCTGCTGTTGCCGGTATTGAACATCGCCGTACTTGGTGTGCCTGAGCTGATGCCGCTTACGGCGGTGTATATAGTTTATGCTGCGTTTGGCGAAGAGTTTTTCTTCCGCGGCTTCCTGCTTGAGGTGCTCCGCAATAAATGCGGCGTTTTCGCGGGCGCTGCGTTGAGTGCGCTGCTGTTTGCGCTGATGCACTGCTTTAACGGCATCTCCGCGGTGCAGATAGTGTGTGCCGCCGGTGTGGGATTTGCGCTTGCGGCTTCAAGATACCTGACTGACAGCCTTGCCGTGCCGGTGATCATACATTCCTGCATAAACCTGAGCGGCTGGCAGACCCCGACGACGGGGTATGAGGTGTTGTACATTTCCGCTGCGGCAGCGTATGCCGCTGTCGGATACGCAATGCTGAGAAAGTGTAAATAAATAGCGAAATTTAAGGCAGATCTGCCTTAATGCATTCCTTTCCAAGGAATGCATTATAAGCTTTAAATATCCTATCCTTTTAAGGAGAAACGGAAAAATGAGACTATACATAGATCCCGGCACCGGCAGTATGCTGTTTGCCATCCTCATCGGCATTATCGGAGCCGTAAGCTACATGCTTAAATCGTGGTTTATAAAGCTGCGGTTTATCCTGAGCGGCGGCAAAAAGGTCGATGCTGCGGCGGACAGGCTGCCGCTTGTCATATTCTCCGACGATAAGCGGTACTGGAGTGTATTTAAGCCCGTGTGCCGCGAGCTCGATGCGCGCGGAGTGGATGTTGCATACATGACCGCCTCCGCGGACGATCCGGCGCTCGAAAACGAGTTCGAGCACATAAACGCGCAGTTTATAGGCGAGGGAAACAAGGCTTTTGCAAAGCTCAATTTCCTCAACGCGTCCGTGCTTTTGTCAACAACTCCGGGACTTGATGTTTACCAGTGGAAACGCTCAAAGCAAGTGGATTACTATGTTCATCTGCCGCATTCCGCGAGCGATATAACAGGCTACAGGATGTTCGGCATTGATTACTACGACGCGCTGCTGCTCTCGGGTGAATATCAGGTGCGCGATGTGCGTGCGCTCGAAAAGCTTCGCGGTCTGCCGGAAAAGGAGATAGTCAAGGTCGGCATACCGTATATGGATGATATGTACACCCGCCTCAAGGCGGCTCCCGAGCTGCCCGAGCATGAGACGACGGTGCTGCTTGCTCCATCATGGGGCGAGAGCGCGATACTGAAAAAGTACGGCGAAAAGATAGTCGAGGTACTGCTGAACACGGGGTATCACATAATCGTGCGCCCGCATCCGCAGTCCTTCACCTCCGAAAAGGATGTGCTTGACAGGATAATGCGCAAGTATCCCGAGTCCGAGCAGCTTGAGTGGAACCGCGATACGGATAACTTCGATGTCCTGCGCCGCTCGGATATACTCATATCGGACTTTTCCGGTGTTATCTTTGACTTTGCGCTTGTTTACGATAAGCCGGTCATTTACGCCGACACCGAGTTTGACAATTCGCCCTACGATGCATGGTGGCTCGATACTCCGTACTGGACCTTCACTGCGCTGCCGCGCATCGGGCAGAAGCTCACACCGGACAATATGTCGTCTCTGCGCGAGATGATAGATGCCTGCCTGACCGATCCGCGCTACGGTGCCGGCAGAGACGAGGCTCGCGCCGAAACATGGGAGCACCGCGGCGAAGGCGCGCGGCTTACTGCCGATTACATTGTCGATAAGCTAAAACAGCTGAGCGACCGTGGGATAGGAGAGAAGTAGTATGTCATTTTTCAGCATATTGGGAACGCTGCTCATAAAGCCGCTTCAACTGCTGTTTGAAGTGGTGTTTGTGATAGCAAACCGCGTTGTCGGTGATCCCGGACTTTCGATAATCGCGCTGAGTCTTGCGATGAACTTTCTCGTCCTGCCGCTTTACATGCGCGCCGACGCCATGCAGGAGGACGAGCGCCAGATGGAGCTGCGGCTGCATAAGGGCGTTTCGCACATCAAGAAAACCTTCCGCGGCGACGAGCGTATGATGATGCTCCAGACGTATTACCGGCAGAACGACTATAAGCCTACATATGTCCTCAAGGGTGCGACCTCGCTGTTTCTGGAGATACCGTTTTTTATCGCCGCTTATACCTTCCTGTCGGGACTAGAGCTGCTGCACGGAGTGTCCTTCGGCCCGATAACCGACCTCGGAAAGCCCGACGGACTGCTTGCCATCGGCGGACTCACGATAAATGTCCTTCCGATAATAATGACGGCTATAAACCTTATATCCTGCATTATCTTCACAAAAGGCAGCCTTCCGAAAACAAAGATACAGCTCTACGCAATGGCGCTGTTTTTCCTCGTTTTTCTGTACACCTCGCCCGCGGGACTTGTATTCTACTGGACTCTCAACAATCTGTTTTCGCTTATAAAAACGATATTCTATAAGCTCAAGCATGCCGAAAAGATACTGGCGTGGCTCGCCTGTGTCTGCGGCGTCGCCTGCGCAGGTTTTGGTATTTGCTGTTATGGCACATCGTCGCCACTGCGTTTGGCTTTCTTTATTGGCCTGGGCGTTGTGCTACAGCTTCCTATCCTGAGCTCTGTTTTGAAGAAGAAACGCGCTCCGCGCGTCAAAAAAGAGCCACATCCGGATAAAAGGATGTTCATTTCCGGCGGGGTGTTTCTCTCAGTGCTTATGGGCGCGCTCATACCCTCCGCCGTTATAAACTCTTCGCCGCAGGAATTTGTCGATATGGTGGTATTCTGCCACCCCGCATGGTATATAGTCAGCGCATTCTGCCTTGCATTCGGTACATTCGTCATATGGTGCGGGATATTCTACTGGCTGGCAAATCCGTCGGGCAAGGAGATCATGGACAAGGCTATATGGGCGCTGTGCGGCGTTGCTATAGTGAACTATATGTTCTTTGGCCGCGGTCTCGGAAACCTCTCGTCAAGCCTTAAGTTTGACGACGGAATGTTTTTCACGGCAAAGCAGATGCTTATAAACCTTGCGGTAGTGTTAGCTGTTGCGGCGGTTCTCTATATCGCTGCCGGACGATGGAAAAAGCATATTCCAGGAATAATAATCGTTGGCATAATAGCGCTTGGATGTATGTCGGTGATAAATTCTGTCGGCATCTTCAAGTCTGTGGATGCCCTGATCGAAAATGCCAAGGATGATGACGCTCGGCCGCACATGGAACTGAGCAAAAACGGTAAAAATGTTATCGTCATAATGCTCGACCGCGGTATGGGAGCATATATTCCGTATATTTTCAACGAAAAGCCGGAGCT
>SFLE01000023.1 GCA_004553495.1 Clostridiales bacterium | reverse complement strand
TACTTGTTGCGCGCGGAAGCCTTCTGCGGGTTGACACGAGCAGATGCCTTCTGCGGGTTGAGGCTGATGCCAGCGCCCTCGCCCTTCTTGACGGGTGCGGCCTTTGCGGTGCTCTTGACATAAACAAGACCGCCCTTGGGGCCGGGGATAGCGCCGCGGATAACTATCATATTAAGCTCGGGGTCTACCTTGACGACATCCAGGTTCTGAACGGTGACCTGGTCTACGCCCATGTGACCTGCGCCGATCTTGCCCTTGAAGATGCGGCTGGGGTCAGTGCAGGAGCCCATGGAGCCTGCGTGACGGTGAACAGGACCGCCGCCGTGGCTAGTGGGGGTGCGCTGTGCGCCGTGGCGCTTTATAACGCCTGCGTAGCCGTGGCCCTTGCTGGTGCCGGTAACATCGACCTTGTCGCCCTCTGCGAAAACATCGGCTTTGAGAACATCGCCGACATTCATCTCATCAGCGTTTTCGAGCTTGAACTCTTTGAGGTACTTTACCATGCCCAGACCATTCTTCTTCAGATGACCTGCTTCGGGCTTGGAGATGTGCTTTTCGGATACTTCTTCGTAACCGAGCTGGACTGCCGAGTAGCCTTCCTTTTCAGGGGCCTGCCTCGATGACGGTCACGGGGATGACCTTGCCCATTTCGTCGAAGATCTGCGTCATGCCGACCTTCTTGCCGATAATGGCTTTCTTCATTATAATTTTCCTCCTATCGGTTATTGGTTGCCTCGCTTAACTCACGGTCAGAGGCTGGCAACTTAACCCGTCCGCATTCGCAAGTTACGGACTATGGGTCATTTACTTGGGTTACTTGGGGTTTATGGGGTTTTGCGATTAGAGCTTGATCTCGATCTCAACGCCTGCGGGCAGCTCGAGGGACATAAGAGCCTCGACCGTCTTCTGGGTGGGATTCATCACATCGATCAGGCGCTTGTGAGTGCGGCGCTCGAACTGCTCACGGCTGTCCTTATACTTGTGAACAGCGCGGAGGATGGTGACGATCTCGGTCTTGGTGGGCAGGGGAATGGGTCCAGAGACCTGTGCATCGGTGCGCTTTGCAGCCTCAACGATGGTCTCCGCCGCCTTGTCGATCAGCTGATGATCGTAAGCTTTGAGTCTGATGCGGATCATGTTCTGCTTTGCCATTGATTTTTCTCCTTTTTCGTACAGTTTTTTTCGGCGTTCATTGGGATACGCCTCAGTGTCCCGTACGGATGAAACGAATTTGCACACTCATCCATGTGTATCAAACCCTGTCCGAAAAACAAACCGGCCCTTTCAGCCGGTCTGATACCGTACAGGCGATATACACCATGTGCAGTACGCTTCAGCCGCCCGATTATGTACCGAAATGGCATCGGTACCGGACATACTCCACGGAAGTTACCTCGCCTTGCGAGCAATCTCCCGCTTCATCGCATAATACGCCCGTCAGCAACGCACAGGCGCTTTAATAGAATACCAAAACTCCCCCTTAGTGTCAAGAGGGAGTTTAGTGATTTTTGCAGAAAATTTGTGATGTTTTTTGGTTATTTCATTGCATCCTCTATCTTCCGCGCCATATCGAGCAGCTCAAGCGCCATTTTATAGAGCTTTTCGCCGTCGGGCGTGAGCCCCGCGACATGGTTATCGCGGCTGACAAGGCGCACGGAAAACTCCGTTTCCAGAGCGGAAACGGCGCGCGACATGGTGGAGTGGCTCATATAAAGCCGCTCCCCAGCCTTTGTGAAGCTTTTTTCCTCCGCCACGGCGACGAAGGCGCGCAGTTGTTCAAGCTCCATATCAATAATTAAATGTATAGGGCATGAGCTCCTTCAGCCGGTAGCTGACATATCTGCCGTCGGCCCTGCAGCAGAGCACCTCGAGCTCGCCGTTATTGAACTCCGAGAGAAACTGGCGGCACGAGCCGCAGGGCATACAATAGTTCTGACTCTCGGCATAAATGGCAAGGCGCACGAAGTCCCTGTACCCCTCGCTTATCGCCTTTACGCAGGCGGTGCGCTCGGCGCAGATAGTGTCGCCCAGCGCTGCATTTTCCACATTGCAGCCGGTGAAGACTCTGCCCCCCTTGCATTCGAGCGCCGCACCCACGGCAAATTTTGAATACGGGACATATGCTTTGCCGGACGCCTCTCTCGCGATCGCCAAAAGCTCCTTGTCTGTCATCTGACACCTCTCCATTTCATATTTATTCCGTTGTTTCGGGTTTTTTCACATTTTCAAATTTGACCGTCCAATTCGGGAGATTGCCAACGGGGTTATTCTCGCTTGCCTTTATGCCCTCGATAACTCCGCGGTGGCTTATGAGCTGGTGCTTTTCAAAGCAGAGCGGCACGATATACGCTTTATTTATAATGTAGGCGCACATATTGTCGCACGCCTCCTTGCGTCCGGAATCGTCAGCCGCAAGGTAGAGCCCCACGACCTCCTCAAGCTTTGAGTCGCTGAACTGTCCGTAATTGAGCGTTGCGGAGGTAAACAGTATCTTGCTGGGGTCGAAATCGGAATTTAAGCGCACCTCGGCATAGTACATATCGTAATTGCCCGCCTCGACGAGCTTGCGGTAGCTGTCCCAATCCTGCTTATTGACCGTTACCTGAAGTCCGACCGACTTCATATCCTCGGCAAACTTCTTCGCGGCGTTCACCTTGACGGTGCTGCCGCTGTAAACGAGGAAATTAAGATTTATCTTCGTGAGCGCTTCGCCGTTTTTTATCTCAAGGAAGCCGTCGCCGTCATAATCCTTCATGCCGGCGTTCGAGAATATCTCCTGCACTTTGTTCAGGTCATAGCGGAACTGATTTGCATAGCTTTCGTTATACAGGCTGCTCGCGGGGCTGACCGGCAGCGTTGTCGCAAGCGCGTAGCCGCCGAGCTGGGTGACTATGTAATCGCGGTCGAACGCATAGTTCATCGCAAAGCGGATAAACTCGTTTGCGAAATTTGCGCTGTGCGAGTTAAAGCCGATATAGTGCATATTCGTCGTGTTATAGCCGCGGATCTCGTTTGCGTTTCCGTAACCGATATTCGTGTTCGCACTCGGATCGTTTAGGATAAGGTCAATGAGCGAGTCGGCAAATGCGGATATGGTCTCCTCCGTGCCGACATACTCCTTGAGGTATATCGTCTTGAGCGGCAGAGTAGCCGAATTTTTGTACTTTTCGTACGCATTCAGGCTGTTATAGTCGTCGGCATAGGCGTAGGGGCCCGAGCCGCCGGGGTATGCCTGCTCATATGTTCCATACTGGATGACGGGTATGGTCAGCAGCTTGTAAAACTGCATATTTTTCTTGGTAAGGTTAACTACAAAGGTCTCGGAATCCTGAGCCGAGCAGCCGCCGACATAGCTAAGGCGCGCTTTAAACCTGTCCGAGCGCATGGCGCACTGGAGTGAGTAGGACACATCCGTCGCCGTGAGCGCCTGACCGTCGTGGAAGGTCTTCCCCGAGGCGACCTTGAACACCCAGCGCGAGCCGCCGTCGGTGGTCTCCCACTCGGTTATGACATTGGGGCTGACCTCGAAGCTGTTATCGACCTCGACCATATTCTCGTAAACGAACGCGCACACGAGCTGATTGTTCGTGTTCGTGGCAACGAGGGGATTCATGCTGTAGCTTTTATTGCAGTTAAGGGAAAATATATCGTCGGCGGCAACGGTCTGCCCCAGCTCCTTGCCGGGGTTATTGCCCTTGACATAATCGTCGGCGTTATCATCGGCAGTGCCGCAGGCTGCCGCCGAAGCCGCCATCAGCAGCGCCATCAGCAGCGCCAGCGCTCTTTTTATTTTAGACATACGCACACCTCAAAGCACTATTGCCGCCGCCATACTTCCGCGCACTCCGTCGGTTCTGCGGTGCGACCAGTATTTCTCCGGCAGGCACATCGTGCATTCGTCGGAAACATCTATATTCTCAGCCGGAATGCCGAGCTGCATGAGCCTTCTCGCGTTCGCGCCGCGCAGATCGACATGGGTCTTGCCGTTTTCCCTTTTCTCAAGCAGTCCCTCGGTATCGCCGCCGAGGTACTTCTCCACCGCCGCGGGCACATCATCATCGCACTCAAAGCAGCATTTGCCGATGCTCGCGCCTATGGCGGCGCGGATGCTCTCCGGCTTTGCGCCGAGCGAGCACATTTTCTCCACCGCTGCGCCGAGAATATCCTGAACGCTGCTTTTCCAGCCGCAGTGTACCGCGGCGATAACGCCCGCCGCGGGATCGTGCATCAGCACCGGCACGCAGTCGGCAATGTATATCATTATCGGCAGACCCTTGATGTTCGTCACAAACCCGTCGCACTCTATGCGCTTATCGCCGCCGACGATGTAGCGGTCGGCATCCTGAGCGAGGTGCACGAGGCGTCCGTGCACCTGCTTTGTTACGACGAAATCGTTTTCGCCGCAGCCCATGATCTGACCCGCGAGCCTGCAGTTTTCGCGCACGGCGGCTTCATCATCGCCTCGGTTTACGCCGAGGTTCCACGATGCGAAAACGCCCTTGCTCACGCCGCCTATGCGCGTTGTGAACATATGCCTTGCGCTTATTTTGTCCGATGTCATATATACGCAGCCGTGCTGCCTGTTTTCAGTGAATGCCATTGTGCTTCCTCATCAATCGTTTCTGCCGCAGCACTCCTTGTATTTGAGTCTGCGTGAACCGTCAGCCTTCATTTTTCCGCAGGGGCAGGGATCGTTGCGCCCGGGCTTGGGAGCCTTTTTAACAGGCTTTTTCTTCTGCACCTCGCCGCCGACATTGGCCGCCATATTCTTTGCCACCGCCTTGCGCTCAAGCGTCTGCTCCTTGCGCACACGGATGGTGAACAGGCGGCGCACCGTCTCCTCGCGGATGCCGTTTATCATCGCCTCGAACATATCGTAGCCCTCGCGCTTATAAGCGTCGATGGGCTTGACATTTCCGTAGCCGCGCAGACCGATGCCGCGCTTGAGCTCCGCCATTGCGTCGATGTGATCCATCCAGTACTCATCAACGACGCGCAGCATGATAACGCGCTCGATCTCGCGCATAACGGGCTGCCCGTCGGGACCCGTGCCGAACTCCTCCTCGCGCTTTGCGTAGACCTGCTTTGCGATGTCGTATACCTTATCCGTTATCTGCTGAGCCTTTGCGCCCCTGAGTTCCTCGAACTTTATCGCGCCCTTGGGCAGGAACAGCTTCTCGAACGGGGCTATGACCTCGTTTAAATGCTCCTGATTTTCGGCGGTGCCGCCGTGCAGGGCATCGTTTACGGTGGTGGAGATAAACTCCGAGATCATCTTGTCGATGCTCTCGCGCAGATCCTCGCCGTCAAGCACCTTGCGGCGCTCGTCATAGATGATATTGCGCTGCTGGTTCATGACATCGTCGTATTCAAGAACGCTCTTACGGGTCTGGAAGTTGCGGCTCTCAACGGTCTTCTGCGCCTGCTCGATAGCGCCGGAGAGCATTTTGTGGTCAAGCGGAGTATCCTCGTCAACGCCGAGGGTCTCCATCATATTCGTCATTCTCTCAGGGCCGAACAGACGCATGACATCGTCGGTCATCGCTATATAGAACCGGCTCTCACCGGGGTCGCCCTGACGGCCGGCACGGCCGCGCAGCTGATTGTCTATTCGCCTTGACTCGTGGCGCTCGGTGCCGAGGATGAACAGTCCGCCGACCGCTTTCACCTTTTCGGCTTCCTCGCTGCACACGGCTTTGTGCTCCTGCATTTTCTCCGCAAACAGCTTGCGGGCGCGCAGTATCTCCTCGTCGTCGGTCTCGGCATAGCCTGTTGCCTCGGCTATGACATTTTCCTCAAAGCCCGCCTTGCGCAGGTCGTTTTTCGCAAGATACTCCGCGTTGCCGCCGAGCATTATATCGGTACCACGGCCTGCCATGTTGGTCGCAATGGTCACCGCGCCGAGCTTGCCCGCCTGAGCGACGATCTCCGCTTCCTTCTCGTGGTGCTTTGCGTTGAGGACATTGTGCTTTATCCCGCGCGCCTTCAGAAGCTTTGAAAGATACTCGCTCTTTTCAATGGATATGGTGCCGACCAGAACGGGCTGACCCTTTTCGTGGCACTCCATTATCTGCTCGATTATCGCGCGGTCCTTGCCCGCCTCGGTCTTGTAAACGACATCGGGCCAGTCCTTTCTCGCAACGGGCTTATTCGTCGGTATCTCGACTATATCGAGCTTGTAGATAGACGCAAACTCCTCTTCCTCGGTGACGGCGGTACCGGTCATACCGGAGAGCTTGTCATAAAGTCTGAAATAGTTCTGGAAGGTTATCGTTGCAAGTGTCTTGTTCTCGCGCTGAACATCAACGTGCTCCTTTGCCTCGATTGCCTGATGCAGGCCCTCGCTGTAGCGTCTGCCGAGCATGATACGGCCCGTGAACTCGTCAACGATGAGCACCTCGCCGTCCTTTACGACATAGTCTATGTCACGCTTCATGATGCCGTGCGCGCGCAGCGCCTGATTTATATGGTGCGTGAGAGTTGAGTTTTCGATATCGGCATAGTTTTCAAGGTTGAATGCCCGCTCGGCTTTCGCAATGCCGCGCGCGGTGAGCGTTGCGGTGCGCGCCTTTTCATCGACGATGTAGTCGGCGTCGATATCCTCGTCCTCTTCCTCCTTGGAGTCGGTGGAGGCATAGACCTTCTTTTTAAGTCCCGCGACAAAGTCGTTTGCCTGACGGTAAAGGTCGGTGCTCTCATCGCCCTGACCGGAGATAATGAGCGGCGTTCTGGCCTCGTCGATGAGTATGGAGTCCACCTCGTCGACGATGGCGAACGCGTGACCGCGCTGGACGCGGTTTTCCTTGTATATCGCCATGTTATCGCGCAGGTAGTCAAAGCCCATTTCGTTATTCGTGCCGTAGGTTATATCGGCGGCATATGCCTGCTTGCGTTCCTCGTTGCTGAGCCCATGCACGATAAGACCGACGCTCAGTCCCATAAATCTGTGCACCTTACCCATCCACTCGCTGTCGCGCCTTGCAAGGTAGTCGTTGACGGTGACGATATGCACGCCGTCGCCGGTTATGGCGTTGAGGTACGCCGGCATTACCGCGACAAGGGTCTTGCCTTCACCGGTCTTCATTTCGGCGATGCGCCCCTGGTGGAGGACAATGCCGCCTATAAGCTGAACTCTGAACGGCTTCATGCCGAGAACTCGCCACGCCGCCTCTCTTACCGCGGCAAACGCCTCGGGAAGCAGGGAGTCGAGATCCTCGCCGCCGTCGTATCTCTCCTGGAACTCTGCTGTCTTTGCGCGGAGCTCATCATCCGAGAGCGCCTGCATCTTGGGCTCGAGCGCCTCGATCTTATCGACGAGAGGATATATCTTCTTCAATTCGCGGTCAGTGTGGCTGCCGAAAAGCTTATTAAAAAAACCCATTTCTACTGCCTTCCATTCGTAAGGATAATTCTACAGATTGCATTGTAACACATAATTATGAATAAAAAAAGTACTGCGGCATGGCTTTTTATGTCTTTTGCTGAGTTTTTGCGCTCTGTGGCAGCCGTTATGAACGCTCTTGTTATTTTTACAGGCAATATGTTATAATGACCGCATCACTTGGCAAAGAGGAGATCCGCTTGAATTTTAAAAAGATAACATTAGATGATGTGAAAATACTGAAGCCCTACCTTCAGGCGCAGTACCGCTCATGTGATTTTTCGGTGCTCGGCGTTTTCATGTGGGCTGACCGCTTCGGCTATGAATATGCCATTGAGAACGAGACCCTGTTCATGCGCGAGAAGTCCCGCTTTGAGGGCGCGGAGTACGACTATCTGCTCCCGCTCGGAGAAAGCTCGCTTACCGAAAATATAAAGTGCCTTCGGGCGCTCACGCCCGAGCCGCTGACACTCAGCCTCGTTCCGGAGGGCGCTCTCGACGAGCTCCGGCAGAGCTTTTCGTTTGATGCCGTAGAGGAGCCGGACATTGCCGACTATATGTATAACGCCGAGGATCTTGCATTCCTCGCCGGAAAGAAATACAGCAAAAAGCGCAACCTCATCCATCAGTTTGAGAAGCTCTATCCCGACTACCGGCTCGTTCCGATAACGGTGGAAAACTCCAAATGCATTGCCGAATGCTGTCGCCACGGCTGGTCGGACACGCCGGAGTCCGAGCTCGCGGCGTACGAGAATGAGCACACCCGCGAGGTGCTCGAGGACTTTGCCGCCTACGGCTGCACCGGATATGAGCTGCGCTGCGGCGACGATGTTGCCGCGTTCTGCATCGGAGAGGTGCGCGGCGACACGCTCATCGTTCACATCGAGAAGGCGATGCGCGAGTACAAGGGCGCATTCCAGATGATAAATATGCTGTTTTCCCGCACGGAGCTGGAAAGCTGCGGCATCAAATACATAAACCGCGAGGACGATGTCGGCGACGAGGGGCTGCGGCAGGCAAAGCAGTCGTACTTCCCCGCGTATATGCTCAGAAAATACAGGCTCACGCTATGAAAAATTACAAGCTCACCCTAAGCTACGACGGCACGCGCTACCGCGGCTGGCAGAAGCAGGGCAACACGCAAAACACGATACAGCAGAAGCTCGAAACGGCGCTTTCGCGCATTCTCGAGCAGCCCGTCGATGTAAACGGTTCGGGGCGCACCGATGCCGGAGCACACGCGAAGATGCAGGTGGCATCGTTCCGCACAGCTTCGGATATGCCTCCCGAGGAGATACTAAAAAAGCTGCGCGCGGTGCTGCCTGAGGACATTGCGGCGCTCACGCTCTCCGCCGCTCCCGACCGCTTTCACGCAAGGCTCTCGTGCGTCGGGAAGACATATCTCTACCGCGTTTATAACAGCCCCGTTCAGAATGTGTTCGAGCGCAAATTCGTTTACCACATAAACGAGGAGCTGGACCTTGATGCCATGAAAAGCGCAGCCGCGGTGCTGCTGGGTACGCACGATTTTTCAGCATTCTGCTCGAATAAGCGCATGAAAAAATCCGCCGTGAGGCGGGTGGATGAAATTCGCATCGAGTGCGCGGGTCCGAGCATCGAATTTTTCGTATCCGGAAACGGATTTCTGTACAACATGGTGCGCATAATCATCGGAACGCTCATAGATGTCGGCGCTCACCGCCTGACGGCTGCCGATGTTGCTGCCGTGCTCGACTCGCGCTGCCGCGAAAACGCCGGTCACACCGCTCCCGCATGCGGACTTTTCCTGTACGAGGTATACTACTGATAATGAAAAGCCACTCTCCGACGGAGAGTGGCTTTTCTATTGCATTCAATTAATTATCTGGCGTTATATGCCTCGATGCCCTTCTTGAGCAGCTCCATACAGCGGGTGATGTCCTTCTCGTTTATGACATACGCCATGCGGATCTCGTTAACGCCGGTGTGCGGGGTCTTATAAAAGCTCTCTGCGGGAGTGAACATGAGCGTATCGCCGTTATCGTCAAACTCCTCGAGCATCCAGATCTGGAACTTCTCCGCATCGTCAACGGGCAGAGCCGCCATGACATAGAACGCGCCCTTCGGCTCGGAATAGACAACGCCGGGTATTTTCTTGAGTCCCTCAACGAGGGTGTCCTTGCGGGCGCAGTATTCACTGCGGACAGCGTCGAAATACTCGGGTCCCACGGTGTAGAGAGCGGCGGACGCGACCTGATCTATAGTCGATGCGCACAGACGGCCCTGACACCACTTCATTGCGTTGTTGTAGAGCTCCTTGTTTCTGGTTATGACGCAGCCGATGCGCGCGCCGCAGGCGCTGAAGCGCTTGGAAACGGAGTCGATAACCACAACATTATCCTCATAGCCCTCAAGCTGCAGAAGGCTCATGAGCTTCTCGCCGCCGTAAACAAACTCGCGGTAGACCTCGTCGCCGATGATGAACAGATCGTGCTCCCTGGCTATGTCAGCCATGAGCTTGAGCTCCTCCTCGGTGAGGATGGTACCGGTGGGGTTGCCGGGGTTTGTGAACATTATCGCGCGGGTGTGCTCGTTGATGCACGCCTCGATGCGCTCGCGCACCGCAAACTTATAGCCCTCCTCGGGCTTGGTGGTGACGGGGCGGATAGTAGCGCCGGTGAGCGTTACGAAGGTGGAATAGTTGGGATAGAACGGCTCGGGAACGATTATCTCATCGCCCTCGTCGAGAATGCAGGAGAGAGCTATCTGCAGCGCCTCGGAGCCGCCGGTGGTTATGAGCACCTGCTTGTTGGTTATGGGCGCGCCGATCTTGCCGTAGTAATCGACTATCGCATCGATCATGACGGGAACTCCGTCGGACGGTGCATAAGCCAGCACCGGCTGGGAAAAGTTCTTCACCGCGTCAAAATATGCCTCGGGAGTGGCAATATCGGGCTGACCGATGTTCAGGTGGTAGACTTTCTTGCCTTTTTTGACCGCTTCCGCGGCATAGGGAGCGAACTTTCTCATAGGGGAAAGGCCGCACTTTTCAATCTTGCTTGAAAATTTCATGGACGAGCTTCCTTTCATATATATTTAGCAGGTCAAACTCCATGGACATTTTAACACCCTAATGCAGCATATTCAACAGTTTTGGGGCAAAAAGATTGATAATTTTACCACATTTGACGAATGCTGAAGCGCCCCGCGGTTGTCTTTCCGCGAGGCGCTTTCATTACACTATATGCTATATATTATTTAAGGCGTTTATCGCTGCGCCGTGCAAGATATGTTCCGAGGCTCTGGAAAAGCTGCACGAGGATGATAAGCAGGATAACGGCAACTATCATAATGAGGTACTTGTAGCGGTAGTAACCGTAGTCTATGGCGATCTTGCCGAGTCCGCCGCCGCCGATGATGCCGCTCATTGCCGAGTAGCCGAGGATGGTGGTCAGGGCGATGGTGAAATTCTGAATGAGCGAGGGCACGCTCTCGGGGATCATGACCTTGCAGATTATCTGCATGGGCGATGCTCCCATGCTCTGCGCGGCCTCAATGATGTTGCCGTCAAGCTCGCGCAGGCTGCTCTCAACGAGCCTTGCAACAAACGGGAACGCCGCCACGACCAGCGGAACGATGGTGGCCGTCGTACCTACCGCCGTGCCTATGATGGCGCGCGAAAGCGGCAGGACCATTATCATTAGAATGAGAAACGGGATCGAGCGCAGCAGGTTTATTATCACATTAAGCACATGCATGAGCCACGCCGGAAGCGGCAGAACGCCGCCCTTTTCACCGGTGACGAGCAGAACGCCGAGGGGCAGACCGATAACGAGCGCCAGCACGGTGCTCAGAACGGTCACATAGAATGTCTCCCACACGGCGGTGGGCAGAGTGGGGAGAGCCGTCAGCAAATCCTGAATGGACTGCTCGGAAAACAGATCACTGTACATTGCCGTCAACCTCCTCTGCCGTTACATTTGCGACATTTGAAATGAATGCTATCGCGCGGTCGTACTGCGCGCTGGGTATGCCTATGAGCAGGCTGCCGTAGACCTCCTCGGAAAGCTTCTGCGTGGACGCCGAGATGATATTGCAGAATATGTTCTCCTCCGACGCAAGGCGGGCAACGAGCGGTATCGCCGTCGTCTGGCTGTCGTGGAAGATAAGGCGCACTCTGCGCTCGGCTGCGGGATCGGATACCATCTCATCAACGCCGCCGGGGAATACGAGTCTGCGTCCGGCTGCCGACTTTGGGGCGGCAAACACCGCCGCAACGAGTCCCTCCTCAGCCACCTGACCCTCGTCGAGGATGGCAACATGGTTGCAGACCTCTTTTACAACGCTCATCTGGTGGGTGATTATAACAACGGTTATACCAAGCTTCCGGTTTATGTCCTTTATAAGCTCAAGTATCTGACGCGTTGTTTTGGGATCAAGGGCGCTGGTAGCCTCGTCGCACAGCAGCACTTTCGGCTCGGTCGCCAGCGCGCGGGCTATCGCTATGCGCTGCTGCTGGCCGCCGGAGAGCTGCGCGGGATAGGCATTCGCCTTATCCGGCAGTCCGACGAGCTCGAGGAGCTCCTTCGCTCTTTTCACCGCGTCGGCTTTTTTAACGCCCGCAAGCTCCATCGGGAAGCAGATGTTTTTAAGGCAGGTGCGCTGCATGAGCAGGTTAAAGTGCTGGAATATCATCGTTATATCGCGTCTGGCCGATCTGAGCTCGGCGGGGCTCATGGTGTCGAGCCGCTCGCCGTTTACTATTATCTCGCCGCTGCTGGGTCTTTCGAGAAGATTTATGCATCGAACAAGAGTGCTCTTGCCGGCGCCGGACATACCGATGATGCCGTATATATCGCCGTCTTCGATAGTGAGGGAAACGCCCTTTAGCGCATCCACCTCTCCGGTACCGGAGTCAAAGGTCTTGCTTACATTTCTTAATTCTATCATGAGCGTTTCCCTCCTGCGTTGATTACTTGCCGCTTACTGCGTCAAGAGTGGTCTGAGTGCCGCCGTACAGACCCATGGGCTCGACATGGATGGAGCCGACGGAAACGATGTGGGTGTTCTGCTGGGCATTGAAATCGTCGAGGTAGGGAGTGTGCTGGAAGTAATTTGCGAGAACGGTGCCGTCTTCAACAACGGTGTTGGGAATTACATAGTCGTTGTAGGTCTGGATGTCGAGGGTGATGTCCTTCTTGGCGAGGATGTCCTTTACGATCTCGAGGATCTCTGCGTGCGGGGTGGGAGATGCTGCGACGGAAATGGTGGTGCCTGCAAGTGATGCATAGTCAACGCTGCTGTCAAAGCCGTCGGTGGGGTTATCTACGGTGGAGATGACGGAGCCGTTGTACTTCTCTGCGATGAAGTCTGCTACCTGCTTGCTCTCGAGAGCTGCCTTGAGCGCCTTTACGGCATCGGTGTTCTCATTGCCGGACTTAACTGCGAGGATGTTGCCGTATGCGGAGGAGGAGCCTTCCTTGAACAGGGAGTCCTTAACGGGGTTGAGACCTGCGTTGATGGCGTAGTTGCTGTTTATGACCGCGTAGTCAACATCGGGGAGGAGCTGGGGGATGGCTGCGGCCTCTGCCTCAACGATCTCAACATTGTACGGATTTTCAACGATGTCGTTCTTGGTTGCGGTGATGCCTGCGCCGTCCTTGAGCTTGATAATGCCGGCTTCCTGGAGCAGGAGCAGTGCGCGGGCTTCGTTGGTGGTGTCGTTGGGAACTGCTATCTTTATGACCTTGTCCGTTGCGTTGCCGCCGTTATTTGAGCAGGCTACGAGGCTGAATGCGAGGACGATTGCGAGTGCAAGTGCGATTATCTTAGTAAACTTTTTCATTTTCGTTTTCTCCTTGAATCTAAATTTTTGATGGGTCGTGTTTAAACTAATGTCCTCTGTGTCACGGGGACACATTCGTTCTCTCAGCCATTTCATACGGCACAGCTCCTTTCAAGCAGCGAAATAAAAAAACAGCGGCAGGTTCTTGACCTTCCGCTGTTTGTTATCCTAAAGGCGTTCCGGCTTTTAAGCCGTCAAACAGTTTTCAGAAAGCATCGAACCGAATTGAGCGCGACGAAACATGCACATGCGGCACATGCACATGTACATCATCATCATGTTTGCGCTCAGCTTCTTCATGAATGCTTCCTGCCTTTCCTCAAGTTTGTTTCGACGGGGGCATAGTAGCGCCGTACAACAGATTTGTCAAGTGCTTTTTTGCCGTTTTTACGATTTTAACAAATTTTTTCGAGCCGAGACGGTCAATTTTATGCCTTTTTGGGCATTTTAAGTTCGCCCACCAGCGCTCCGCCGACTATGAGCACTGCGCCAGAATATACGGACAGCACAAAAAAGCCCCCCTATGCGGGAAAATAAGAATGTAGTACTTCTATTTTCCTACATAGGGGGTGTTTTGTCTATTGTCCGTTTTTTACGGTTCGGTGCAGAACGCTCCGGAGTTTTCTATGTGACCTATATGGCATATTTTTCGGAATATCTGTGGTAAGCGGTGTCGAAATCGGGATCGTCGGCGCGCTCGTGCTGGGTCTTGTGGACACTGAGGGTGTGCTTCTGCGCATCGAGAACGCCGAGCGCGACATTCGAGCAGTGGTCGGACACGCGCTCGAAATTGGTAAGCAGATCGGACCAGACAAAGCCCGTCTCTATGCTGCACTCGCCCTTTTTCATGCGCAGTATGTGCCTTGTGCGCAGCTCGTCCTTTAAGTCGTCAACTACCTGCTCAAGCGGCTCTACGCATTTCGCGGCGTTTATGTCCGCTTCGGCAAACGCCTTTATCGCCATGTCGAGCACCTCGCTCACCGCGGCGGTCATGACGCTGAGCTCCTCCTGCGCCGGAGCGCTGAAGCCGAGCTGCTTATCGTGCAGCTCCTGAGCCGATTCGACTATGTTCACCGCATGGTCGCCGATGCGCTCGAAATCACCGATGAGCTTGAGCAGCTCGGTGACCTCCTCGCTCGCGCCGTCGCTGAGCGGCTCGGCTCCCAGCTTCAGCAGATATGTGCCGAGCATATCCTCATATTTATCTGTCATGTTCTCCGCCTCGCGCACCTGATCGGTCGTCTTGCGGTCATAATTTGTGATGCATGCCATCGCGCTCTTCATAGCGCCCGAGGCATAGTATGCCATGTCCTCGGCGACTACTCTGCACTGCTCGAGAGCAAGCGGAGGAGTTGCGAGAAGGCGCTCGTCTAAAGTTGCCTCACCCTCGGCATTCTTGCCGTCGGGCACTATGCGGATAGCGAGCCTTTCAAGCATTCCCGATGCCGGCAGCAGTATCGCCGTGCACAGTATATTGAACGCCGAGTGCGCTATTGCGATGCCGTACATTGTCGCGCTCTCGCCGAGTATTGCCGGCGACGCAACTGCGCGGACGATGCAGAACACCGACAGCCAGACTATCGTGCCGATGACATTGAACGAGAGGTGTACAACGGCGGCGCGCTTTGCGTTTTTGCTCGTTCCGACGGAGGATATGAGCGCCGTTACACAGGTGCCGATATTCTGACCCATGATTATGGGGATCGCCGCGCCGTAGGTTACCTGACCCGACAGAGCCAGCGCCTGCAATATGCCGACCGACGCCGAGCTCGACTGGATTATGCCCGTGAGCACCGCGCCCGCGAGAACGCCGAGTACGGGGTTTGTAAACGCAATGAACATCTGCCTGAACGCCGGAACATCACGCAGTCCCGATACCGAACCGCTCATGGTCTCCATGCCGAACATGAGCGTTGCAAAGCCGAGCAGGATCATGCCGGTGTCGTTTTTCTTGCCGTCCTTGCAGAACATATAAAGTATGATGCCGACAAGCGCGAGCACCGGAGTGAACGACGAGGGCTTTAAAAGCTGCACCCAAAGCGTATCGCCGCTTATGCCGCCGAGACTCAAAAGCCATGCGGTGACGGTCGTTCCGATATTTGCACCCATTATGACGTTTATCGCCTGACGCAGCGTCATGAGCCCCGAGTTTACAAAGCCGACGACCATGACGGTGGTCGCAGATGAGCTCTGGATTATCGCGGTTATCATAAGACCGGTGAGGAAACCCGTCATCGTTTTGCCGGTCATTTTTTCAAGTGTGGTGCGCAGCCTGCTGCCGGCGCGTCTCTCAAGCGCCTGACCCATGATGTTCATGCCGAACAGGAACAGGCACAATCCGCCTATCATTTTAAGCGCGTCGAATATACTCATTCTCTATCTCCTCTTTTACAACCTTTTTACACTTTAGATTGTAACCGGAGAATATCAAATCAATTATCCGTGCTGTGTAAAATCAATGTAAAACCGTTGCCGTAGGTGCGTAAAACCGCCTCTGAAAAAACGCCACTGAAAAAAACGGAGCAGGCTGACCTGCTCCGTTTTGCTGAAGTTCATTCGGTATTGATTTATTACGGCAGTTTACCGGTCTCGTTGGCACTCACCGGTCGGGACACCGCAATTACCGTATCCGTAGGTGCCCAAAGGCGTAACTAAAAAACAACGCTGATGCTGGTGCCCTCGCCGACGGCGCTGTGCATGCTGATAGACGCGTTGTGCAGGGCCGCGGCGTGTTTTACTATCGAAAGCCCGAGCCCCGTGCCGCCGACCTCCTTGGAATGACTCTTATCGACGCGGTAGAAGCGCTCGAATATACGCTCCTGCTGCTCCTCGGGGATACCGATGCCGTTATCCTCAACGGTCAGAACGACCGACTTTTCCGTTTTGCGCGTTGTGACCTTTACATAGCCGCCGGAGTGATTGTACTTTATCGCATTCTCGCAGAGGTTATACACTATCGCCTCCAGAAGCTGCGGTATGCCGGTCATCACCGCGCTGTCGCCGTCAACGGACAGCTCAACACCCGCCTCCTTCGCGGCAGGCTTGAGATTTTCGACCGTCGTGCTCGCAACGGTCTTGAGATCGACCGGCTCGCGCTGCATATCCTCGGCGCCCTCGTCCAGATGCGAAAGCTTTATTATGTCCTCAACGAGCTTTATCATCCGCTTTGCCTCGGACTGGATCTGGAGCGCGAAATGCGGCACATCCTCGGACTTTACAATGCCGTTTGCCAGTATCTCGGCGCAGCCGGATATGGTATGCAGCGGCGTTTTGAGCTCGTGGGAAACATTTGCGGAGAACTCGCGGCGCAGGCGCTCCGCCTTCTCCTTTTCGGTCATGTCGATTATCAGCAGCACCGCGCCTGTGACCTTTTCGCCGGAGATAACGGGGCTTGCGTAAACGCGGTAGTTAACGCCGCCGTGAATGGTCTCCATCTCGCCGTGCTCGCCGGAGCGGGCCTTGCCGAGAAGCTCCTGCATCTCAAGGGAATTGTTCAGCAACAGAATATCCTTGCCGACGCAGTAGCGGCTTATATTCAGAAACCTTGTGGCTGCGTTGTTTATGCTCAGAATGATGCCCTGCTCGTTTAAAAGCACGAGTCCCTCTATCATTCCGGCGGTGGCTGCGTCGAACTCATCACGCCTGCGGCGCAGCTCCTGCTCCTGATAGCGAAGCTGGTTCTGCTGGCTGCGCAGCTTTTCGGTGAGGGGCGTCAGCTCCTCATAGGTCTGTATCTTTTCGGGCTGATCGAGCGTGAGCTCATTGAGCGGACGCACTATGCGCTTTGAAAGCCCCGATGCGAGCCACAGCGAAGCGCCGAGCGCGACAGCAGCGATGACGACAACGGGCTGGATCATGCCGAGCACCAGCGTCAATGGCGTGTACTGCACGCACGAGAGTCTGATGACCGTTCCGTCGGAAAGGCGCTGAGCCGAATAAAGCCGCCGCTCCATGAGCGTTGTGGAATAGCGGGTGCTCTCGCCGGTACCGTCCTTGAGTGCCTGGCTCACCTCCTCGCGCGACGCATGGTTTTCCATCTCCGCGGGGTCGGCTTCGCTGTCATACAGCACGGTGCCGTCGGATGCTATCCATGTAACGCGAAAGCTTCGGGTCTTGAGCCCGACGAAATAATCATCGCCGCTTTTCTCCACACCCTGTGCGGCAAGGCTCGTCTGCGCCCGAAGCTGTTCCATCTGGTTGTTTGAAAAATGCTCGTACAAAACGCCGGTTATCAGCACGAACGATGCCAGCAGCACCGCCGCCGCAACGGCGAATATCGAGCGGAATATACGCTTTGTCATACACTACGCCTCCATACGATAGCCCACTCCGCGCACAGTCCGGATATAGCCCCCGCAGGCGCCGAGCTTCTGACGCAGAGTGCCGATGTGAACATCGACGGTGCGCGTCTCGCCGAGGAAATCCTCGCACCAGACCGTTGCCAGAAGCTGCTCGCGCGTGAACGCCCTTTCCGGATTTTCCATGAACTTGCGCAGCAGATCAAACTCCTTGAGTGTGAGCTGTACCCGTTTGCCCGCGGCAGTGACCGTGTGCTCGGGTATGTTCATCTCCAGCGCGCCGAACCTGAGCACCTGGCTCTGCGCTCTGGGCTGGCTGCGCCTGAGCACCGCGCGCACGCGGGACACCATTTCCATCATGCCGAACGGCTTTGCAAGGTAATCGTCCGCGCCGAGGTCGAGCCCCAGCACCTTGTCATACTCATTGCCCTTCGCCGTCGCCATAATGACGGGTATCGCCTCCGTAGCGGGATTTCTGCGCAGCTTTTTGAGAACGGATACGCCGTCCTCACCGGGAAGCATTATATCGAGCATGATAAGATCCGGCGTTTTCTGCGCCATAGCCGCGAAAAACTCGCGGGCATCGGCAAAGCCGACCGCCTCAAAGCCCGATGCATTGAGCGTGTATATCATAAGGTCACGAATACCGGAATCGTCTTCAACACAAAATATCATCGCTCTCACTCCCTTGTTTACCTCTATATTATCCTCAAAGCGTAATGTAAAATATCTTTCAAATGTAAAATCGGTGTAAAATCACTCCATTGCCGACAGCATAACGCGGCTGCGCATATAGTCTCTGAACGCTTCAAACCGCGCCTCGTCAACGGCAGCGGGGCTTGACATTATAACGAGCCTGTGACCGGCGTCCTCCGGTCTATACGGCAGGTGGATATAGTCATAGCCGTTGCACAAAAAGCCGCAGCGCTCGTAAAACGCGCGCCTGCGGCGGGATATTTCATTCTCGGGCGGGTCTATCTCGAGTATAACGGTCTTTCCGCCGGAGACGAGCTTTTTTAGCGCCTTTGCGCCGAGACCCTTGCCGCGCATTTCCGGCAGAGTGCAGAAATGCTCAAGATATATAAAATCATCGTTCTCCCAATACAGCATAAGTCCCACGAAGGTATCGCCGCTGTATATGAGCATGAAGTTGTACTCCGGGTCGGAGAGTATGCGCTTCTGCGACGGCGCAAGACGCCGCTCATGCTCCGGAAAGCTGCTGTGGTACAGCTCCATTGCGGCGCTGAACATCTCGTGTCTTGCGTCGGTGACTCGTTCAAATATCATTTATTATTCCTCAACCCTCATCGGGATAGCAGCTCTTTACAAACCTTACAAACCTGCGAACGGCGCTGCTCTGCGATGCCGAATTTCTCACCGCGACGCCTATCCTTACGACTATGGGCTCATCGAGCTCTATCGTGCGCACCGTGCCCTCATAGCCCGTCAGCGACAGCGAGGACAGCACCGCAACACCGAGCCCGCCCGCGACCATGGACAGTATCGTACCGTCATCGGTGGCTGTTACCTGGATCTTCTTCGTATCCGGCGGCAGCAGCTTTTCAATATACTGCTCGGGGCAGGATATAAGCGGGCTTTCAAGCAGCTTTGAAAGCGATATTTTTTCCTTATCCCACTTGAATTTCGGCGGTACGACCGCGACCAGCGGCACCTTGCGTAGCGGGGTCCAGTCGAAGCCCTCGGCGCAGGTCTCGTCAACGAGCGCGAGCTGCACCTCGCCTTTTTCGAGCAGCTTCGGCATTTCAAAGCCTCGCACGAGCACATTTACCTTTATATCGGGGTATTTTTCGCCGAAGCGGTGCAGAATCGTCGGCAGCTCGCTTCTCGCAATGCTGGCAAAGCAGCCGATATTGAGCTGCTGTTCCTGTGTTTTGCCGAGCTCCAACGCAGCCATTTTCAGCGCGTCGCACGCACTCAGGACGCTTTTGATATACGGCAGGAGCTTTTCGCCCTCCTCGGAGAGCGCAACACCGTGACTTCCGCGGCGCAGCAGGGTGCAGCCGAGCTCTGCTTCTATGTTGTTTACAAGGTGCGTCATCGCCGACTGGGTATACCCCAGCTCGGCAGCCGCCTTGCTGAAGCTGCCGCGATCAACTGCCGTTAAAACCGCTCTGAGTCTGCCGTCATCCATATTTACCCCGTCCTTTGCGCATTATTATTCAAGCAAATATACCACGCTTTCGACACCGTTTCAACCGCTTTGCGCAATTGTTAACAGTCCGGAAAAATGAAATTTATTTCTGCATAGTATTAAAGTTTTTAATAAGGGCTTTAATATTGCGAATTTCCTAAGCCATTAAAAAAATGATATGCTTTATTCAGATATTTCAGCGCTTTAAAGCAAACGCTGAAAAAAGAGAGCAAAAAGAACAGATGAAAGAGGACAACAAATGAATTTGCAGAAAAACCACACCGTCCGCGACATTATAGTCGTCGGATTTGCGTTGTTTGCGATGTTTTTCGGCGCAGGCAATGTTATCTTCCCCCCGTATCTCGGCGTTGAGGCTGGCCCCGAATGGCTCAGCGGTTTCGCGGCGTACTTCATCGCCGACATAGGTCTTGCGCTTTTCGCGGTGTTTGCGCTTCTGCGCGTAGGCAGCAGCGAAGCCGTCACAGCAAGGCTCGGCAAGGTCCCCGCAGCTATGCTCATGAGCGCGCTCATACTCTGCATCGGACCCATGGTCGCAATTCCCCGCACCGCCGCCACCACATTTGAGATGGCAATAGTGCCGAATATAAGCGGCATATCCTCCGTTGTATTCTCTATAGTATTCTTCGCAATTATTCTTTTCCTGTGCATTCGCCAGTCCGCAGTCGTTGACATCGTGGGCTCCATCCTCACCCCGCTGCTGCTCATCGGTCTGGCTGTTATCATCGTAAAGGGCATCGCAACTCCCCTCGGTGAGATCTCCCTCACCCCCAACGCCGACAATGTCGCGCTCGGCGGCATAAAGGCGGGTTACCAGACGATGGACGCGCTGGCGGCGCTGCCGTTCGGCATAATCGTTCTGCAGAGCGTTGCCAATAAGGGCTACACCTCGTCGGGCAAAAAGTTCAAGATAGTCGCCGGTTCCGCGGTGCTCGCCGGCGTTCTGCTGCTGGGCGTTTACATGGGTCTGTGCTATCTCGGCGCTACCGTTTCCGCTCAGTACGGTCTCGAGATCGGCCGTGCAGAGCTGGTCATGGCTATAGTCGAGGCTCTCATGGGCAAGGCAGGCATGATAATTTTCGGCGTTGTCGTCGGACTTGCGTGCGTTACCACCGCCATCGGTCTTACAAGCTCCGCAGCCGCCTATTTTGCCGAGCTGTGCAAAAACAAGGTCTCCTACAAGGCGTTCGTTATCATCATCTGCGTGTTCAGCGCAGTCGTTTCAAACCTCGGTCTTGACCGCATCGTTGCGATAGCGGCGCCGGTGCTCGATATCGTTTATCCCCCCGCGCTCGTCGTTATCTTCATCTCCCTCGTCATGCCGAAGGTCCATGACTATGTCAGCCGCGCGGCAGCCGTAGGCGCTATCGGCGCGAGCATTCTGTGCACTCTCAAGGTGCCCTTCATTCAGGAGCTTCCGCTGTACGATCTCGGTCTTTACTGGATCCTGCCCGCAGTCGTGTTCGGCGCTCTGGCATTTGCGATAGCTGCTTTCGTCCACCCCAAGGGCGAGACCGCCTCCGCCTGAAGAATATAAATTTGACCGCACCGAGATGGTGCACCGAACCGTAAAAACGGACAATAGACAAAACACCCCCTATGTAGGAAAATAGAAGTACTACATAGGGGGTAATTATTTATGCCAAGGAAATACGAGAAAGTACAGAAAATGCTGCCGGAGGTGCAGCGACTGAATGCAGAGGGCTACATCTATTTCTACAACAACCAGCGCATTCAAACAAAAACAAAACTGACACCGCTGGAATTGC
>SFLE01000047.1 GCA_004553495.1 Clostridiales bacterium | reverse complement strand
CGAAATACTGCTTAGTGGCTACGGTCGTAATAGCCCCTTTTAGGGGCAGGTCAAACCACCAGTTTACTGGTGGTTATGATTAATTCTGTTTTATAAGCTACTGCACGATGGGATATTCCGTACTGTCGCTGTAATGCCACCATTCGCCGGAATAGCCGACAAAACCGGCGTCGGTCATAACCTCCTCCAGATAGCGGGCGTTATCTCCCGCAGCCTGCGATACATCGCTGTAGTCTCGGTCGGCGCGCGAGGTGAAGTCGTCAAAGCCGGAGGGCATCTCGACCGCGTCGCCGTTTGCTTTAACAAGGCTTATATCGACGGTGTTTCCGCGGCTGTGCTTTGAAAATCCATTTGCGGGATCGGCGACATACACGGGGTTCGGGCACATCTCCCACAGGCAGTATTGCGCGCTCACGGGGCGGTAAGCATCCCATATGAGCAGACTGTAGCCCGACTTTGCAAGCTCACGCTGTGCGGCGGCGAGCTTTTTCACCGTGCCGTAGCGCAGGTACGCCGTGCTGTCATCGTAAATGACAACACCCGTAAAGTTATCAGTCGTTGCATATTTAAGGTCTGTGACGATATCGGGGATATAGTCTTTCACCCTTACGAGCTCATCGTCCGACGGGATAGGCGCAGGTGTTGGCGAGGGGGTAGGCGCAACTGTCGGCTGCGGCGCTTCGGAGGTGCCGATGTTCTGCTCAGCGTCCTTACCGCATGCGCCGAGCAGCATAAGCAGTGCCAGCAGTATGCAGATGACCGTATATTTTCTTTTCATAACGAACATTTACCTACGCGTTTATCTCAAATTCAATTTCAACATCGTTTACGCTGAGCTTTGCCGTGCCGGAGCTGCCGCAGGTTTTTACATAGCAGCCTCCAGTGCCGCCCTTGAGCGAAATGATGCTCGGCCCGATTATCTCAAGAGCGCCGATGCATTGCAGAACGACCGGCTCCTGCCAGTAGACCGCCGTGTTGCCGAACTCATCGACCGCGCGTATGCGCACCGCCGCCGCATCATATGTATCGCCCTCGGAGAGCATTGCCTTGCTCACCGTCACCTCGAGATGCGCTCGCTGCCCGGGTGAGCGCGTGACAGTGCTTACAACGCTGCCGCCCTTTACTGCGTCAAAACGCCAGCGGGTAGCCTCGCCGCCCCAGTTGCCGACATATTCTCCGTAAAGCTCAACGCCATCGGAGAATTTAAAGCCCTTTAAAAGCATTAGCTTTGCGTATTTTGCCAGTATCTTCGGCGGCAGAGCGCTCGGACCGTGCTTTGCGACTGCCATCAGGCACTCTTTTATGTCCTCGGCTGTTTTTCTGTCAAAGCCCTCCTGCGTTTCGAGCATCTCGCCGATAAAATCGTCTATTACGACCGGAGGATGCGGCATCGCGGGGTAATCCTCGCGGCAGGGGAGGAACTCACGCACGAATACATCGTTTTTGTAGAGCCTTACGCTGTCGGCATTTGTAAAAACATATACCTTGCCTATATCGCCCGCCGGATGCTCGCCAATGTCCATAGATGAGGACACCGTGCAGCAGGGGACTTCATCGCTCTGGCTGGCATACACGGCCGCCGCAAGCTTAGGATTGCGGAACATATCCATAACACCGTGGTAGCACACTCCGTCGCCGCTGCCGAAATCCTTGTGGGTGTTGTAGTCGAACATACACCATGGGAATATGCCGCATATATCATCGGCTGCATACATGGCATCGAGCACCTTTGCGTGCCGCAGCGCGTGGCTTAGGCGATGGCGCTCATCGTCAAACGGCTTTGTGGGGAACATATGCCCGTTGCACTCGGAAACAAGGTAGGGCTTGTGCTTCTTTGAGGTAACGGAGCTTTTCGGCTTAAGTCCGGCATTACCACCGCTGTGCGAAAAGTCATTGAATGCATAAACATCCTCAAGCAGATGGCTTTTTTCAATGTACCGCACGCCGCTTGTCTGCCGTCCGGAGTCGAGTAGGTGCGCAACGGCGTTCGTCCTTTTGTAAAGATCGTCGCAGTCCTGCGATTCGTTTATCCTGACGCCCCACAGCATTATGGAGGGATGGTGCATATACTGCCGCACCATTTCGCCGGTGTTTACCACCGCCTGACGCTTCCACTCCTCGTCGCCTATATGCTGCCAGCCGGGGATCTCGGTGAACACGAGCAGACCCAGCTCGTCGCAGCGCGATATGAAGTGGTGCGACTGGGGATAGTGCGATGTGCGCACGGCGTTAACGCCAAGCTCGTATTTAAGTATCTCGGCATCAAGCTTCTGCATCGACTTCGGCATGGCATAGCCGACATATGGGTACGCCTGATGGCGGTTTAATCCGCGTATCTTGAGCTTTTCTCCGTTGAGGTAGAAACCGTCGTTTTCAAATCTCACCGTTCTGAAGCCAAAACGGATGCACACTTCGCCAACGCATTCTCCGCCGCGCATGGCTCGAACCCTCGCGGTGTAGAGCACCGGATCATCAACGGACCACAGCCGGCTGTCCGGCACATTGAGCTCAAACGCATTTCCCGATGCGCTTGCAGCTATGCTGCCGCCGCAGTCCAATATGTCGCACACTATATCGCTGCACGGGCAGTCTATCTTCACCCGTATCTCGTGCAGATCGGTGTTTTCTATAAGCACCTCGCGGATATACTCGGGGTCTCGTACCTGAAGCGTTACCTCGCGGTAGAGCCCGCCGTAGCACAGATAGTCGATAACAAAGCCGAACGGCGGGATATTGAGGCTCTCGCGTGTGTCGAGCCGGACATCTATGACATTTTCGCCGCCGAAGCTCACATGGTCTGTTATATCTACCGTAAACGCCGTGTAGCCGCAGGAATGGTCCCCGACCTGCTCTCCGTTGCAGAACACCGTAGCCTCGTGAGCTGCGCCGTCGAACCTGAGCAGTATCCTTTTGCCCTCCCACTCGGCGGGGGCGGTAAACGCCTTTCTGTAGCCGCAGAGCATTTGATAGTCTTTGCAGTCAATATAGTTGTACGGGATCTCCTTTGCCGTGTGCGGCAGCCGCACGCTTTTAGCGTTGTCAAAGCCGGAGTCGTAGTCCTCCGTGAACAGCCAGCCGTTGTTGAAAGAAATGTCCATAGCAAACTCCTTAGAAGTAGTAATGCAATTGTATCATATCGGCGGTCATTTGCAAGATGTTGTTGATTTTACGGCGCGGAAACTATATAATATCTCCGATATTTTTTGGAACGGAGTATAAAAATGGATAAGCTGCTTAATACAAAACTGTTTCTTCTCGATATGGACGGTACCCTTTACCTCGGCGACGAGGTGTTCGACGGTGCGATCGATTTTATAAACACCGTAAGCGAAAGCGGCAGGGAGTATATATATTTGACCAATAACTCCTCCCGCGCCGGCATCGATTATATAACCCGCCTGCGCAAGCTGGGATTTCCCTGCGAGGCTAAGAATGTTTTCACCTCCGGCATGGCTACGGCAATGTATCTCAACAGCCGCCATCCCGGTGAGACCGTGTATCCCGTAGGAACTCCCGCGTTTCTCGGCGAGCTTGAGAGCTACGGCGTAAAGCTCGGCGACGGCGAGAAAGTAAGCGTCGTGTGCGTCGGCTTTGATACAACGCTCACCTATGAAAAGCTCGATAAAGCGGTGCACTATCTGCGCCATGGTGCGGCATTTATCGCCGCAAACCCCGACTGGGTGTGCCCCATGCCGGCAAATGAGGTCCTGCCCGACTGCGGCAGCATATGTGCACTGCTCACGGCTGCCAGCGGCGTCAAGCCCATTTTCATCGGTAAGCCCAACCGCAATATGATTGACATAATATCCGAGCAGACCGGAGTGCCCAACGAGAATATCTGCTGCGTCGGCGACAGGCTTTACACCGACATAGCGGTAGCGCAGAACGCCGGTGCGGTCTCCGTGTGCGTCCTGTCCGGAGAGAGCAGCATGGAGGATGTGGAGAAAGCCGAGCGCAAGCCTGATTATGTGCTCGGAAGCGTTGTGGATATTGCGAATATTCTCAAGGAAAATAACTGATTTACAGAAAGTTATTTAATTTTTGCACGGTATGTGCTATAATACGGCGCTGATAGGGAGGTGAGCGTGTGCCGAAGCAGACCGGAACAAAGCAGATAGCGTCAAATAGAAAGGCATTCCATGATTATTTCGTGCTCGAGCGGTTTGAAGCCGGCATAGAGCTTGCCGGAACCGAGGTAAAGTCCCTCAGAGCGGGAACTGTCAATATGAAGGACTGCTACTGCACGATAAAAAACGGCGAGCTGTTTGTGCGTTCGCTGCATATAAGCCCATATGAAAAGGGTAATATTTTTAATAAAGACCCCGTTCGACCGAGAAGGCTCCTAATGCATAAGCGCGAGATAGTAAAGCTCAATGCCCGAGTTATGCAGGAGGGCGTTGCGCTCATCCCGCTGTCGCTGTATTTTAAGGACAGCAGGGTAAAGGTAGAGCTTGGTCTCTGCAAGGGCAAAAAGCTGTATGATAAACGAAATGACGATGCAAAGCGTGAAGCTGCGCGCGACATAGAAAGAACATTGAAGGAGAGACACTAATGAGCAATCCTATAGTAACCATCGAGATGGAAAACGGCGACATCATAAAGGCTGAGCTTTATCCCGAGATCGCACCCAACACGGTTAATAACTTCATTTCGCTGGTAAAGAACAAGTTTTACGACGGCATCATATTCCACCGCGTCATTCGCGGCTTTATGATCCAGGGCGGCGACCCTCAGGGCATAGGCATCGGCGGCCCCGGCTACTCCATAAAGGGCGAGTTCAAGATGAACGGCGTGAATAACGACCTCAAGCATACCCGCGGTGTGCTTTCCATGGCACGCAGCATGGCACCCAACTCTGCCGGCAGCCAGTTTTTCATCATGCATGAGGATGCCCCGCACCTCGACGGGCAGTATGCCGCATTCGGCAAGGTCATCGAGGGCATGGAGAATGTCGATAAGATCGCAAAATGCATGACCGGCAGAAACGACAAGCCCATCCATCGTCAGGCGATGAAAAAGGTCACCGTCGATACCTTCGGCGTTGATTATCCCGAACCCGAGAAAATGTAAAGCAGATCGGGGTGCGGCATAAACCCCGCACCCCTAAGAATAACGCCTCAAAGCGCCTGAAAACATGGGGATGTACCGGTTTCGACGGGGGTATGGAGGCAGGAATAGCGAGCGGATGCGCCTACCATCCTAAAAATGGGCGACTTATAAATTAAAGAACAACAA